>NZ_CP025119.1:1104500-1461000 GCF_002831685.1 Polaribacter sp. ALD11 | reverse complement strand
ACACCAATTATGAGTTAGTATCAAGTTCATTAAAAGCCATTTTTGATGCAGGTTATAAATTAAATGGAGACATTCATTTTAATACGCAATTAGGGTTACAATTAGATTTTGATAAGACAGAAAAATATAGTGGAGAAGAAAGTTACTATACCCGTAAATACGAACAAAGATCTCAATATGCATCATCTACAGGTACTTCGTATTATATGCCTAAAGGCGGAATTATTCAGAATTGGAATTCAGATGTTTTTCAATACAACTGGAAAACGACAGCGAATTACAACACTTCATTTAACGATGTGCATGAATTAGATGTTATGTTGGGTACAGAATTTAGAAGAAATAAGAGAACCCAAATTCATGCCAAAGGTTTTGGTTATAATAGCAATACTTTAACTTCTATCGCTATTACAGATGAACGTTCATTAACAAATTCATTGTTTGATCCTTATCAAAAAACATATAGTGAAAATGCGTATGCTTCTTTTTTCGGAACAGCTTCTTACACGTATGATAAAAAATATACAGCTTTTACAAGTTTAAGATATGATGGCTCTAACTTATTTGGAGTGAATCCTAAATATAGATACTTACCTATTTGGTCTTTTGCAGGTTCTTGGAATGTATATAAAGAAGACTTTATGTATAATTTAGACTTTGTAAGCGATTTAAAACTAAGAGCATCATACGGAGTACAAGGAAATATAGACAAAACAACATCACCTTTTGTAGTTGGAGAATATTATACCTCTTCTATTTTACCAGGTGTTAGTGAAGAAACAATTAGAGCTTTAAATGCGCCTAATGCAGACTTAAGATGGGAAAAAACAGTATCATCAAACATTGGTTTAGACATAGGGTTGTTAAATAATAAAATCTATATATCCGGAGATTATTATGCAAGAAAAAGTACCGATTTAATTGGTTTAAGATCTGTGCCTTTAGAAAGTGGTTATAATTTTATTAATACCAATTGGGCAACTGTAAGTAATAAAGGATTTGAACTTTCTATTAATACTACAAATATCGATACACCCAATTTTAAATGGACAAGTGGATTCAATATTTCTCATAATAAAAGTATTGTTGATAATATTGAAATTAGAGAAGAAGATTTTAAACCTTCTTTAAAAGGATATAGTGTAAATGCCATTTTTGCAATTAAAACTGCTGGATTAGATAGCAACGGATTGCCATTGTTTTGGAAAGAAGGTAAAAAAGTTTCTGCTGTAGATTTTTATAATTTAGAAGAAGGCACAAATGGAAACCAATTAACAAGAGAAGAACATAGAAACTTATATTCTTATGTGGGCGATGGAACTCCGAAATTTAGCGGAGGTTTTAGAAATAGTTTTAAATACAAACAGTTCGATTTACGTGTGTTAACTAATTTTAATATTAAACAAACCGTAAAAGGAGCACCAAGTTACAACCTTGCTTTGGCACAACCAGGAAATAATTACAATACAGATATTTTAAAAGCAGGTACAGGTAGTTATCCAGCTTTAATTGGCTTAACATCACCTGGTTTCGATACCGATTTAGTGTACACTTGGTTTAACTCTTCAGATGATGGGAAAACGTATAACGACTTAGATATTTGGGTGAAAGATATTTCTTACATCCGTGTAAGCAGTGTAAAACTTAGTTATGCCATTCCTAAAAGCAAATTAGAAAAGTTAAATATATCTAGTTTAAACTTTAATATAGAAGGACGTAATTTATTTGTTTTCGGAACTGATTATGACGGTTTTTTCGATCCGGAAACGTATGGTAGTCTATACGCACAACCAATTCCTAAAATAATTTCAGTCGGATTTAATCTTTCTTTCTAAAATAATAATTTATGAAAAAAATAATATATAGCATCTTTATCGTTTTAAGTTTTATCTCTTGTGATGATTACTTAGATATAGAACCCGTAGGGCAAGTAATTCCTAAATCTGTAGAAGAATATAGAAGTTTTTTAACTTCTGCATATTCAATAGCTAAAGAGCATAAGGTTTTAACAACCTACAGAACAGATGAGTTGTCTTTAAGTGAAGATGCATTGGGAGTAGAACATTACGAGGATCTTTTTATTTGGAATGATGTAAACCCAAGTCCATTAGCCAGTGTTTTTCCGTATGCAAGTTTATACAATACTATTTTTTATGCCAATCACGTAATAAATAATGAAGCAACTATTGAAGGAAATCAATTAGATAAAGAACAATTAGTAGGAGAAGCGTATGCTTTAAGAGCAATGCAGTATTTTGAGTTGATAAATTTATATGCAAAACCTTATCATAAAACAACTGCAAATACAGACGCTGGTGTGCCAATTACTTTAAAATATGATTCAGAAAAGGAATATCCCGTAAAAACAGTTGAAGAGGTATATGCTTTAATTTTAAGTGATTTAGCACAAGCAGAATCTTTAATAAAAATTGAAAAACAAGAGGTAGGTTATAACTATAGATTTTCAATGATAGCCGTAAAAGCTTTTAAATCTAGGGTTTATTTATACCAACAAGAATGGCAAAAAGCGATGGATATAGCAAATGAAGCTTTGGCAATGAATGCTAAAATTCAAAATTTAAATGTAGACAGTTCTATAATGCCATCAGAATACAACTCTGTAGAATCTATTTTGGCGTTAGAAACGGTTGCTTCTTTTGATATGGTGAACAATACAACTATTTCAAACACTTTAATTGATGCTTACAATCAATCGGAAGATTTACGTTTTTCACTCTACTTCAAGCAAAAGACAGACGGAAGTTTTCGTTCTAAAAAAAATGCAGAAAATAAGTTTAAAGTTTCTTACAGAACAGCCGAATTACATTTAACCATTGCAGAATGTTTAGCAGCGTTAAATGAAGACGTTTTGGCAAAAGAGAAGTTAATCTCATTTGCAGAAAATAGATACACAACCGATGGTTTTACTGCTTATAAAGCAAGTGTAAATACATTAAACAATAATGACTTAAAAACAGAAATCTTAGAAGAACGTAGAAGAGAGTTTGCTATAGAAGGTCATAGATGGAATGATTTAAGAAGAACAACGCAACCTAAATTAGTAAAAACTTTTAACGGCGTAACCTATACTTTAGATAAAAATGATGACAGATATGTTATTCCTTTTCCTAATGATGCAACTATTAATAACCCCAATCTATAAATAACAAACTGTTGTACCCTGTTGTTATCTTATGGGTTGCAAATTCAAAAAAAAGATAAAATAACCCAATTAAATATTTAAATTATGAAGAAATTTTTTTCTACCCTTAGTGTTTTTTTAGTCTTAGTTATTACCACTGTTTCATGTTCAAGTGAAGATGATGCACCTATGCTATCTTCTTTAGCAACTATAACAGATTTTACAGTAGCTATTGATGGTGTTAACGCCGAAGATATTACCTACGATTTAGGAACCGATATTATTGTAACTGTCCCTTTTGGAACAAATTTAACAGCAGTTGTTCCTACAATTGAAGTATCTGAAAAAGCGACTGTTTCTCCAGTTTCTAATGCAGAAATTACATTTGTAGATGGAGAATCTAAAACCTTTACGGTAACTGCACAAGATGAAGAAACAACTAAAGTATACACGATTACTATAAATACTCGTGGTGAAATTGGTAGTGGGTCTAAGTTAGAGACATATGCAGTAAATCAACTTTGGTTTGGTTTATCTACAACTACGTATTCTTATAACGATGCAAATTTTATTAATACAGTTTCTACAGAAGCAGATGAATGGGGAACTACAATTACTACAGTAGTTGATTTGGTTTATAACGATAAAAATCAAGTGATAGAGAAAAAACAAACAGCCACTAATGCTAGTACAACTTATACTTATGAATCTGGAAAAATTGTAAAAGCAGAAAAGAAAGAAGAAGATGTGTTAGTTTATACTTATATCTATACATATAATGCTTCTGGAAACTTAATTAAAGAAGAAAGAACAAATCATGAAGAAACAGATGCTGTTGTAGATGATATTAAAACCTTTGAGTATGATACTAATGGAAATGTAATAAAAACGAACACAGGAACAGCTCAAACAAATCCGTCTGAAGCTACTTACGATACTAAAAATAACCCTTTTAAAGGAATGTACCCTGCTGCCTTTGCTGCTATTAATGTTGGTATTGAATCAGTAAATGCAAATAACCCTATTTCTGGTACTTTGGCAGATGATACTGTTACTTATGTGTACAACACAGATAATTATCCTTTAAGTGCTTCTTACACTTCTTATGAAGGTGGTAACACAGTAGATAAAACATATACTTATTTGGCTAATTAATTTAATACCCCTTCTTAATTATTATTATTATTATTATTGAACAGACATCCTTAATTATAAGGGTGTTTGTTTTTATATAACATATTTAAAAATGAAGAAATCTATTATACTACTATTTTCTATTTTGATATTAGGTTGCAATTCTAATTCTACAAACGAAGTAATACATTCTGAAAATGAAGATATTCTATTAACAAAAGAAGAAGAAATAGTAAAAATATACAATAAATCTGTTTTACCTTTATTTAAAGAATATTCAGATGCAGAAATACCTACACAGTTTAAAATTGATAAAAACGATTTAGGTATCAATGCAGGTGCAGCTTTTGGTTATGTAGAAGTGAGTCAGGGTTTGGTAAATTTATCAAAAGAAGAAATTCAATTATTTGCTTTAGCGCATGAAGTTGCACATATCGTAACTATTTCACAAGCAAGGCTTTTTGATTTACAAGGAAGTATCCCTAAAGGTACTGTGACAAACGATTATAAAAAAGCCGAATATTTAGCAGATTTAATTGCTATTCATTTAATTAAAATTAAACTTAATAAAGAATTTATTTTACTAACCTCTAATTTCTCTTTTTTGCAAAACTTGCTAGGTTCTGCTACTTTTACACATCCTTCCGGAATTGATAGAATTAGTTACATTAATACTTATATAGAAAATAGTATAACTAAAAGCAATGATGATGCTTTTAAAATAAGTTTCCTAAGAATATGGCAAATGGAATAAAGCAAATTGGAATAGTCTAACTTTAAACTCTGGTAAACATCATCTTCAGAAATGATTAACAAAATAAGAACATGTATCTTTTCTTGAAGTTGGAAATAAATGAGTTCTATTTTTGGTTATAGTGATTGATTTCTGTAGAGGTTTTACTAGTTTATTTAAAAGAGATTAAAGAGAACTCAAATCCGCCAAAACTAATATTGAATTTTAGTTGGTTAAACTTCTGTTAAGTAGAATGAGCAGTTGTTAAAATTTTTATACCTTTGTAGTTAGTATGAAACAAACTTCACATAAAATAATATCAATTGTATTGGCCTTTGTAGTCTTATTTTCTACAATGTCATTTACATTTAGTATGCATTTTTGTGGAGACATTTTGGTAGAAACGGCAATGTTTCATAAAGCAGAAGGCTGCGGGATGGAAATGGAAAAACCTTCAAAAGAAGGATGTGCTATTACCAATGATAATTGCTGTAATGAAGAACAATTAGTCGTTGATGGTCAAGACGAATTACAACTTCAAGTAGCTAAAATTTCTTTTGAACAACAAATATTTATTGCAGCGTTTGTATATTCTTATAGCAATCTTTTTGAAGATTTAGATAGCGATTTACCTTCTTACGCAACTTACAAATCACCACTCGTCACAAGTCAAATCTTCAAGCTTGACGAGACGTATTTAATTTGATTTTTAAACAATAGTTTATTTTATCCTATGGCTTTAGTGTCATAAGGATATATCGCTGTATTCGGTGTTTTTTTTAACACTAATGTTTAACTGTTTAATAATCAAAACCAATGCTCAATAAAAGCATCAAATTTTTAATAGAAAATAAACTAGTAGCAGTTTTATTACTCCTTCTTTTTGTGGGATGGGGAACTGTAAACGCACCTTTTAATTGGGATACAGGCTTCTTACCTAGCGACCCTGTAGCAGTAGATGCCATTCCAGATATTGGTGAAAACCAACAAATTGTCTTTACAAAATGGGACGGTCGTTCGCCACAAGATATAGAAGACCAGATTACTTATCCATTAACAACTTCGTTACTAGGAATTCCTGGTGTTAAAACAATTAGAAGTTCCTCTATGTTTGGTTTTTCAAGCATTTATATCATTTTTGAAGAAGATATTGAGTTTTATTGGAGTCGTAGTCGAATTTTAGAAAAACTAAATTCTTTACCAAGTGGTTTACTTCCTGAAGATGTTAATCCTGCTTTAGGACCAGACGCTACAGGATTAGGACAAATATTTTGGTATACATTAGAAGGTCGTGATACAGACGGAAATGTAACTGGAGGTTGGGACTTACAAGAGTTACGCAGCATTCAAGATTACTACGTAAAATATGCGTTGTCTTCTGCAAGTGGTGTTTCTGAAGTTGCTTCTATTGGCGGGTATGTAAAAGAATATCAGGTAGATGTAAATCCAGAATTGATGCGACAATACAACATCAGTTTAAGTCAGGTTGTAAAAGCAGTTAAAGAGAGCAATAAAGACATTGGTGCACAAACATTAGAAATTAACCAAGCTGAATATCTAGTCCGTGGTTTAGGATATGTAAAGTCCGTTTCTGACATTGAAAATGCCGTAGTTACTTCCGAAGATTTTACAGCAATAAAAATAAAAGACATCGGACAAGTTTCTTTAGGACCTGCAACACGAAGAGGCATCCTAGACAAAGAGGGAGCAGAGGTTGTTGGTGGCGTTGTGGTAGCAAGATATGGAGCAAACCCAATGGAAGTTATCAATAATGTGAAAGAAAAAATTAGTGAATTAAGTGCAGGCTTACCATCAAAGGTTTTAGCAGATGGGCGAACTTCTCAAGTTACAATTGTACCTTTTTATGATAGATCAGAATTAATTCAAGAAACATTAGGAACGCTAAATGAAGCCTTAACCTTAGAGATTTTAATCACTATTTTAGTGATTATCATCATGATATTTAATCTTCGTGCTTCTATTTTAATATCAGGATTGTTACCAGTTGCTGTGTTAATGGTGTTTATTGCCATGAAATTTTTTAATGTTGATGCAAATATTGTTGCCCTTTCGGGAATAGCAATTGCTATTGGAACCATGGTAGATGTTGGCGTCATACTTTCAGAAAATATTATAAGACACTTAGATGAAAATGAAGATAGATTACCAATAAATACAGTTGTTTATAATGCAACCGCAGAAGTTTCTGGTGCTATTGTAACCGCAGTTATGACAACGATTATCAGTTTTATTCCGGTATTTACGATGATTGGTGCAGAGGGAAAATTATTTAGACCCTTGGCTTTTACAAAAACCTTTGCTTTAACAGCTTCTATTATTGTAGCTTTATTTTTAATACCACCATTTGCAGCGTTCTTATTCAGAAAGAAAACAATAAAAAAGAATTTTAATTATGCTATAAATGCAGTTTTGCTTGTATTGGGAATTGTTACCATTATTTATGGTTATTGGTTAGGAATCATTCTAATTGCATTTGGTATTTCTGGTGTCTTAAAACTTCAAGGGAAAATTACTGAAAAGCGTGCAAACTTACTTAATATTATAATTTCTTCGTTAGCGATTGTATTTCTTTTAGCAGAATATTGGCGACCATTAGGAGTCGATAAAAATATCTTTTGGAATCTTATTTTTGTAAGCATTATTTGTTTCGGATTGTTAGGCGTTTTTACTGTTTTTAGAAATTATTACACACGTATTTTAAGATGGTGTTTAGATCATAAGATTTTGTTTTTATCAATACCGACTGCTATTGTTATTGCGGGTGTTTTCATCATGAAAAATACAGGAAAAGAGTTTATGCCTTCTTTAAATGAAGGATCATTTTTATTAATGCCAACCTCGATGCCACATGCTGGTGTAGCCGAAAATAAACGGGTGTTACAGCAATTAGATATGGCGGTAGCAAGTATTCCTGAAATTAAAACAGTTGTTGGTAAAGCTGGTAGAACAGAGTCTGCTTTAGATCCTGCTCCTTTGTCTATGTACGAGAATATTATTCAGTATAAACCAGAATATATGTTGAATGAATACGGAGAGCGCCAACGTTATAAAGTAAATGATAATGGCCTGTTTGAATTGAAAGACGGAAGGTTAATTCACAATGAAAATTTAGTGATCAATTCGAATATTGTAGAGAACAAAACTGCAACTATTTCGACAGTTCTTAATGTGTCTAACCAACAGTTAATTGAAGATGAAGATGGCGAATTCTATAGAAATTGGCGACCAGAAATTAATTCTCCAGATGATATTTGGAATGAGATTGTAAGAGTTACCAAATTACCCGGTGTTACTTCTGCGCCTAAATTGCAACCTATAGAAACGCGATTGGTGATGTTGCAAACAGGAATGCGCGCACCTATGGGAATTAAAGTAAAAGGACAAGATTTAAAGCAAATTGAGGCTTTTGGAGTTCAGTTAGAAACTATTTTAAAAGGAGCAGAAGGGGTTAAGAAAGAAGCTGTTTTTGCAGATCGAATTGTAGGAAAACCGTATTTATTAATTGATATCAATAGAGAAAAAATTGCCCGTTATGGTATTTCAATAGAAGATGTACAAGAGGTTTTAAAAGTTGCAGTTGGTGGTATGATTTTAACTCAGACTGTTGAAGGAAGAGAGCGTTATGGTGTTCGCGTTCGTTATCCTAGAGAATTACGAGCAAACCCAACTGACTTAGAACAAATATACATTCCTGTTTCTAGCGGTAGTCCTGTTCCTTTAAGTGAATTGGCAACGATTCGTTATGAGAAAGGTCCGCAAGTAATTAAAAGTGAAGACACTTTTTTAGTGGGGTATGTTTTGTTTGATAAATTAGATGGCTTTGCAGAAGTAGGTGTTGTAGAAAATGCACAAGCTTTAATCCAACAAAAAATAGACTCAGGGGAATTGATAGTTCCCAAAGGAATCAATTATAAATTTACAGGAACCTATGAGAACCAATTACGTGCAGAAAAGACATTGTCTGTTGTGGTGCCTTTAGCATTGGCAATTATCTTTTTGATTTTGTATTTCCAATTCCGTTCAGTTACCACATCATTAATGGTATTTACAGGAATTGCTGTGGCATTTTCAGGTGGATTTATAATGATTTGGCTTTATGGACAAGATTGGTTTTTAAACTTTAATTTCTTTGGAGAAAATCTTCGGGCTTTATTCCAAATGCATCCTATTAATTTAAGTGTTGCTGTCTGGGTTGGTTTTATAGCACTTTTTGGTATTGCAACAGATGATGGTGTTGTAATGGCAACGTATTTAACGCAAACTTTTGATAAAAATACACCAGAAAACAGAAAGGAAATAAGAGCATCTATTGTGGAAGCAGGAGAAAAACGAATTCGTCCTTGTTTAATGACAACTGCCACAACAATTTTGGCATTATTACCTGTTTTAACATCTACAGGTCGAGGAAGTGATATCATGATTCCTATGGCAATACCAAGTTTTGGCGGCATGTTAATCGCATTAATAACTTTATTTATTGTGCCTGTATTGTATAGTTGGAAAAAAGAATATCAACTTAAAAAAGCATCTTAATGAAAACGATAAAATTAAATATTAAAGCAGTCTTAATTCTTTGTTGTTTGTTTTTTTACCTAGAAGGAAATGCGCAACAATTAGAAACACTTATTTCTGAAGCATTGACAAATAGTCCGGAAATTCAAAAAATTGAATTGCAATATCGTATTGCTTCAGAAAAAGTGAATGAAGTAAATACCATACCAAATACAGAATTTGGTGTTGGTTATTTTGTGAGTGAACCAGAAACAAGAACAGGAGCGCAACGGGCTCGGTTTTCGGTAAAACAAATGTTGCCTTGGTTTGGTACCATTACTGCAAGAGAAAATTACGCGGCTTCTATGGCAGAAGCGGATTATGTAGAAATTACGATTGCAAAACGAAAATTGATACTTTCGGTTTCACAATTTTACTATCAGCTCTATGAAATAAGAGCAAAACAACTTGTACTTGATGAGAATATCAAATTATTAAAAACCTATGAACGCCTTGCTCTTACTTCCGTAGAGGTTGGTAAAGCATCTGCGGTTGATGTATTAAGATTACAGATTAGACAGAATGAATTGCAGCAGGAAAAAGAAGTACTTAGGCAACAATCTAAAGGATTTGAAGCCGCTATAAATAGTTTGTTAAATCGTAATTATGATAAGAGTGTAACGGTTATTGATGATTTGGAGATACCTATTAAAGATATTCAGTTTTCGTTTGATGCACTTACCCTAAATCCAGAATTGTTAAAATACGATAAACTCTATGAATCTGTAACACAATCGGAAGCACTTAATTTACGTGAAGCTAAACCAACACTAGGTTTTGGATTAGATTATATTTCTGTTTCAGAAAGAACAGATATGAATGTTGTAGATAATGGTAAGGATATTATTATGCCTATGGTTTCAGTTACAATTCCCCTTTTTAACAATCGCTACAAGTCTATTTCGAAGCAAAATAAAATGCGTCAACAAGAAATTCAGTTGCAAAAAAATGTACGTTTGAATGTTTTAAAGTCAGAGTTGGCTAAAACGATATCACAAAGAAATCAAGCACGTATAAAATTTAAGACGCAGCATAAAAACCTAAAACAGGCAAAAAATGCAGAAGAGATTTTAATAAGAAGCTACGAAACAGGTAGTATTGATTTTAATGACGTTTTAGATATTCAAGAGTTGCAATTAAAGTTTCAAATGAATTTAATTGAGTCAGTGAAATCTTATTATCTGCAAGCGACAATTATTAATTATTTAACTCAATAAAATGAAGCAAACATTGTTAATAAAAAATATGGTTTGTGATCGATGCAAAACAACTATTGCAAAGCTTTTGAATGATGAAGGTATGGAAATCGAATCTTTAGAATTGGGGAAAGTAGTTATAAAAAATTACGAAGGTATAGATGAGGCAAAACTGGAAAAGATCTTAAATGAAAAAGGATTTGAACTTATAAAAGATACTTCTGGTATTCTGATTGAAAAAATTAAGATTAGTATGATTAAGCGAATAACTAAAAATGATACAGACAAAATTCTTTCAGAAGTAGCGCAGGAATTAGGAAAAACATATTCTTTGATAAGCAAGGTTTTTAGCAAATCTGAGGGAATTACACTTGAGAAATATTTAATCAATTTAAAAATTGAAAAAGTAAAAGAGCAAATACAATTGAATCAATTAAACTTTTCTGAAATAGCCTATAGTTTTAATTATAACAATAGCAGTCACTTAGCGAAGCAGTTTAAGTCTGTAACAGGAATGTCAATGTCAGAATATAGAAAATTACAAAATTGGGATAGAAAAGGTTTAGACCAAATTGTATAAAAATAAATTAGAATTAGAAAAATGTTTCTTATCAAAACATTATAAATTAGTTCTTTAATTCAAAATAGAAATAATGAAACATACATACCACATACACGGAATGACTTGCAACGGTTGTCGGAGTCACGTTGAAGAAACACTTTCAAAAGTAGCAGGAGTTTTAAAAGCTACCGTTAATTTAGAGAAAGCAGCGGCAACTATAGAGATGGAAGCAGATATTAAGATAGAAGCCTTTCAAGAAGCTTTAAAAAATGATGGTGGCCGATATAGTATTCATAAACCAGGAGAACATCATCATACTAAAGAAGTAAAAGAAGAACTTCCTAAAGGAAAAGGAACGGGTACATTTTATTGCCCGATGCATTGTGAAGGCGAAAAAACCTATGACAAAGCAGGTGATTGTCCTGTTTGCGGAATGGATTTAGTGGAAGAACAAAACTTATCTGTTACTAATTCAGAACAATGGACCTGTCCGATGCATTCAGAAATTATTAAAGATGAAGCTGGTGATTGTCCGATTTGCGGAATGGATTTAGTGCCATTACAACCAGACCTTTCGTCCGAAGAAAAAACGTATAAAAAATTAGTAAAAAAGTTTAAGATTGCAGTTGTATTTACATTACCAATTTTCTTGATTGCAATGAGTGAAATGCTTTCTAACAATCCGTTATATGATGTTATGGAACAAAAACTGTGGAATTGGATTCAATTTGGATTGTCCATTCCAGTTGTGTTCTTTGCTACGTGGATGTTTTTTGAACGCGCCTATAAAAGTATAAAAACATGGAATCTAAATATGTTTACACTTGTTGGTATTGGAGCTGGTGTTGCTTGGTTATTTAGTGTATTTGGCATGTTTTTCCCAGACATTTTTCCTAATCAATTTAAAACAGCATCTGGTGCAGTACATGTATATTTTGAAGCAACAACGGTTATACTAACATTAGTACTTTTAGGGCAGCTTTTAGAGTCTCGTGCACATAGCAAAACCAATTCAGCAGTAAAAGAGTTGTTGAAGTTAGCACCTAATAAAGCTATAAAAATTGTAGCTGGAGAGGAAGTGGAAGTATCTATCGACAAAATAGTCTTGCATGATATTTTAAGAGTTAAACCAGGTGATAAAATTCCTGTAGACGGTGTAATTACAGAAGGAGCTACTACTATTGATGAATC
The DNA here is from genome assembly GCF_002831685.1 of Polaribacter sp. ALD11. NCBI lineage: Bacteria > Pseudomonadati > Bacteroidota > Flavobacteriia > Flavobacteriales > Flavobacteriaceae > Polaribacter > Polaribacter sp. ALD11. The sequence continues at coordinate 1,448,470 of NZ_CP025119.1, read as the reverse complement.
TATGATCACAGGAGAACCGATTCCTGTAAATAAAGCTAAAGACGATAAAGTAAATGGCGGTACAATTAATGGCAACCAATCTTTTTTAATGAAAGCAGAGAAGGTAGGTTCAGATACGTTACTTTCTCAAATTATTAAAATGGTGAACGATGCAAGTCGAAGTCGTGCTCCAATTCAAAAATTAGCAGATAAGGTTTCTGGTTATTTTGTGCCAATAGTTGTTTTAATAGCATTGATAACCTTTGCTATTTGGGTGTTTTGGGGACCAGAACCCGTATATGTGTATGCATTTGTAAATGCAATTGCGGTGTTAATAATTGCGTGTCCATGTGCTTTAGGGCTAGCAACACCAATGTCTGTAATGGTTGGTGTTGGTAAAGGTGCTCAAAATGGTGTGTTAATTAAAAATGCAGAAGCACTTGAAAAAATGGACGAGGTAGATACACTTATAATTGATAAAACAGGAACGATTACCGAAGGAAAACCGACGGTTGAAAAAATAGGTTCTTTTAATGATGATTTTAGTGAAAGCAAAGTATTGCAATATATTGTTTCATTAAATAGCAATAGTGAACATCCGTTAGCAGAAGCAACCGTTAAATATGGGAAAGAACAAAATGTAGCAGTATTAAAATCAGACGGATTTAGTGCAGTTACAGGAAAAGGTGTTGAAGCTGCTATTAATGATAAAAAAGTAGCCTTGGGAAATCCTAAAATGATGGAATATGCAAATGCAGAAATTACTTCGAAAATGCAAGAGGAAGCCAAAACTTATCAAAAACAAGGAAAAACAGTTTCTTATATATCGGTTGAAAAAATAGTTGTTGGTTATGTAGTTATTAGTGATAAAATAAAAGAAACCAGTGCAAAAGCTATTAAAGAACTTCAAGACAGAGGTATTGCAGTAATCATGCTTACAGGAGATAATCATGATACAGCAAAAGCGGTGGCTTTAGAATTAAATCTTGCCGATTTTAAAGCAAGTATGTTGCCAGAAGATAAAATGAAAGAAGTAGAAAGACTGCAAAAAGAGGGCAAAGTGGTTGCTATGGCTGGAGACGGAATTAATGATGCACCTGCACTAGCTAAAAGTGATGTTGGTATTGCAATGGGAACAGGAACAGATGTGGCTATTGAAAGTGCGATGATCACCTTGGTAAAAGGCGATTTACATGGCATTGTGAAAGCAAAAAACTTGAGTCATGCAGTCATGAAAAACATCAAGCAGAATCTATTTTTTGCACTTATTTATAACACCTTAGGTATTCCAGTAGCAGCAGGTTTGTTATTTCCTTTTTTCGGAATTTTATTATCTCCAATGATTGCTGCATTGGCAATGAGTTTCAGTTCTGTTTCTGTTATTGTAAATGCATTGAGGTTAAGAAATATTAAAATATAGTAAAATGAAAAAATATATAATTTATATCGGAATATTATTAGCTGGTCTACTTTTAGGTTGGCTACTTTTTGGAGGCGCATCAACAACTGAAACAACGCACAATCATATAGAAACAGCTGAAAAAAGCCAAATGTGGACCTGCTCTATGCACCCACAGATTATGCAGCCAGAAGCTGGCGATTGTCCTATTTGCGGAATGGATTTAATTCCTGCAGAAATTAGTGCAGAAGGCTTAATGGCAGATCAATTTAAGTTAACTAAAAATGCAATGGCATTGGCTAACATTTTAACATCTACTGTTGGAGAAGCTCAAATGGCAAATAATGCCACTAAACTATCTGGTAAAATTGTAGAAAATGAAGAAGCAAATACTGTTCAGGTAAGTTATTTTTCGGGAAGAATAGAAAGATTGAATATTAGTTTTACAGGTGAAAAAATAAGAAAAGGTCAATTATTGGCAAGTATTTATTCACCAGAATTATATGCTGCACAACAAGAGTTAATTACTGCCAGATCTTTAAAAGAAACGCAATCAGAATTATACAATGCGGTACGTAATAAATTAAAAATATGGAAACTCTCTGAAAAGCAAATTAATCAGATAGAAACTTCAGGTAAGGTGAAGGAAAATATTCCTGTGTATGCAACCGTTTCTGGTACCGTTTCAGAAAAATTAGTTGCAGAAGGAGATTATATTAAACAAGGGCAACCTTTACTTAAAATAACAAATCTTTCAACTGTTTGGGCTAATTTTGATGTGTATGAAAATCAAATCAATCAATTCAAAAAAGGGCAAGCTATTTTAATAACCACAAATTCTAACAAAGAATTGAAGGCTATTGTAGATTTTATTGATCCTGTCTTAGACACTAAAACGAGAACGGTACAGTTAAGAGCAGTCTTAAATAATAAAGATAATTTTTTTAAACCAGGAATGTTTGTTGAAGGAAAAATAAAAGGCATTACTTCAAGTAAGGAAGCGGTAGTAACAATCCCTTCAACGGCTGTTTTATGGACAGGAAAACGTTCTGTTGTCTATTTGAAAGCAAATAAAAATGAACCTATTTTTGAGATGCGTAAAATTATACTAGGAAATAGGGTTGGTGCTAATTATCAGGTTTTAGAAGGACTAAATAATGGAGATGAAATAGTAACAAACGGTACCTTTACGGTAGATGCTGCAGCGCAATTACAAGGTAAAAAATCGATGATGAATGCATCTGGAGGTAAAACAAAAACAGGTCACGAAGAGCATCTTGGTATTGAAAACATAAATTCAACAAAAAATAAAATTCATTCGAATATAAATGAAAGAGTGAAAGCATCTAAAGATTTTCAAAGTCAATTAAAATTAGTTTTTAATGAGTATCTTAAATTGAAAGATGCTTTGGTAAAAGAGGATTCAAAAAACGTAAAGATAACAGTAGAAAAGGTCTTAGATAATTTGTCTAAAGTAGATATGAAGTTATTTAAAGACAAAGAAGTTCATAACCATTGGATGTCTTTAGAAAAAGAATTAAAAGTAGCGGCGAATTCAATTTTAAATACCTCTAAAATTACAGAACAAAGAAGAGATTTTAAAAATCTTTCTGCATATCTAGCCAACGCGATTGAAGTATTTGGAATCAATGAAAAGGTGTATCATCAATTTTGTCCAATGGCAGATAATAATAAAGGTGCATATTGGTTAAGTAGAGAAGAAAAAGTAATCAATCCGTATTTTGGGGAAGCAATGCTAACCTGCGGAGAAGTAAAGCAAGTAATAGAATAATAACAATTAAACTTTAAAAGAATGAAAAAAGTAATTTTAAGTGTTGCTGTAATAGCAGCTATGGTGTTTACAAGTTGTAAAAACGATGCGAAAAAAGAAACAAAAAAAGAAACAATAGAAGTTTCTAAAGCAATGGCAACAACAGATGTTTCTTTTGGAGTAAGAGGAAATTGTGGTATGTGTAAAAGCACGATTGAAAAAGCAGTAAACAACTTAGAAGGTGTAACAAGTGCAACTTGGGACGTAGATAAAAAGAAAATTGATGTTTCTTTTGATGATACCAAAACGGCTGAAATGAATATACATAAAGCAATAGCAGCGTCTGGTTATGATACAGATAAAGTATCTGGAAACGAAGAAGCTTACAAAGGGTTACCAGGTTGTTGTAAATACGACCATGAAATGGCAATGAATTTATCTGATGAAATGGAATAGGGATTTGCTCTTAAACCTTATTTTAGTATATTATAAGAGTCCTTTTTTAAGGGCTCTTTTAAATTTTATAGAAATCAAAAAAAAAGTTATTTATACTTTTAAACTCTTCATTTTCGAAAATATTATCATAATTAACTAAGAGGTTTTTATAATAATTGAACGCTTATTATTCTTTTAATTTTCTATAATTAGACGGACTCATATTTTTTACTACTTTAAATTGTCTATTAAAATTAGATATGTTTTTAAAGCCAGATTTAAAAGCAATTTCAGCAAGTGTTAAATCCGTTTTAGAAGAAATTAATTTGCAAGAATGCTCTATTTTTAATTCGTTTAAAAATCTAAAATAACTCTTGTTTGTTCTTTTTTTAAAGTATTTACAAAAAGCATTTTTAGTTAAAGCAGCAACTTCAGAAATGTCATCTAAAGTAATGCCTTTTGTATAATTCTTCATGGTATATTCAAAAACATCTCGCATTCTCTTTCCTTCTATTGCCGTATATTTTTTCTCATAAATAAAAGAAGATAAACTCTCGAAATTAGATTTAGAAATGTGTTTTATCAGTTTTAAAAGAATGATAAACCGATCTAATTTAGAGCTGTTTTTCAGTTTTAAAAACTGTTTTTTTATTTTCTTATGATTAGAAGTTGTTCTAAAACCATGTTTAGCTTGCGTAAAAAAATCATTAAAAATGTTAAGTTCTTTCAGATTAAAAAAATCATTACCAAAAGAATCTTTTGTGAAAAATAATGTAATCATATGAGATTTTTCATCTATTTTAGAATCGCTTCTAAAAACATGAGGCACATTGCTACCAATAATTAGTGCGTCATTTTCTTTAAAATCGTTAATTGTGTCACCAACAATTAAAGTGCCTGTCCCTTTTTTTATAAAACAGATTTGTATCTCTTCATGCTGATGCAACTTGTCATAAAAAGAAAATACAAGGTCTTCTTGAAAAATAAGCGCATCATCTTTTTGCTTCGGTATTTGAAAAGGTAAAACTTTCATTTCATAAAAATAGGTAAAAAATATCCTTAATAAATAATTATAATGTAAATACGGATAATAAAGTATTAGTATTGGATAAAACAAGATTAATAAAAATGTTCCCTTTCGTCTTAATTTTGAAAAAAAATAAATAATTACGATTATGAGTATAGAATGGAAGGGTGTAATGCCAGCAGTAACTACACAATTTACAGCAAATGATGAACTAGATTTAGACATGTTTAAAGTAAATCTTAAAGCACAATTAGATGCTGGTGTTCATGGAATTGTTTTAGGTGGAACTTTAGGGGAAGCAAGTACATTATCTGAAGAAGAAGGGCGTAAATTAACAAGAGAAACAGTTGCTTTTGTAGATGGCAAAGTACCTGTTTTAATGAATATTGCAGAACAAACCACACAAGCAGCTATAAATTTAGCAAAAACAGCAGCAGAAGATGGTGCAAAAGGCTTAATGATTTTGCCTCCAATGCGCTATCAAGCAAGTGATGCAGAAGTTGTAACCTATTTTAAAGCGGTTGCACAAAGTACATCTTTACCAATTATGATTTACAACAACCCAATTGACTATAAATTGGTAGTAACTTTAGATATGTTTGCAGAACTATTAGAAGCATGTCCTAATATTCAAGCAGTAAAAGAATCAACTAGAGACACCACAAATATTACAAGAATTAAAAACAGGTTTGGCAATAGATTAGCAATCATGACAGGTGTAGACACCTTAGCTTTAGAAAGTTTAGTCTTAGGTGCAGATGGTTGGGTGGCAGGTTTGGTAGATGCTTTTCCGGCAGAAACAGTTGCAATTTATACCTTGGTAAAAGCAGACAGAATTAAAGAAGCTATAGCAATTTACAGATGGTTCATGCCTTTATTAGAATTAGATATCAACCCTAGGTTAGTTCAGTACATTAAACTTGCATCTGTACATACCAAAATTGGAAGTGAGTTTGTAAGAGCGCCAAGATTGGTTTTAGAAGGCGAAGAAAGAGTAAGAGTTATTAAAGTAATTACAGATGCTTTGGCGGTAAGACCAACACTACCAGATTATAAAAGCATATAAATAATTTGGGTGTTCCCGCTTAAAAAAGCGGTCGCGCTTTCAGTAGTCGCTTTGTGCAAAAAAGCACAAGAGCTTCAATAAATGCGGCAATCCCTAACACAAAAGCGGTTTGATGCACTATAAAAAGAAAATCTAACTTATAAACAACAATCTTGCTTTTGTGTAAGATATAGAGAATACAGCTATGGTAACAGGAAAAAATTATATTGGAAATCAACTATCGGCAAAAGGGAATAAAACATTTCAAACATTTAATCCAGAATTAAATAAAGAAAATAGCCCTATTTTTACAGAAGCAACTTCAGAAGAAATAGAGGAAGCAGTGCACTTAGCATCCGAAGCCTTTAAGGAGTTTAGTCAGGTTTCTGGAGATAAAAAAGCAGTCTTCTTAAATGCAATTGCAGATGAGATTTTAGCTTTAGATGATTTGTTGGTTCAGACTTATTGCTCAGAAACAGGTTTGCCAGAAGGACGTGCAAAAGGAGAAAGAGGAAGAACAATTGGGCAATTAAGAAGTTTTGCTAATTTAGTAGCAGAAGGTTCTTGGGTAGATGCAACAATAGATACCGCAGACGCTAATAGAGAACCACAACCAAAACCAGATCTTAGAAAATTCAATTTTCCATTAGGACCAATAGTTGTTTTTGGCGCAAGTAATTTTCCGCTGGCATATTCTACAGCTGGAGGAGATACAGCTGCTGCTTTTGCAGCAGGTTGTCCTGTAATAGTGAAATCGCATCCAATGCACGCAGGTACAGGGGAATTAGTTGCATCGGCAATTCAGAAAGCAGCTATAAAAACAAATATGCCAAATGGTGTTTTTTCAAACTTAAATTCCAGTGGAATCGAAGTCGGACAAAAATTGGTTTCAAATGCGGGTGTAAAAGCAGTTGGTTTTACAGGAAGTATAAAAGGCGGAAGAGCGTTGTATGATTTGGCAGCAAAAAGAGAAGAACCTATTCCTGTTTTTGCAGAAATGGGAAGTATTAATCCTGTAGTTTTATTACCAAAAGCATTAGAAAACCGAGCACAAGATATAGCAAAAACCTATGCAGGTTCTATCACTTTAGCAACAGGACAGTTTTGTACAAATCCAGGTTTAATTTTAGGTGTAAAATCAGAGGGTTTAACGTCTTTTATAGATACATTGTCAAATGAGATTGTTAAAATAAATCCTTCTGTAATGTTGCACCCAAATATAAAAGAAGGCTATTTAAAAAATAAAGAAAAAGTAGTTTCTCAAGATGGCGTTTCTGTTACAGCAAACTATTCAGAAGTTGTTCAAGATAATTACGCACAACAAGCAGTTGTAACTGTTAAAGGAGAAGATTTCTTACAAAATACAACATTACATTTAGAGGTTTTCGGACCATTTTCTATGGTAATTCAATGTGAAGATGAAAAACAATTAGAACACATTATTTCTAATTTAGAAGGACAACTGACAGGGACAATTATAGCAGATAATAACGAGCTTGAAACATACAGAAACATTGTACATGCATTACAAGATAGAGTAGGACGAATTATCTTTAACGGAGTGCCTACAGGAGTAGAAGTTTGTGAATCTATGGTTCATGGTGGTCCATATCCTGCTTCAACAGATAGCCGATTTACCGCCGTTGGTGTTGGTTCTATAAAACGTTGGGTAAGACCATTTAGCTATCAAGATTGGCCAAATAACTTATTACCAGATGCCCTTAAAAACGAAAATCCTTTAGGAATTTTAAGAAGTGTAAATGGAATAAAATCAACAGGAAAAATAGATTAATATTTTAGTTGTACTAATTCAATCAATCATAAATTAAATGAGTAAAAAAACTTTTTTCTGTGTTGATGCGCACACCTGTGGAAATCCTGTAAGAGTTGTTGCTGGTGGCGGCCCAAATCTTATTGGCACCAATATGAGTGAAAAACGTCAGCATTTTTTAAAAGAATTTGATTGGATTCGAAAAGGTTTAATGTTTGAACCTCGTGGACATGATATGATGAGTGGTTCAATTTTGTTTCCGCCACACGACCCAGAAAACGATTTTGCTATTTTATTTATAGAAACTTCTGGCTGTTTGCCAATGTGCGGACACGGTACAATTGGTACCATAACGATTGCGATAGAAGAGGGTTTAATTTCGCCAAAAAAAGCGGGTGAAATTAAAATGGAAACGCCTGCTGGTTTAGTTCATATAACCTATAAACAAACTGCCCAAAAAGTAGATTGGGTGAAAATAGTGAATGTAAAAAGTTATTTAGCAGCAGAGAATTTAACTATAGATTGCCCTGAATTAGGAGAACTTACATTCGATGTTTCTTACGGAGGAAATTTTTATGCGATTGTAGATCCTCAAGAAAATTTTTCTGGAATCCAAGATTTTACTGCAGGTAAAATTATACAATATTCGCAAGCGATACGAGAAAAAATCAATCTTAAATATCCAGATTTATTTATTCATCCAGAGAATGAAACTATTAGAGATGTAACGCATGTATTATGGACAGGCAGTCCGCTTGATAAAAATTCTGATGGAAGAAATGCTGTTTTTTATGGAAATAAAGCAATTGATAGAAGTCCTTGTGGTACAGGAACTTCCGCAAGATTAGCGCAGCTATATGCTAAAGGAAAATTAAAAGTAGGACAAGATTATGTGCATGAAAGTTTTATTGGATCTAAGTTTACTGGTAAAGTAGAAGGGGAAACTACCCTAGATGGCAAACTTGCAATTGTACCAAGCATTAAAGGTTGGGCAAAAGTGTATGGTTACAATACAATTGTTATCGATGATGAAGATCCTTACGCACATGGCTTTCAAGTTATTTAATTCATCTATATAAAACGATTAAACCTAGAAACTTATTTTTTTGTATAAAATTTAGAACAACAATTCAATGTCAAAAGAAGTAGTAATTATTGGTGGTGGAATTATAGGTTTATGCACAGCGTATTACCTTCAAAAAGAAGGTTGTAAAGTAACCGTTATAGATCAATCTAATATGAGTTCTGGTGCTTCGTATGTAAATGCAGGTTATATTACGCCTAGTCATTTTATTTCTTTAGCAGCTCCAGGTATTATTACAAAAGGCATCAAATGGATGTTTGATGCAACAAGTCCGTTTTATGTAAAACCAAGATTTGATTTAGAGTTTTTGAAATGGAGTTTGGCTTTTAAGAAATCTGCTACAAAAGCAAAAGTAGCAAAAGCAATTCCCGCTATTTTAAATATTAATTTATTGGGAAGAGATTTGTATGAAGATTTAAAAAAGTCGAATGATTTTAACTTCCATTTTGAAAGAAAAGGATTGTTAATGTGCTATAAATCGGATAAAGTAGGTGAGGAAGAATGGGAAATTGGTAAAGTAGGAATTCAACAAGGCTTAAAAGTTGAAAATTTAACAGCCGAAGAGGTTGCAAAAATAGAAAGCAAAGCAAGTTTAAATGTAAAAGGAGCTATCTATTATCATTCAGATGCACACATGACGCCTACTATTTTTATGAAAGAAATGATTGGTTATTTAGAGCAAAATGGTGTTGCTTTTTATAAAAACGAAACTGTAAAAGACTTCAATTTATCTTCAGGGAAAATTACAGAAATTATTTCTGATAAAAGAATAATAAAAGCAGATGAGGTTGTCTTAACAGCTGGAAGTTGGAGTCCTTTAATCGTAAAGAAACTGGGAATTAAAATACCTATTCAGGCAGGAAAGGGCTACAGTATTAATGTAGAAAGAGAAACAAAGATTACAATTCCGGCAATTTTATGCGAAGCAAAAGTTGCGGTAACCCCTATGAGTGGTTTTACACGTTTTGCAGGAACTATGGAAATTGCAGGTATTAATCATGATATTAATCCTAAAAGAGTAGAAACTATTGCCAATGCGGCAAAAGAATATTACAATAACTTAGAAATTACTTCCAAAGAAAAAAAAGCTGCAGTTTGTGGCTTAAGACCTTGTTCACCAGACGGATTGCCGTATATTGGTAAATCTTCTAAATGTGAAAACTTAACAATTGCCACAGGTCATGCAATGATGGGGTGGAGTTTAGGATCAGCAACAGGGAAAATAGTTTCAGAAATAATTGCAAAGAAGAAAATATCTTTAGATATTTCTCCTTTTAACCCAGACAGAAAATTTTAAAAATATGAATACATTTGGAATTGGTGGCGCTAGCGCAGAAAACGAATTGAAGGCATTGAAACCTTTAGAAACGAATATAAAACCAATACAGAAAGAAGAATACAAACAGCGAATTCATAAAGTTTGCGAGTTAATGAAAGCAAATAATGTAAAAGCATTGTATGTAAATGCAGGTACAAATTTGTTATATTTTACAGGAACACATTGGCATGCAAGTGAGCGTCTTGTGGGTGCAATTATTTTACCAAATGAAGAGGTTCATTATATTGTGCCAAACTTTGAGATAGGAACCATTCAAGATTTCTTAGAAATAGAAGGCACAATTCATGGTTGGGAAGAACATGAAAGTCCGTATGCATTGTTTTTTGAGGTTTTAAAAAATAACAATATAACACAAGGAGAAGTTCAGTTAGATGAAAGTGCACCATTTTCTATTATAAACGGACTGAATAAAGAAGTTCACTCTTTTTCAATTGAAATTGCAACGCCTATTATTTCTGAATGTAGAATGGTGAAATCAAAAGCAGAAATTGCCATTATTCAGCATGTAATGAATATGACAATGGTCGTTCAAAAAGCAACGGCAAGAATTTTAAGAGTTGGTATTTCTACAAAAGAAGTAGAAAACTTTATTCATGAAGCGCATAAAAAAATGGGCGCTCCTGCTGGATCTTATTTTTGTATCGTTTTGTTTGGCGTAGATTCTTCTTTTCCACACGGAGTAAAAAGTCCGAAGAACCTAGCATTGAACGAGATTGTTTTGGTAGATACGGGGTGTCAATTGTATGACTATATTTCAGACATTACAAGAACTTACATCTTTGGGGAAGCTAATGAATTGCAACGAAAAATATGGAATATTGAAAAAGAAACCCAATTAGCGGCTTTTAATGCTTCGATTTTAAATAATGAATGTAGTACTATAGATGACGCTTCTAGAGTAGTTTTAGAAGCTCATAATTTAGGGCCAGATTATAAATTACCTGGTTTACCACATAGAACAGGGCACGGAATCGGACTAGAGATTCATGAATATCCTTACATTATTAGAGGCAACAAAACAAAGCTAGCAGTAGGAATGACTTTTAGTAATGAGCCAATGATTTGTGTGCCAAATGAGTTTGGTATCCGTTTAGAAGATCATATTTATATGACAACAGAAGGCGCAAAATGGTTTACAGAAATTGCACATTCTATAGAAAATCCTTTTAATATTTAATATTTTTTTTCATATAGTGTAATATTCGTATTTTTATGAAATGGATTTATTTTCTTCAGAAAAAATAAAAAATGTACTTCCTTTTGATGGCGTTACAAATTATCACGGACTCGTTTTAAATAAAAAACAATGTAATTTTTATTATCAAAAATTAATGGAAACCATTCAATTTAAAAACGATGAAGCTATTATTTTTGGTAAGAAAATAATCACTAAAAGAAAAGTTGCCTGGTATGGCGAATCGGAATATTCTTATACCTACTCTAAAATAACAAAAACGGCAAATATCTTCACTAAAGAATTATTGGAGTTAAAAGAAATAGTAGAAAAAGAAAGTAGAGAAACCTATAATTCTTGTCTCCTGAATTTATATCATTCAGGAGAAGAAGGAATGGCTTATCATTCCGACGGAGAAAAAATGTTAAAAAAAAATGGTGCTATTGCTTCCTTGTCTTTAGGTGCAGAGCGTAAATTTTCTTTTAAGCATAAAGAGAATAAACAAAGAATAGATGTTGTTTTAGAAAATGGTAGCTTATTGGTGATGAAAGAAGGAACGCAAAAGAATTGGTTACACAGGTTACCACCAACTAAAAAAGTAAACTCACCAAGAATTAATCTAACTTTTAGAAGTATAGAGTTGTAATATTATACTTACTTTTGCGGAAAATACTTTTCATTGGAAACTAACAATCAACAGTCTATAAATCTTAATAAATATATAAGTTCTTCAGGTGTTTGCTCTCGTAGAGAAGCCGAAAAATTTATAAAAGAAGGCAGAATTACTATTAACGGTAAACCAACTCAATTAGGTAATAGAGTTGGTAAAAAAGATGTAGTGAAGTTTGATGGAAGATTGGTAGAGCCTAAGAATATTACCTTGTACATTGCTTTAAATAAACCAGTTGGTATTGTTTCTACAACAGATGATAGAGAACCAAATAACATTGTAAAGCATGTGAACTACCCAGAAAGATTGTTTCCAATTGGGCGTTTAGATAAACCTTCTGAAGGTTTAATTTTCTTAACAAATGATGGTGATATTGTAAACAAAATATTGCGTGCCGGAAACAACCACGAAAAAGAATACTTTGTTTCTGTAGATAAATCGATTACAGAAGATTTTATATTAAGTATGGGGAATGGAATTCCTATTTTAGGAACCGTTACTAAAAAATGTAAAGTCGAAAAGGTAAGTGATAAAATCTTTAGAATTGTTTTAACACAAGGCTTAAATCGTCAAATTCGTAGAATGTGCGAATACTTAGATTATGAAGTAACTAAGTTAAAGCGCACAAGAATTATGAATGTAGATCTTGGTTATTTGCAAGCAGGAGATTGGCGAGAATTAACAGATGAAGAGATGAAGGGAATTAATAAAATGATTTCTACATCTTCTAAAACGGAGGAAGCTTCACCAATAGAAGAAAAACCAAAACAAGCCAAACCAAAGAGAAATAAAGCACCCACAAAAAACGATTTTAATAAAAAAAGTGCCTCTTTTAGAAAATCGTCACCAAAAACGAAAAGAAACAGTGCAATAGCATCTTCTAAAAAGAAACGTTGGTAATATTTGGGCGTTCCCTTTCAGGTCAGGCTTTACATTGCAATCTTTTTTATTTAAACAAATAAAAAAGGATTTCCATTTCAATCCTTAACGCACCTATTAGGTAACAAAAAGTAACCAATATTTTTCGTTTTTTATAACACTTCATTTTATTTATCAATTCTTAAATAATAGTATCTTTGTCAACAATGAAATTTGATCTAAAAATTACCGACCCAAAAAGTAAGGCAAGAGCAGGAGTTATAACTACTGATCATGGAGAGATTGAAACACCAATCTTTATGCCCGTGGGAACTGTTGGAACTGTAAAAGGAGTTCATCAAACAGAATTAAAAAATGAAATAAAACCAGATATTATTTTAGCAAATACCTATCACTTATTCTTACGTCCAGGAATGGAAATTTTAGAAAAAGCTGGTGGTTTGCATAAATTTATGAACTGGGATAGTAATATTTTAACAGATTCTGGTGGTTACCAAGTATATTCACTTTCTGGAAGAAGAAAAATTAACGAAGAAGGCGTAAAGTTTAAAAGCCATATAGATGGTTCTATGCACTTTTTTACACCAGAAAATGTTATGGAAACTCAGCGTACAATTGGAGCAGATATTATAATGGCTTTCGATGAATGTACACCGTATCCTTGTGATTATAATTATGCAAAAAGATCTATGCATATGACACATAGATGGTTGGATAGGTGCATAAAACATTTAGAAAAAACACCATTTAAATATGGCTTTGAGCAAACTTTTATGCCAATTGTACAAGGAAGTACATATAAAGATTTACGAAGACAATCTGCGGAATATATAGCCAATTCTGGTCAGCAAGCAAATGCAATTGGTGGTCTTTCTGTAGGTGAGCCAGCAGAAGAAATGTATGCAATGACAGAAGTTGTTACAGAAATTTTACCAGAAGACAAACCACGTTATTTAATGGGAGTTGGTACGCCAATTAATATTTTAGAGAATATTGCTTTGGGTATTGACATGTTCGATTGTGTAATGCCAACAAGAAACGCAAGAAACGGAATGTTGTTTACCGCACACGGGTCTATTAATATTAAAAATAAAAAGTGGGAAGATGATTTTTCTCCAATAGATGATATGGATATTACCTGGGTAGATACCATGTATTCAAAAGCCTATTTACGTCATTTATTTGCTGCCAAAGAAATGCTAGGAAAGCAAATTGCTTCTATACATAATTTAGGTTTTTATGTTTGGTTAACCAGAGAAGCAAGAAAGCACATTTTAGCAGGAGATTTTAGAGAGTGGAAAGATAAAATGGTAAAACAAATGGACAAAAGGTTATAAATATTTTGTCATTCTTTATTCCATGTTTTTGGAACGAGGAATTTTTAATAATTAGAAAGATGTTCTTTTGAAAATAATAGATTGGTACATATTAAAGAGATTCTTGGTAACATTTTTATTTACCTTGTTAATCTTAATTCCAATAGCAATTGCTATCGATGTTTCTGAAAAAGTAGATAACTTTTTAGAACACCCAAACTTGGAGTTAGATGAAATTTTAAATGATTATTATATAAATTTCATTATCTATTATGCGAATACGTTTATGCCTTTGGCATTATTTATTGCTGTAATTTTATTTACTTCTAAGCTTTCTAACAATACAGAGATTATTGCGATTACAAATGCAAAAGTTTCATTTACGCGTTTCTTGTACCCTTATTTTGTAGGTGCAACTTTAATTACCCTACTTTCTTTGGCAATGAATCATTATGTGGTGCCAAATAGTAGTAAGGTTAGGAAAAAGTTTGAAAGTACATACATAAATAACAATAGACAAAAAAACGAATTAAAGTACGTTTCTGACTTTAGTTTGCAACTTACAGATAGTACCTATATTTTTATTAGAAGTTTTAATACACAAACAAATGTAGGGTATGATTTTAATTCAGAAACTTATGATGGCTTAGAATTAAAATCGAAACTTTCTGCAGATAACTTAAGATTCAATGATAAAGACTCTATATTTACTTTAACTCGCTGGAGAAAACGTTTAGTGTATAAAGATAGAGATAGTATTTTCTCTGGTAATAAAATAGACACTGTATTTAATTTTACACCAAGAGATTTAATCTACAAATCTGCTTTTGCACAAGAAATGCCATCAGATGAATTGCTGAAATTTATAAATATTTCAAAAAAAAGAGGGGTAAAAAATTTAAATGCCTATTTGGTAGAACTGTATAAAAGAACAAGCTTGCCAATAGCGTCTTATATTCTTACTATTATTGCAGTTGCTCTGGCTTTTAGAAAAAGAAGAGGTGGTACAGGTGTTAACTTAGCAGTGGGCGTTGGTATTATGTTTTTGTATGTTTTCTTTATGAAAGTGGGCGAAGTTTTGGGTTCTGTTGCAGGTGTTAATGCGATAGCTTACGTTTGGCTACCTAATATTATGTTTGGTCTTATCGCTATTTATCTTTACTTCCATGCAAGAAAGTAAACTAAAAAATTATCTATTACTTCATCTGATTGTTTTTATTTGGGGTTTTACTGCAATTTTAGGCGCTTTAATAACCATTGATGCAATTCCGTTAGTTTGGTATAGAATGTTATTGGCAGTAGTGTTTATTGCTATTTACTTTCTATGGAAGAAAAAATCATTTAAAGTTGATAAAAAAGGACTTATAAAATTTTTCTTTACAGGAGTAATTATTGCGACACATTGGGTTTTCTTTTTTAAAGCAATAAAAGTTTCTAATGTATCGGTAGCTTTGGTAACCATGAGTACAGGTGCTTTTTTTGCATCATTAATAGAGCCTGTCTTTTTTAAAAGAAAAATTAATACATTAGAAATATTTTTAGGGTTGCTTGTAATTGGTGGTTTGTATATTATTTTTAATTTCGAAAGTCAGTATAAATTAGGTATTATTTATGCATTAATAGCTTCTTTTTTAGGAGCCTTATTTGCTGTTTTAAATGGTTTATTTATCAAAAAATATACAGCAGATACTATTTCCTTTTATCAATTATTTTTTGGTGTTGTGTTTATAACAATGTATTTGTTGATTACAAATGGTTTTACTATAAGTTTCTTTCAGGTGCCAACAACAGATTGGTTATATCTTATATTATTAAGTAGTATTTGTACGGCGTATGCATTTATTGCTTCTGTACAAGTAATGAAGTATCTTTCTCCATACACCGTAATGCTTACCATTAATTTAGAACCTATTTATGCAATAATTTTAGCTTTGCTTATTTTTGGTGATGAAGAACAAATGAGCAATACCTTTTATTTAGGTGCTTTTATTGTATTGTTTGTAGTTTTATTAAACGGACTTATTAAAAATAGAAGTACTTTAAAAGAGAAATTTCAACAAAAGCTAAAGCGAAAAAAGTAAGTTAAATTTACCTGAAAAAGCAAATTTTATAGTATGTTTGTCCTTACAAACAACTAAAATCAAATCACTACAATATGGAGTATTTAGAATTTGAAATGCCAATAAAAGAGCTTCAAGATCAACTGCAAAAATGCCAGATTATTGGTGAAGAAAGTGAAGTAGATGTTACTGCTACTTGTAAGAAAATAGCAAAAAAACTAGAAACTGCTAGAAAAGATATATACAAAAATTTAACGCCTTGGCAACGTGTACAATTATCTAGACACCCAAATAGACCTTATACTTTAGACTATATTAAAGCCATTTGTGGAGATACTTTTATGGAGCTTCATGGGGATAGAAATGTTGGTGATGATAAAGCAATGATTGGTGGTTTAGGTAAAATTGGCGATCAATCTTATATGTTTATTGGTCAACAAAAGGGGTACAATACCAAAACACGCCAGTATAGAAATTTTGGAATGGCAAATCCTGAAGGATATAGAAAAGCATTGCGTTTAATGAAAATGGCAGAGAAATTCGGAATTCCTGTGGTTACTTTATTAGACACACCTGGAGCTTACCCTGGTTTAGAAGCGGAAGAACGCGGACAAGGAGAGGCAATTGCTAGAAATATTTTTGAAATGACCATTTTAAAAACACCAATTATAACAGTAGTTATTGGTGAAGGAGCATCTGGTGGAGCTTTAGGAATTGGAGTGGGAGATAGAGTGTACATGATGGAAAATACTTGGTATACTGTTATTTCTCCTGAATCTTGTTCATCTATTTTATGGAGAAGTTGGGAGTTTAAAGAACAAGCTGCGGCGGCTTTAAAACTAACTGGAACAGACATGAAGAAAATGAAACTGATAGACGGTATTATTAAAGAACCAGTTGGTGGAGCACATTCTGATAGACAAGGTGCTTTTGAAGCTGTTCAAAACCAAATAGTTCTTGCTTTTAACGAATTAAAAGATTTATCTGAAGAAGATTTAGTAGCGAAAAGAATGGATAAATATGCAAATATGGGTGTTTACAAAGAATAATATCTTTTGACACTTATTACTAAAAAAGGCGAAATTCTAAATGAAATTTCGCCTTTTTTGTTCCATTTTCATCCAGGTCTTAAGTTAAATATTTTAATAAAAAAAAGCGAAATTCAAATTAATGAATTTCGCTTTTTTTTAGCCTTATATTTAAATATCCTAAATACCTAAAGAAGTAAATAGTTCTTTCAATCTTGGCTCTGAAGGTCTAGGTGCATTTGCACTTACTATATTCCCTTGAGGGTCTATTAAGATAAATCTAGGAATCGCGTTTATTTGATATGCTTGTTGAAAAGAAAAATCTTTTCCAGCCCATAATTGAGTTCCTGTTAATTGTTTAGCTTTTACAAAATCTCTCCATTTTTTTTCTGCAGCTTCCCAAGAACCACCACTTCTTCCAGATTCATCCGTAGAAAGGCTAATAAATTCGATGTTCTTTCCGTGATATTCTTTTTCTAAAGTCTTTAAAAAAGGAATTTGTTGAATACAAGGTCCGCACCAAGTTGCCCAAACATCTATATATACAAACTTACCTTTAAAAGAGTCTAAAGATTTTTTTCCACCTTTAAAATCTGTGTAATCTTCAAATTTAGGAGAAGGAGTTCCTTTAGCCGTTGCTTTGTTTTTGTTGTAAGCTTGGTTAAAGTAATTCATCATTTGAGTAGTTTGTTGGTTCACTTTAGAAACTAAAGAACTGTCGATGTCTTCGTAAGAATTTAAGATACTATCATATCTTTTTTTAATACTTTCTAACTTGGCTTTAAATTCATTTTCTTCAAGCTCTAAAATTAAAGCAGGATTTCCAATTTTTTGACTTTCCTCAATTTGTGCAATCATAAAATTACTATTGTTAGCACCTTTGCCAGAAAACACAAAACTTTCCATAAATTTATCTGAATCACCATTCATCTTAATGTCGAAACCATTTTTTAAATAGATGGGAGATCTTTTAGATTGACTTGTGCTAAAGACATAAACATCTGCTTTTTCAACTTTTAAAGTATCTTTAAAAGTACCATCTGCATTTATAGTAATCGTCTTAAGAGGGCCTTTTTGTCCGGATATAGTAATAATAGAATCTTTATTATTTTCTAATTTTCCTGATACTGAGAGATAATCTTTTGTTTGTTCTTTCGTACAAGAAACGATTGCTATCACAGCAAAAAATACAATGCTTATTTTTTTCATTTTTTAATATTATAATTTAAAACAAATATAAAATTTAATTAGAATAGAATGTGTTAATCTCTTGTTAGTTTTAACATTGATTTAGTCTTGAATACAGCTATTAAAACTTTCTGACTCTAGAATTATTTATGTTTCATGGGTTTTCTTGACTGCAACCAGGATTTGGGAAGGAAAGAATTTGAGGATTAATGCAATGCTTTTAATTTTGTTTTGAACATTTTTGCGGCAGAAGTATACCCACCTTCTGTTCCATCTACAAAGTGCGCGTGTTTTGTTTTTCTGTCTAAAACGTAGCAAGACATTATAGATGCATGTGTTACATGAATACCATAAACAATTTTATTTTCTTTTTCTAGTTGATTTAAGTAGGTTTCAAAAAGGTTTATTTTGCTTTGTTCTGCTGTGAAAATTGTATTGATCATGCCATCTAGCATAAAAGTGTGAGATAACTGCCCTATTTGATTTAAGTATTGTTTTCCGTTTTTAGACATGTTAAAATACCATTTTCCTATAAGTGTAGCTATCCAATTTTTAAGTAAGTAAAGGAAGCTTTTATTGGCAAGACTAATTTTCATTTCTTCCCAAATTTTAGAAATACTAAAATTTAATTTTAGATTGTTAGACTTTATAGGTTGCCTGTTGTTAAATGTGCCGAAAATAGCATCCATTTTAGTAAGAATAGCTCTATAAACATCTTTCTGATCTGTTTCTTTTACAGCGTCTAGTAACAAACAAATAACTTTCTTTTTATTCTGAGTAGGATTGATTTCTTTCCACCTACATTCCATTCCTTCTAAGTTTAAAAGATCTTCTTTAA
Source organism: Polaribacter sp. ALD11 (assembly GCF_002831685.1). NCBI lineage: Bacteria > Pseudomonadati > Bacteroidota > Flavobacteriia > Flavobacteriales > Flavobacteriaceae > Polaribacter > Polaribacter sp. ALD11. The sequence goes on along the minus strand of NZ_CP025119.1, from coordinate 1,429,467 downwards.
AACCAACGGAATCTATTTCTATAAAAGTACTTTTAATAATTTCTTCTGCTTTCTTTAAGCCATTTCCTAGTACAATAGGAATTGCCAATTGCTCTGTAAGTTGATGTTTAACTATTTTTAAATTTGCTTTTTGATCAACTAAATCCTGAATCGAAACATAACCAACTCTAAGTGTTAGGTTTACATTTCTTTTAATGTGAAGGCTATAGTTTTCTAAAACGAGTGTAACTTTTTTGAGAAGTAATGTTGGAATAATAAACGTAGCTCCATCACCACCAAAGAAATAAGGAATTTCAATATTCTTTTTTTCTTTTCTAATGGTATTTAAAACGGATATAATTGCACCGGTTGCTGTTAAGTTTACTTGATGGTGCTTGCCTTCATTAACTGCTTTTGTAGAGTTTTTAATATCTACAACTACTACATGCCAAGTATTCGGAATCTCAGAGAAACCAGATTCATCCGCTAATAAATCGACCAGCGTTTTATTAGATTTTTTTAATTGCGTGTAATATTTTATATTCTCCATTGTTACAACTACAAATTACTTCTTTTAATCTGTAATTAGCGAAATTAGTTTTTTTGTTTTAAAGTTTTGTTACATCTTTGTAGAGCTTTCTTAAGTGATCTTCCGATAAATCCATTAGTGGTTCATACATAAATGAATTAAGATGTAGGTTTTCTGCTGTCATTAAGTTTACTCTATCAAAAATTTCGATTTCTTTTTTATTAGTAGGAAGTTCTTTTTTATATTGATCAATAATTTTACCTGTTATTTTTTTTTGAATATTACTATGGAATGCTTGGTCTGTAACTTTATTAATTATAAAGTCTTCAGTTTTATACCTTATTGCTATAGATAAGCATAATTTAGCTTTTAAATCTAATACAGCTTCATTTTTCTGAATAATATCTTCCGCGATTAAAATAGCTAAATCAAAAACCTTTATACTTGTATCAGGTAAAGTTTCGTTTAAATCAAAAACTTTATTAAATATACTTAAGACATCTCCTAAAGTATGTTCTTTAGTGTTTTTGATGTTACCAAGTATGTATTTGGGTTTTACGTGAAGCAATGAAGTAAGAATTAAATAGTTTTTGTTTTCTTTTCCAACAGTATATTCTATTAGATTTCGAACAAATGGTATGCAAGAAATAAAAGATTTTTGGCAGGTTGCAAAATCTCTTCTTAATTGAGGAAATACATCTTTTTTCTCTCCTACGACTAATGAAACACCATCTATATTCTTTATAGATTTCCAGTTTCCTTGATAATTTGTTTTTCCTCCAAATCTGCTTTTTATTGTTTTATAAAAATCAAAATTATGGGTTAATATAATTAATTTAAACCTATCTTCATCTGCAATGTCTTTTAAATACTCAATAATGGCATATTTGTTTTTATAGTCAAAAGAATCAGCAATATCATCAATGATAATAAGTTGGTTGATTGTTGTTTTCTTTTTTGTTTCTATTTGAAAAATAATATTTAAAAGATAAAAGACTCTTTGTTCTCCTGTACTTAAACTTTCCTTAATTTCTGTTCCTCCAAGATCCTTCGAAGAAGCACCGTCTTTGTATGTGAAAATTAATGAAGCTGGTTCATTCTTAAGAATTACATCTGCTTGGTTATTAATTTTTATTTCAAATGGAACTGTAAATCTGTTTTTAAAAATATCGAGAACATTAATCCAATCTGATTGTTCCTTTTTAGCCTCTATAGAGATTTCATTTCGTCTAATCTTTGTCTGTTCAATTTGTTTTAAGAATACATTAAATTCGCTTTTATTGTTTGCTATATAGTTTAGTATTAGTTTCTTTTTGAAGTTGTCTAAATTGATAAATTCTTTTATAATTTCTTGATTGTTTTCAATGTAACCTCTAAATTTTCTAAGGTCATTATTAGCATTAAGTGCTTTATCTATTTCATTAAATTTAGAGGTTAATTCTGGGTTGTTTAGTACCTTTTCCTTTTCTTCCTTAACTACAGTTTCTAACTCCGTAATATCTGCAATTTCTTTACCCTTAATTTTTACTTTATGTTCTGCTTTGAAAAAACCATTATCTTTTAGGGACTTAGTAATGTTATCGGCATTATTATGGTTAAAATCTCCTTTTTTAAAAAAAGTAGTATTTTCATTTACCAGCTTGTCATAAACGGTTATATACTCTTTTATTTTTGTATTGAATGATTTGGATTGCAAAAAATTATTTGCCTTGTCATTGAATATTTCATTGTAAATTATATTAGAATAAATTGGAGATTCAATCGCTTCAATTTCTTCTTTTCGAGTTTCAATTATATTTAGAAAATCTGTTTTAAAAATCGCTTCAATTGTTTGTTCTATAATAGTTTCTTTTAGTCCGATATATGGTTGAATTGTTTTAATGACTTCTCTCTTAGTGTCCTTAAGTTTTGTGTTTATTTTATCGTATTCTTTTTTTAAAACCTCATTTGCTAATATGGTCGATGCTTCCTTAAAGTCAACTTCTTGCATTCTATTTATAACAAAAATTTCATCTTTTGAAATTTCTTTACCATCAACAAGCACGGACCTATGATTAACTCTTTCTGTGAAAATTCTGTCCTTAGAAAACTGTTCTAGGGAAATATCTTCAAGTGTTTTTGCAAAAGAAGATTTCATAGCTCCGTTTGGGGCATACACAATTTGAACTTTCGATTTTTGAAAATCAAAAGTATGCTGGAGTTTTTTTATACCATAACAATTTTCAAAATGTATCTCAAGTTTCTTCATTAGGTTTTTAGTTTTTTTTAATACAAAAGATTGGTGTGGTGCCCCTTTTAATGAAAATGGATAGTAGTGAGCTAACTTATAAATTTATAGAATCAAAAGCAATAAGTAGAAACACCCGTTTTTTAAACAAAAAAAAGTCCCAAACTCTCGTTTGGGACTTTACTATTTTAAGACTCTGTTTCCGTCTCTGTTCTTACTTCAGGTTTCTTTTCGCCTTTTTCAATTTTAATGGTGAGTTTGTTTTCTTTCTCATCCAAATCCATCGAAATCGTGTCGCCTTCAGAAAGTTTAGAATTTACAATTTCTTCTGCCAAGGCATCTTCAATGTATTTCTGTATGGCTCTTTTAAGAGGTCTTGCTCCGTACTTCTTATCGAAACCTTTGTCTGCTATGTAATCTTTTGCTTTTTCGCTTAATTGTAGCGTGTAACCTAAATCAGAAATTCTGTTCAATAATTTATCTAACTCGATATCTATAATTTTATGAATATCTTCTCTTTCTAAAGCATTAAAAACAATTACATCATCTATTCTATTTAAAAATTCAGGAGCAAAAGATTTCTTTAAAGCACCTTCGATTACAGATTTAGCATACTCGTCTGCCTGTGCTGTTTTAGTAGCAGTACCAAAACCAACGCCGCCACCAAAATCCTTTAATTGACGCGCACCAATGTTAGAAGTCATAATAATTATGGTGTTTCTAAAATCGATTTTTCTACCTAAACTGTCGGTAATATGTCCGTCATCTAAAATTTGTAACAACATGTTAAACACATCTGGATGCGCTTTTTCAATCTCATCCAACAAAATAACCGAATATGGCTTTCTTCTCACTTTTTCTGTTAATTGACCACCTTCTTCATAACCAACATATCCTGGAGGCGCTCCAATTAAACGAGAAATAGCAAATTTCTCCATGTATTCACTCATGTCAATTCTAATTAAAGAATCGTCTGAATCGAATAATTCACGCGCTAAAACTTTTGCCAACTGCGTTTTACCAACACCTGTCTGACCTAAGAAAATAAACGAACCAATTGGTTTGTTCGGGTCTTTTAAACCTACTCTATTTCTCTGAATTGCTTTTACAACTTTGGTAACCGCAACATCTTGTCCCACAACTTTACCTTTAATTAGTTGTGGTAATTCGTGTAATTTATGTGTTTCTGCTTCGGCAACTCTATTTACAGGAATCCCTGTCATCATAGAAACTACTTCTGCAACATTATCTTCTGTAACTACTTCACGGTTTAATTTAGAATCATCTTCCCATTGTTTCTGAGCAGAGTCTAGCGCAGCTTCCATGTTTTTTTCATCATCACGTAACTTAGCAGCTTCTTCATATTTCTGTCCGTTTACAGCTTTTGTTTTCTTTTCGCGAATGATCTCTAACTGTGTTTCTAGTTCTAAAACTTGTTCTGGCACCACAATATTTGTAATATGAATTCTAGATCCTGCCTCATCTAAAGCGTCAATTGCTTTGTCTGGCAAATATCTGTCTGTCATATATCTATTCGTTAATTTTACACAAGCTTCTATGGCATCATCTGTATAATTTACATGGTGATGTTCTTCATATTTACTCTTTATGTTTTGTAAAATTTGAATGGTTTCTTCAACAGAAGTTGGGTCTACAATTACCTTTTGAAAACGACGTTCTAAAGCGCCATCTTTTTCGATATTTGTTCTAAACTCATCTAATGTAGTTGCACCAATACATTGTATTTCTCCTCTTGCTAAAGCAGGTTTTAACATGTTAGACGCATCTAAAGAACCTGTTGCACCACCCGCACCAACAATGGTGTGAATTTCATCAATAAAAAGAATAATATCTTCATTCTTTTCTAATTCATTCATTAGAGCTTTCATACGTTCTTCGAACTGACCACGGTATTTTGTGCCTGCAACTAAGCTTGCTAAATCTAAAGAAACCAAACGTTTGTCAAATAAGATTCTAGATACCTTACGTTCTACAATTCTTAAAGCCAAACCTTCTGCGATGGCAGATTTACCAACACCAGGTTCTCCAATTAACATTGGATTGTTCTTTTTTCTTCTACTTAAAATTTGCGAAACACGCTCAATTTCTTTCTGTCTACCAACAACTGGGTCTAACTTCCCTTGTTCTGCCATGGCAGTTAAATCTCTACCAAAATTATCTAAAACAGGTGTTTTCGATTTCTTTACGTTTTTTCCTTTAGGAGCTTGTTCAAAAGGATTCGATTTTTCTGATGCAAATTCATCATCATCAGAAGGTGTTTCTGCAATTGGGTTATTTGGTAAATCGATTGCATCGTCTGCATGTAATTGTTTGTACAAAGCTTTGGCTTCGTCGTAATTTACATGGTATTTCTGAATCAATTTTGTAGTAGGATCATTTTCGTTCCTTAAAATACATAGTAATAAATGAGCAGTGTCAATTGACTCACTTTGGTATAGTTTAGCCTCTAGAAACGTAGTTTTAAGTGCTTTTTCTGCCTGTCTTGTTAAGTGCAGGCTTTTCTTTTCTGAAGTTTCTGCAAACGTTGGGTTTACAGGGTTTAATTGTTCTAGTTTTTTACGCAAAAGAATCGTGTCTACATCAAATGCAGTTAAGATTTCCATTGCTTTTCCTTCTCCTTCTCTAATTAAACCTAATAATAAATGTTCTGTCCCAATAAATTCATGCCCTAATCTTAGTGCTTCTTCTTTACTGAAAGCGATTACATCTCTTACTTTTGGTGAAAAATTATCGTCCATATTTTATTATCTATTGATGTAAATTTAGTCCTTTTTTATTTGAATAATTACAAAAAAGGTGCCAAGGCTGAAAAACTGACAGTTTGACTTCGAAACTAAGTTAGAAAACTATTGAAAATCAGCCAAATAAAAATAGGATAAAAATTATTAATAAATGTTGATAACTCTCTTTAAATTCAGATGTAGTAAATCTTTGTAAATAACAATAGAAATAGTATCTTGCCTTGTTTTAAAAAAATGAATAAATATTAATAGAAAATATATATGGCAGACGGAGAAAAGTTAATTCCGATTAACATTGAAGAGCAGATGAAAGCTGCGTACATCGATTACTCGATGTCAGTTATTGTTTCAAGAGCATTACCAGATGTTAGAGATGGTTTAAAACCCGTTCATAGAAGAGTTTTATTTGGTATGCATGAGTTGGGAATTAAAGCAACTGGGTCTTACAAGAAATCAGCAAGAATTGTAGGGGAAGTGTTAGGTAAGTTTCATCCACATGGAGATACTTCTGTATACGATTCTATGGTAAGAATGGCACAGCATTGGAGTGTACGTTACATGATGGTAGATGGGCAAGGGAATTTTGGTTCTGTAGATGGAGATTCTCCGGCAGCAATGCGTTATACTGAGGTTAGAATGCAGAAAATATCAGAAGACATGTTGGCTGATATTGAAAAAGACACCGTAGATCATCGTTTAAATTTTGATGACACTTTGCAAGAACCAACAGTTTTACCAACTCGTATTCCTAACTTATTGGTAAACGGAGCCTCTGGTATTGCAGTAGGTATGGCAACAAATATGGCGCCACACAACCTAACAGAAGTTATAAATGGTACACTTGCATATATAGATAATAGAGATATTGAGATAGATGAGTTAATGCAACACATTACTGCACCAGATTTTCCTACAGGAGGAATTATTTATGGGTATGATGGTGTAAGAGATGCTTTTCATACAGGTAGAGGACGTATTGTAATGCGTGCTAAAGCTATTATTGAAGAGGTAAAGGGACGTGAGTGTATAATTGTTACTGAAATTCCTTATCAAGTGAATAAAGCAGAAATGATTAAAAAAACTGCGGAGCTTGTTAATGATAAGAAAATTGAAGGTATTTCTAATATTAGAGATGAGTCTGATCGAAACGGAATGCGTATTGTGTACATTTTAAAACGTGATGCAATTCCTAATATCATATTAAATAAATTATTTAAATACACACAATTACAAACTTCTTTTAGTGTAAACAATATTGCCTTGGTAAAAGGAAGACCAGAGCAATTAAATTTAAAACAACTAATTCATTATTTTGTTGAGCACAGGCATGAGGTTGTTGTTCGTAGAACAGAATTTGATCTTAAAAAGGCAGAAGCAAGAGCACATATTTTAGAAGGATTAATTATTGCTTCAGATAATATTGATGAGGTAATTAAGATTATTAGAGCTTCTAATAATGCAGATGAAGCAAGAGAAAGTTTAATTGAACGTTTTGCATTAACAGAGATTCAGGCGAAAGCAATTGTAGAAATGCGTTTGCGTCAATTAACAGGCTTAGAGCAAGATAAATTGCGTGCAGAATTTGATGCAATTATGTTAACAATTATCGATCTAAAAGATATTTTAGCAAACGAACCTAGAAGATATGAAATCATTAAAGGTGAGTTAGCTCACATTAAAGATAAATATGGTGATGACCGCAGATCTGTTATAGAATATGCTGGTGGAGATATGAGAATTGAAGACATGATACCTGATACAAAGGTTGTTGTTACTATTTCGAATGCTGGTTATTTAAAACGTACAAACCTAGAAGAATATAAAGTTCAGAATAGAGGAGGTAGAGGTCAAAAAGGAGCAACTACAAGAAATGAAGATTTCTTAGAGCATTTATTTGTAGGTACAAACCATCAATATATGATGTTCTTTACGCAAAAAGGAAAAGTGTTCTGGATGCGTGTTTATGAAATTCCTGAAGGTGGAAAAAACACCAAAGGTAGAGCGATGCAAAACTTAATCAATATCGAGCCAGATGATAAAGTAAAAGCATTCTTAGTAACAGAAGACTTAAAAGACGAAGACTATATTAATAGCCATTATGTAATTATGGCAACTAAGAAAGGGCAAGTTAAAAAGACTTCTTTAGAACAATATTCTAGACCAAGAACTAATGGTATTAATGCAATAACTATTAAAGAAGGAGATGAGTTGTTAGAGGCGAAGTTAACAACTGGAGATAGTCAAGTAATGTTAGCGTTAGCGTCTGGGAAATCTATTCGTTTCGAAGAGGCAAAAACGCGCCCAATGGGTAGAACTGCTTCTGGTGTAAGAGGAATTACCTTGCAACATGAAAATGATGAGGTAATTGGTATGGTTGCTGTTAACGATATGGAAAGTAATATTCTTGTAGTTTCTGAAAAAGGATACGGTAAACGTTCTAAGTTAGAAGATTATAGAATTACTAATAGAGGTGGTAAAGGTGTTAAAACTTTAAATATCTCTGAGAAAACAGGTAATTTAGTTGCTATTAAAAATGTAGATGATTCTAATGATTTGATGATTATAAACAAATCTGGATTGACTATTAGAATGGCAGTAGAAGATTTAAGAGTTATGGGGCGTGCAACACAAGGTGTTCGTTTAATTAATATTAAAGATTCTGACAGTATTGCAGCGGTTGCTAAAGTGGCTCATGAAGAGGATGTTGAAGAAGAGAACATTGAAGGCGAAACAGAAAATGGCACGGAAATTGAAAATGATTCAAATGAAAATCAAGAATAACAATAAATTAATTAAGAATAAAATGAAAAAACAAATATTAGCAATTTCACTAGGCTTAATGTCTGTAGTGGCTTTTGGTCAAAAAAAAGAATTAAGGTCTGCAGAGAAAGCAATTAAAAAAGGAGATCTTAAAGAAGCTAAAGTTATCATAGAATCTTTAGAAAGTATGGAGCCAACTATGGAGTCTAAGTATAAAGCAAAGTATTACTTTTTAAGAGGTGCTGCTTATGGTAAAACAGATGTTCAAAAAGCAGCAGATGCATATACTAAGTTGTTTGAATATGAGAAAGAAATAGGTAAGCAGAAATATACAAAAGAAGCAGAACCTAAGTTAAATGATTTAGTGCAGTTTGTTTCTAATAAAGCAATAGAACAATACAATGCTAAAGATTATGAAAATGCTAAAGATAATTTCTATTTAACATATAAGTTAAGCCCTAAAGATACTAGTTTTCTTTATAATGCAGCAATTAGTTCTTCTCTATCAGAAAATTATGATCTTTCTTTAAGTCATTATAAAGAGTTGAAAGAAATTGGTTATACTGGTATTTCTACACAATATTTGGGAACAAATAAAGAAACTGGAGAAGAAGAGAATTTAGGATCTAAAACGAATAGAGATTTAATGGTGAAAACAGGTCAGTATATAAAACCTACTCAAAAAACATTAGAATCTAAATATGCAGAAATTGTAAAAAATATCAGTTATATTTTAGTGAATCAAGGGAAAACGGAAGAAGCTATTGTTGCTTTGCAAGAAGCTAGACAAGCAAATCCTAAAGATGTTAACTTAATTTTGAATGAAGCTCAACTATACATCAAACTTGAGAAGATGGATAAGTTTGGTGAATTAATGCAGGAAGCTGTAAAATTAGATCCAACAAACCCTACTTTATTTTTTAATTTAGGTGTAATAAACGCAAACCAGGACAAAACTGAAGAAGCAGTTAAATACTATAAGAAAGCTATAGAATTAGATCCAGAATATGGAGATGCTTATATGAACTTAGCGGTTACAATGCTTTCAAAAGAGAAAGAAATTGTAGAAGAAATGAATAAAAACTTATCTAATTTCAAAAAATATGATGCGTTACAAGCTAAGCAGAAAGAATTGTATAAAAAAGCATTGCCTTTCTTAGTAAAAGCTGATAACATTAGTAGAAATGAAGGTACAGTTAGGTCTTTATTAAATATTTATGATACATTAGGTATGGAAAAAGAAGCGGACGCTTTAAGACCAATATATAAAGAATTTAGAGGTCAGTAAATTTCTTAAATTGAAAGCATAAAAAATCCGAAACTTAAAAGTTTCGGATTTTTTTATATAATTTTTTTGATGACTCTTAACTTGTGCGTATGTTTCTGTAAATCTTTATTGAAGATACCACTGTGGTCTAAAGTGTCTACTCTTACTTTTCCATGTGCATGAATAATGTTGTAATCATTTAAAATAATACCAACATGAATTATTTCTCCATCTTCATTGTCAAAAAAAGCCAAATCACCAGGTTCACTTTCTTCTATAAAACTTAATACTTCACCTTGTGTTGCTTGGTCTTTAGCATTCCTTAATAGTTTATAACCACAAAGTTTATAAACTATTTGAGTAAAACCAGAACAATCGATACCAAAAGGTGTTTTTCCTCCCCATAAAAAAGGAGCGTTCAAATACGTAAAAGCAGTCTTTAAAAGATCATTTTTAGGTAGTTGGTTACAGAAAATCGAATTGTCATAAGAATACTTGTGATTTCCTATTTGCAATTTTCCTTCTTTAAAAAAAGGCAATTGAGAGCCGATAGCAATTGTTGTTAATTCATTGTTTTGGTTGATTACAAAATCTAAAATTTCACCAGAATATACAGGAGTTTCGCTAGAAATTAACGTGTAAAAATCTTGGGTAACTTCAATATATTGTTTGTTGTCTATAAAACCTTCAAAATGATCGTAAGCCAAACGGATTTTACTCCAGTTTTTTTGCTTTTCAATAATTTCAAAATGCTCACCAAACAAAACCTGACTAATCATTTCAGATTTGTCAGATTCTTCTGCTCTTAAAGGAACAATACTTAAATTACAAATGCCAAAAAGCATAATTAGATAAAGATTTTTATGAATTTAAATTCTTTCTATAACCATTGCACTAGCACCACCACCACCATTACAAATTGCTGCAGCGCCAATTTTTGCGTTATTTTGTTTTAATATAGATGTTAAAGCAATAATTATTCTTGCTCCAGAGACACCTAAAGGGTGACCTAAAGAAACAGCACCACCATTTACGTTTACTTTATCATCGGTAATATTTAAAAGCTTCATATTGGCTAAACCAACAATAGAAAAAGCTTCGTTTAATTCAAAATAATCTACGTCATCAATAGAAATATTTGCTTTTGCTAATGCTTTAGGTAATGCTTTTGCGGGTGCAGTTGTAAACCATTTTGGTTCGTGTGCAGCATCTGCATATCCTTTTATTCTAGCAAGAGGAGTAATGTTTAATTCTTTTGCTTTTTCCGCAGACATTAAAACCAATGCAGCACCACCATCATTAATTGTAGAAGCGTTTGCAGCAGTAACAGTTCCGTCTTTTGTAAACGCAGCTCTTAAGGTTGATATTCTATCCATCTTTACGTTTTTGTACTCCTCATCTTCAGAAAAAATAATAGGATCTCCACGTCTTTGAGGAATTTCTACAGGCACAATTTCATCCGCATATTTTCCTTCACTCCAGGCTTTTGCAGAACGGTTATAAGATTGTACAGCAAATGCATCTTGGTCTTCTCTAGAGAAGTTATATTCGGTAGCACAATCATCTGCACAAACTCCCATTGGATTTTTATCATAGGCATCAACTAAGCCATCTTTTTGCATTCCATCTTCCATGGTAATTGGGCCAAACTTGGCACCGTTTCTTGCATGTTGGTAATGTGGAATTAAACTCATGTTTTCCATTCCTCCAGCAACAACAATATCAGCATCACCTAAGGCAATAGTTTGGGCTGCTAACATAATAGACTTCATACCAGAAGCACATACTTTATTAACAGTTGTACAAGGTACTGTGTTAGGAATTCCTGCATAAATAGCAGCTTGTCTTGCAGGTGCTTGTCCTAAACCTGCAGAAACCACATTTCCCATATAAACTTCTTCCACCATTTCTGGTGCTAAATTAATTTTTTCTAAAGCTCCTTTTATTGCTACAGCACCTAGTTTTGTTGCGGGTATAGAAGATAAACTTCCCATAAAACTTCCGATTGGTGTTCTTGCAACAGATACAATTACGACTTCTTTCATATGATATTTTGAGATTATTTTAATGTAAGATTGTCCGCTAAATTAATCTTTTTTAATCAATTTTTATAGGTTTGTCTGGCTTGAATTTCTAACCTTAACTTTTTTGGAGTAAGTTTGTATTCACAAGAAAACATATATGAGCAACTTCGTAAATAAACTCTATCAAAACAACACCATCATCTATAAAGTGATTTTATTTTTAATCACAACGGTTGCTATTGTTTATTTGTTTCCTAAAGGAGGACAATTTAAGTATGATTTTAATAATGGGCAATTATGGAAATATGATAATTTGTATGCGCCTTTTGATTTTGCGGTCCAAAAATCGGAAGCTGAAATTAACCTAGAAAAAAAACAAATAGAAGTAAATACAAAACGTTATTTCACTTATGATAGTTCTGTTGTAAATGAAGTTAAAAATAGTTTTGAAATAAGAATTACTTCGGTACTATTAAGTGATTCATTAACGAGCAAACAAAAAAACTCTTTTAAGCAAATAGGATTGCTGATAATAGATAAGGTCTACAAAACAGGTTTTTTAGAAGTAATTAGTCAAGATAAAATTAGTAATAGAGACGAATTAGTTGCAATTCGAAAAGAAAATGCAGTAAAAGATGTTCCTTTTAAGATGCTACTTAATTCTAATGAAGTTTTAAAAATTATTACAGAAAATTTAGAAAATAATTTAAATAAGGATAGAAGAAGTCAGATTTTTAGTATCCTTTCTGAGGTTATTAAACCAAATATTACTTACGATGCCGATTTTACAGAGAGAGTAATTGATAATGAGACAAAAAATATTTCTTATACTAAAGGAAAGGTATCATCAGGAGAATTAATTATTCTAAAAGGTGATATTGTTGAGGGGAAAAAATTAGCAGTTTTAAGTTCTTTAAAAAGTGAATCTGAATCTAAAGTTTGGACAGAGTCTAATTACAATTGGATTATTTTAGGATACACCATTTTGGTTTCTCTTGCGTTACTAATGCTTTTATTGTTTTTGAAGAAATACAGGTTAGAAATCTATAACAACAATAACAAAGTAACGTTTATCTTTTTCAACGTTTTTGCGATGATTTTTATACAAACGTTGGTTATAAAATACAACTCAGATTATTTGTATGTAGTTCCTTTAAGTGTGCTTCCAATTGTCTTAAAGGCCTTCTTTGATGCACGTTTAGGTTTGTTTACACATGTTTTAACGGTATTGCTTTTAGGGTATATTGTGCCAGATAGTTTTGAGTTTATTTACCTCCATATTATTGCCGGCATGGTTACCATTTTAACGGTTTCAGAATTGTATAAAAGAGCTACTTTGTTTATTTCTGTAGCTCAAATTACAGGTATTTATATGCTTACCTATTTTGCTTTTTCAATTATTAAAGAAGGTAATGCCTCGCAAATAAATTTAGATTACTTTATCTTATTTGCAATGAATGGATTGCTATCTTTCTTATCGATAATATTAATTTATATGTATGAAAAAGTTTTTGGTTTGGTCTCTGATGTAACTTTGTTAGAGTTGTCAAATACAAATACAAAGCTTTTAAGAGAGTTAAATGAAAAGGCTCCAGGAACTTTTCAGCATTCGATGCAAGTTGCAAATTTAGCTGAAGCTGCGGCAAATGAAATAGGGGCAAACTCTATGTTGGTTAGAACAGGCGCTTTATATCATGATGTTGGTAAAATGGTAAACCCAATGTATTTTACAGAAAATCAAACTACGGGAGTAAACCCTCATCACGATTTATCACCAAGAGATAGCGCTAAAATAATAACAGATCATGTTATTAAAGGAGTAGAAATTGCAAAAAAATATAAGTTACCAGATAGAATTATCGATTTTATTAGAACCCATCATGGTACAAGTACGGTTTATTATTTTTTGATGAAGGAGAAAGAAATGAACCCTGATACCGATGTAGATATTAAGAAATTTCAATACCAAGGTCCAAATCCGTTTTCAAAAGAAACAGCGATTCTAATGATGTGTGATGCAGCAGAAGCAGCCTCAAAGAGCTTGAAGGTGCCTACTGCTCAATCAATCAGTGATTTAATTGATAGAATCATAGAAAAACAAATGTCAGACAATCAGTTTTTAAATTCAGACATTACTTTTAAAGAAATAGAAACTATAAAAAAAGTAATAAAGAAAAAATTGCTAAACATCTATCACTTAAGGGTTGAATACCCAGAGTAGAAAAAAAAGTAAAAAAAAGGCAAAAATATCTTGTTAAATTGTAAATCTAGTAGTACATTTGCACTCGCAATTTTAAACAACTGCGGTAAGTTCATTAACAGGAGAGATGGCAGAGTGGTAATGCAGCAGATTGCTAATCTGTAGCCGGGTAACTGGCTCCAGGGTTCGAGTCCCTGTCTCTCCGCAATTAAAAAGTTACACTCGGGGTGTAGCGTAGCCCGGTCATCGCGCCTCGTTTGGGACGAGGAGGTCGCAGGTTCGAATCCTGCCACCCCGACATAGTTGTACGTAGCAACTTTAAAACTACGGGCTCTTAGCTCAGCTGGATAGAGCACCTCCCTTCTAAGGAGGCGGTCGAAGGTTCGAATCCTTCAGGGCTCACTTAAAGTCTTCTTAACCATTTGGTTTTGAAGGCTTTTTTGTTTTTAGGGGGTCGAAATAGGGGGCTAATTTATTTAATAAAATAGAATAGTAACGTATTTTTTTAAGCTTGATAAAGATTTTTAGAAAGAGTTGCAGTTAATTCATGAAAAATACGTGTCAATGTTTATTGTTTTAAGTCATCATTAATTCCCATTAAAATACTTGAAACCAAAATATTAATTTCTTCTATAGATTTGTTCATAGTTTGAGCCAGTATAATCTCTGGGTTTTCTGCTTTATCTTTTTTTACACTGCTTTTTTTAAGAATATTTATAATCGTATTTTTTAGTTTTTCATTCTGATTTATAATTGGTTTCATTTTTCTGCCAATAATTCTTGCTGCAGTAATTTGTGTATCAAAATTATCATCAAATAAATCTAAATGATTACTATATGCTTCCTCTTCATACAAAGACCAAGCATGCTGTAATAAGAATGAAATATCTTCTAAATCTTTCATTCTTAACTCTGGTTTATCCTCCCATGAAATTAATTTTAAAATGATTAATCCTTCTACAGGTGATACTGGAAGTGTGTAGTTTTCTTCTTTGATGTTTACTGTTTCAATATGTTCTCCTACTTCTTTAAAACCTAATACGGACAACGATAATTCTCTTTCTGTAAAGTTAACGGTGTATTCTTGTTCTATTTTTCCGTAAGGCATCAAATCTAAAACAGTATTTGTTTCATCAAAAACTAATCTGTAAGCTTCTTTTGTAGTTCTAAAACCTCTAGCACATAAAGCTTCAAAAATTGAATTGTATATTTCAAAATCGGGAATCATAACTGCAAAATCAATATCAGCAGTACCTCTTGTGGGTTTTATACCTTGTTTATATAACTGAACATCTCTTGCATTAGCTCCAATTAAGTAATAAGTTATTCCATATTCAGCGAAAACAGTTTCTAAAATAGCATATACTTTTGCGTGATGCGCAAATGAATACTGTTTAAAGGTTTGGTTTGATGTATTCATTAAATAGTATTTGTGCTGTTTCTATATTTCTATTGTTATTACTATATATTAATTCTGCATATATAATTAAAGGATCTACTACATTTTGAATATTAACTCTTTCAATAGGTTTACTAACGATCCAAAAAGGTGCGTAAATGGTGATTTCGCCATTTATATCTGGCACTAGTTTTAATTGTGTTATTATTTCTTGTTTATTCTTATCAGTGAATAATGAAAACTGCTCTGGATTGAGATATTTTGTAATCAATGAAGCTGCAGGTTCACCTGACCAAAGAGCTTCGCTATTGTTCAATTGTGTTTCCCAATTGTTATGTTGTTTAGAAAAAGTAAACCTACCAATTTTATATGCTGGTAGTATTTTTTCGTTACATAACGTTATCCATTTTTCTAATAATTCATCTCTTCTTACTAATTGATATTTCTCCTCTTTATTCCATTTTACTACAAAACCTTCATCTAAAAGCGCTTTCATACATTTACTAACGCTACCTAATGATACTTTACTTATATGTGCTAAATAACGCTGTGTTTCATTAATTTGAGCAGGGTCTTTAAGCAATTGAAAGATAATTTGGGCAGAGGCTTGTGTTAGTATATTCGAATAATTACTAACAGCAGGTTTTGCATTGCCTTGCTCAATGAAAATTTTTAGATTTTTTAAATGAATAAAGGCATTTCCAAAACTATCTATATAATTTATGTTATTTTCTTTTAAGATGTTTTTTGCTTTTGGTGTAATATATTTTGAAGCAATAAGTAGTGGTGTTTTTTTATCTTTTTGATGAATAAAAGAGGTTACACTTTGTGGTCTTATCTCATTCTTTACTTCTATAAATACTTTTTCATTATTTATAGAATAAATAGGCTCTTCGTTTTTTGAGTCATTATTTTGATGTATAATTTCTATATCAAAATTTAAAGTATCAAAAAACTCTTGTATATGTATGAAATTAGTCATTTTTGTTCATTTTTACTTACCGTTCATGTTACATGAACATTCAAATGTACTAAACATTTATTGAAGTGTTATCAATTTATAGCTGTTTTGTTCAATTAATAACAATGTTCATGTTTCATGAACAAGGGTAATTTACTGTTTTATTAAAAATTATAGGGTGTAAAATTTTCATTCCTGGTAAATAATACTATTCTACTAACTCTTTAAAGTGTTCAAATATCATAACCATTGCTAGTGTATCTAACTCACAATATTTAAGTAGAGCTGTTGTCAATTCATCAATTTCTTCTTGCTCCATATCCGTATATTGCAATTTTCCATAGGCTGTAAGTGCTGCACCACCATTATCTATATCTTCAATTTCGGATAATGTATTTTCTAGTTGTTCTTCACTCCAGCCTTCAAATACAGAAGGCAACATTTTATAAGGGTTTTCTATTTTTCCCTCATCAGTTTTCAGCCAAATATGATCTTCAGAAAAATTTTGGCTTGTAACATTGATGTTTTTTATTGGTTGTGAATATTTTTCTTTTAATAAGTTACTGGAGCTTAACGAAGCTGGTAAAACAGCTTTTATAGAATTTGAACCCTTTGTTAACGGATTGTAATAGAAATTTTTTTGAACCACCCATAAATCCACCATATCGCGTTTCCCTTTCCATTTAGTGGTGCTATCATTTTTTGAGTGTGAAATATGTTGAATGAAATCTATTAATTCCTTCTTGTCTGGTTCAGAAGATGATAATAATTGAACATAAATTGCGTTTAATATGGTGTTTTCATGACTAGAATATTTAAAAATTGTTCCTTCATCATTTTCTAAAGCTTTCTTTAGAGAACGAATGAACTCAAAGTTTGGGAAAAAACCTGCTTTGTTGTTTATGTATTCATTGGCATGTTCTATATGTCCATTTTTATAATAAATATGATGAGAATATTGAAAAGCAACTTGCTCATAAGGTTTTAATCCTTTATTAAAGGGTAGCGCTACCGTACTAGTTTCAAAATCTATAAAATGTAAAGGAAAGTTCCAGTTATCGATCTCTTCCTTTAAACCTTCTTTGTCTACAAAATATGAATTATCATTATTTACCGCTTTTTCTATCTGTAGAATTTGTCGATTAGTTCTGCTTAATTTCCCTAATTCTTCCTTTAAATTAATATTTTCTTCAGTGAGCTGATCTTTAAATAAAACACCTTCATTAAATAGTTTTTTACCTTGTGTGAAGTAATAAATATCAAAAATATTTTCTTTATTAAAATCATTTTCTGTCCAAAGGTGCTGTTTCGTAAAACACTCTTTAAACCCAGATTTTAAACCAAGTAGTTCGTCATCATTTGTACAAGTAAATTCACAACTTTTACAAGAGTTAAAACTTGTTGGCCAGTTTGCATATTTATCTTTTAAATAGGCTTCTTTTAAATACTTTATTGATTCTTGAAAAGTCAAACTATCATGATACAAATATTTATTTGATTCAATATCCGCTATAATTTTGGTAACATTTTTTCTTCCTAAAACAGGACTTCCTGTTTCATCTAGTGTTTCTACTTTTTTTATTACACCTGTCCTGTTTTCTCCTTTATTACTGATTCTAAACAATTGATTCAATCCATCAATACTTGATTTTTTAGATTTATCTGCCATCATTAAGTAAGAATGAATGTTCCAAGCAGGGTAGGATAATTGAATAACATACTTTTGAAAAGCAATGTCAAACAAATAAGGTTTCCAACTAGAAACCATTCCACCTTTTTTACCTATAAATAGATTATCATCATCTGGTGTAAAGGATTTCGATTTTACTTCAATCAGCTCAATATTATTTCCTTTTTTCACTAAAACATCTACTCTTATAAATAAGCCATTAACAAGAAAAGCAGGTTCATATATTATTACGTTTTCTTGTTCTAATAATTTTTGTGTTTGTTCCCAAAGTAATTCATAATCTCCATCATTTCCTTCAATAAGAATCCCATTTGGATAATGCATTCTTGCTAATTCTTCTACCTGAAAACCACCCTGTGCTAATGCTTGTAAAAAAGGATCTTCTTGCTTTTTATTAGCATATTCTTTTTTACGAGTGTAGTAAAGTTTGTTTGGACATTCTAGTCCTAATTTAAATCGTGATTTGGTAAGAAGTCTCATAGCGGAGATTTTTGAGTTAATTATTTTAAAAGATGATTACTATTTTTTTGGAGTAGGTTGAATACTTGACCTTAAAATAGTTTCATCTTTAATCGTCATAAAAGGTTCATATAGTTTTTGATAGCCTCTACCTATAACGCCTTGAAATTGATATAATTTTGGATTGGAATTAGAATTTGTTCCTCCTTGTAGAATATGTTTTTCTGAAATACCAGGGTATAAATCGATATAAAAAATATTTTTAATACCTAATTGAAATGCTTTTTTAGAACAAAGCTCACAAGGTGATGCAGTTGTAAAAAGATTGCCTCTTTTTAATCCCTGTCCACCATTTTTAGCAATCTGAAGCATGGCATTCTCTTCTGCGTGCAGAGATCTAGTGTGAACTTGGTTGTCTACCCCTTCATATTTGTTATGAAATGTTTTAAAACAAAAAGAACATGGTCTACCTTCTAATTTTTCATCTATATTTTCAGAAGATGAACTATAGTCGAATTTTATTTTTTCATTAAAACTTTTTCCATCATCATATGTATGTTCTGTATCACCTAATTCGAATTGAGTAAAGCCTATCTTTTTATCATTTACTAAATCCCTTAAATCCCTATTTGCACATGGTGTTTGTCCTTCAGGTACGTCATTCCAGCCAATACCTTTTACGGAAAAACTAGCGTCTGTTACAACAGCACCAACTTGTCTTGAAATACAACCAGAATTTAACTTTGTAGTATGCGCTATTTGCATAATACGCTCAATATAAGTAGGTGTAATTAAACCAGGTTGTTGTATTAGTGCTATTAGTTTTAATATTTGTAATGATAGTGGCTGATAAATATAAAATTCGTTCGTTCTATCTATTTTTTTATTTTTCACCTTTTTTGAAGCTTGTGCAAATTTTTCTATTATAGAATCATTATCTAAAATTTTATCTAAATATGTATGATAATCTGCTTTTTGAACACAATTTTCAACATCAAACCCATCAAATACCCCTGCTTTGAACTCTTTTACTTTATACTCTAACTCGTCTAAATCTGATATTAGTTTTAGGTTTTCTTCTTTATCTGTTGTAAAAGTTTGATTATTGTATTTTTCTTTAATTCTTAATTGTCTTTCTTTTTGATTGCAATTTGAAGAAACCATATAAAAACCAGAATATTTTTCTTTAAAATACATTAACTCATAGGAGTTTTTTAATCTATCAATAATTACATGTGCTACTTTATCTTCTTTTTTTGATGCTTTCCTATGAATTTTGATTAGACGGTTAATGGCATCTGCAATTATATATATATGTTGTAAACCTATATCTTTAGTATTTTCTTTGATTATCTTTATATCTAATGAACCAAAACGTCTTAAACAATATGCTGATACATGCATTAGCTTATGTTTTAGAAACGGACTATAACTATCTAATTTGTCGTGAAAGCATTTTGCAAATTCTTGAAAGTTTTTATTAAAGAAGAAATCGTCGTTAGTTTCCTTTAAAAATTCTAATAAAGTGTCAGTGTTAAAAGAAATGTTTAATTCTGAAAGTGGATTTAATATAGCATCTTTAAATTCTGTTTTCAAGAAAATTGAACTACCCTTTGCAATACCTACTGTTCCACCAAATCGAGGGGTTTCAAAATCATTTTTATAATCTCCTAAACTACAAATCCAATTAGCTATATTTTCTGCAAATTTTTCAGTATCATCATCATAATTATGATGTAATATAAATAAGATTAAAACATTTCTATAATCTAAAACATCAAACCTTACCCAGTTACTATCATATTTAAAAAAATCATTAATCCTTCTAATCTTACTTGATTCACTAGCACTAACTCCTTTGTAAGTTTCTTGAAATTCAGAAAAAAAATCTTTTTGTTTTTTATCCAAATTTTCTTTACTTAATAAATCTGCGATTGCAGTTGCACCAGATTGCATTTTTCCTGTTAAACCTAACAGTATAAAGTTTTTACGTAATTTATAAAAATTGTTTAAACTCATATCTTTTTCTTTTTTTATTTAATTTTTACTCTTTCATAAACATCTCTGCCAAACTTTCTACTTGTATTAAAATGCGACCTGTTTTACCAATAATAGTTGGCGAATCATTTGGTAAATATATTTGTATGGTTTGTGGTTTGATCATTGTCATTCTATTATAACTAGAAATAAATTTTACTGTTTAGCATTGCTTTTACAAGTACTACCTTCCAATTATTAACACCATCTCTTTTTTCTACTGTAGAGTAGTGATTATTAATAAATTTTTCAAGCTTTGTATCATTGTTAAATGAATCTCTTCCATTAGAAATTAGTAAATCTAATTCCGAAATAACTTCATCAGAATCTTCTCTGAAACGTTGTAATAAATTCAACTTACCATAATGACTACCAATAACTTTAAAAAGGTTTGAATCTATTTTAGATACATTTTTTAATTCAAATGTAAATTCTGTCTTCGATATCACATTTACAAACAAATATTGCGAAAGAGGAATTATGTCTGAATAGAGATTTAAAAATAATAACTGCTTATCATCTTTCCAATTTTCTTTCTTTTTAGAGTTGCAAGTCGAACAACAAGGCACTAGATTAATTGGGTTAACCGAAAATTCAGGGAATTCATCCTTTGGGATATAATGATCTAAAGAAGCCACTTTCTCTATTGTGCAATTAGGACAAGTATTTATTCTTTGTTTTAATTCATTTGTTGTTAGCTCTATTTTGAGTTGTATAATAGACTTTCTTTGCGATGAATAAAGCTTTAAGAGATTTGCTTTATCCTCACCATCAAAACCATGCGCAGAAATAGTAAACAAATTATTCTTATTAAACTTATCTTTGTAATCTGCATATGCTTTAGTTATATCAGATTCGTTTTTTAATAAATTATCTTTATCCTCTCCTTTATTCAAACTATCATTAACTATATTTTTATGAAAAGTAAGAGCATTTTTTGAATAACACTTTATATTTTTCATGCTAATTTACTTTTAATATAAATTTTAGCATTTAGACTTAATGGTAATTTATCGTTTTCTATTTTTTCCAGTATAGTTTCGTAATCATAATACTTCTCAATCATTTTATCAAGTATAACTTTATACTGCTTATTGATCTCACTATTAGAAAAAACATCCTCGGTTAATACTGTTAGATTCTCTCCAAAACTTTCCACTCCGATTTTTCTTAATGAAGGCACGTTACTATCTTTCTCCATAACATAAACATTTTTTCCAAATATATTTTGAATTATTATTGGAGAATGTGTTGTTATTAAGCAATAAGAATCAAAGGATTCTACCAATTCATATATTGTACTAATTAGTTGTGAAATTGCGTTTGGATGCAAATGTGTTTCTGGTTCATCAAAAAGTATCAATGAGTCAAATCTAATGTTTGCTATTATTTTTGTCATTATCTCTAACATTATACTTTGCCCTGAACTTAATTTATCAATGACAGCGATAAATTTAGCTTCGTTTATCAAAAACTCATTTTCATCACCAACACCTCGTAAACTATTTGAAACAAACACATCATCTATAACATCTATATCTATAAAGTTTGACAAAATATTTTTCCATTTATATATTCTGTTATGGTACTTTATTTTGCTATAGGCTTCAAGGATTATTTGATTTTTCTCAATTTTGGAAGGAAATTTTTTATCATCATTTAATAAACCACAAAATACATAGTTGAAATCAACTTTATGCTTTGGCTTTTCAAAATTATCAAACACACTGTAAGAAACAGCAATTATTTTACTAAAAATTGGTTTATGAGGTTTAAATGAATTTTCTTTGGACTCTGATATATCAACTGGTAAATTTGTTATAAGTTGTGTTTTACCTGCTCCATTTTTACCTATAATAGCAAAAATTCTATCAGAAAACTCTAAAGAATCATTGAAACTTAAATTAATATCAACGGGAGTAGATGAATAGTTTGGTGTAAAATTATATATGAACTTGTATTTGTCCTCTAGGTTTATTCCTTCTAGAATTGGTTTAATGTTTCTGGAAAGTTGTTCTGCATAATCTCCTCTTGTTAAAGAATATTGATAAATAGTATTAGTACTAAATTTATCATTAATTTCAATAAAATATGCAGCATCCTTTAAGGCAAATAAAATACTAGATAATTTGTGTTTAAAAATTCTTTGAAGATTTTTATAATAATCTTCATCTTGACCAAGTGAACAGAATCCATTATTTAGTATATTAAATTGTTTATCAATTACTTCTAATGTGACATCACTTTTACCATCTGTTATTTTTAAATCTCCTATTTTTGTAATATCACGTATTCCGTTATGATAAAATAATCGAAATGTAGTCTCACTCCCATAATCATCCCAATTATTTGAACTTAAATTAAAATAAGGATATTCCACGTTTTCAGAGTTAAAACCATCAACAATAAAAGGTATAGAGTTTTCTAATATATCACTTTTATCATTTTCCTTTCTTTTTTTTAAGGTATAAATAGGTAAGTCTTCCTTATAGTCAGAAACAGCTAAATTGTATTTAATACTTGCTAATTCAACATTAACCAGAGTTACATAAAATTCTATATTTTGTAAATCTTTTCTAAAATCTGGATGAACTAATGTTTCTAAAAATTTAGTAAAAAATTCATCACTTTCTAATAAATTAAATCTATCTAAAAATGTATATTCATAAGACCAATCATCATTGTTAATTAGATGTTGAACAGCATCATCATAGCCATTAGACCATCTAGTATCATTTGGAGAAGGGAGTGCTTTTAAATCCCAAATGTTATTTAAAAATCTAACAATACCATCATACCCTTCATCCTCTACTGCGTTAAAAGCATTAGGATAATTATTTATTTTTCTAAAAAGTTTTGACTTTAACTCTTTTGTGTATTTCACCATTATTAATCCTAAATTTCAACTTTACTCTCACCCTCAAAAACCGCCCTCAAACAACTCTGCATTAACTGCACACTATGTTCTTGGCTTTGCTGTACTTCTTGCTCTAAACTATCACATAAACCCATTAAAGCATTTACTTTTATTATTTTTATTTCCAGTCTTTTAACATCACAATTAATCTTTTAATTAATTGAGTCCACACGTTTTTTCTAAATTCTTGTTCATTTACAATATCTACTTTGTTATTAATTGACTCTTCTACCAAAGCATCAACAATTGCTTCTGCTGATGTAGTATAAGGATCTACTTTATTTATATGATTTTCAATTGATAAATAAGCAACTCTACCTGAATTTCTAATTATTTTCCCATAAGACTCTCTGTACCTTCTATAACCGTAGGCTTCTTTATGATTGCCTTTACCACTTTGCAAATTCTCAAAGATTTCAATCTCTTTTAAACCAACTTTTTTGGGTACACCAGTAAATTCATTTACATTTTGTAAATAATTATCTATTTCTCTTTGTAAACTAATCCATTCTTTGTGGTCTGTGGCTTTAAAAGCAAGAGCATTTTTGTGTAAATTAATTAATTCTGTAAAATATTTTGTTGATTGTTCTTGCTTGGGAAGCATTTCTGTTAAAATCATTAATTCCCATTGATGAAATAGTAAAGAATAATCTACTCCTACATTACAAGATTTTAAAAAATTTGGATAAAAATGTTCTTCATAATTTTCTCCAAAACCACTAAAACTTTTTGAATTATAATGATTAAAAGTAAACAACAAGTTACCTAACCAATCTGGTAAACCTAAATTAGTAGGAAAGTCTTCATAATTCTCTAAAACACATTCAGAAGATGTAAATGTTTTTGATGTTTTAAATAATTCATGTGCTATCTCTTGCGCAGATTTAGGGTCTATTTTCTTCTTTAACCAATCTTGCGTTGCGAGTATATATTTTTCCTTTATTTCTTGACTATCATTAAATGACAATAACATATCTTATTTTTTATTTTTCAAAAACCTCCCGCAAACAACTCTGCATTAACTGCTCACTATGTTCTTGGCTTTGTAGCACTTCTTGCTCTAACTTATCACATAAACTCATTAATGAATTTACCATTTGAACGATGGCTTTTTGTTCTTCTAGTGGTGGAAGTGGTAGAATTGTGTTTTTAATTTTACCAACATTTAAATTAGGTTGTGCTCCTCCTTCTGCTAAAAGTCTAATTTCATCATATATTTTTCTAAAGAAGTATTTTATATATTCTTTAAAATCTTTTGAGTTTTTATAGAAAACCATTGCAGCAACAGCTTGATTAGTTGCTCCAGGAATAACTAATTCACTTATTTGCCCACGAGTTTTACCTTGACCATACATTGCAATTATTAATGTTCCTTCTGGGAAAACTTTACAATTTGTTTCTTTTAGAGCTTTTTCTGTAATTAGTTTTTCTGATTCTTTTGCAAACAAATCATTAGTGGCTGAACTTGTATACCAAGGAACTTCACCTCCATAGTAAGATGAATCGGAAGTTGCAGGTGTAGAACCTGTACCTACATTTACTAAATCTTGTAATCTACACCAAACCCAACCTTCAGGCAAAGCATAAGGAATTTCCTCTTTAGAAATTTTTGGTAAGACTTTTTCCTTTTTTATTTTTTTTTCTTTAATAAGTTGTGCTTTCTCTTTTTGGATACGTTTTAGTAAAATAGAAGCATCTTCTGTATCTGGATTATTTTCTCGCCAATCTGCTGTTAACTTTCCTTGTACAGCTAATTGTAAAACCGTTTCTCTTAACTTTTTAATATTAGAGGTTTCATTAAAGAAGCTTTTAAAATGGTCTTGTAGATAAACCCATTCTTGTTTTGCATTATCTGTAGTGAGCTGTTTTAAAGCAGAAGTTATAAAGTATTCTTTTAAACCAATTCGTTTAACTGTTAATTGCTCTAATTGTTCTACTTCTTTAAAAAGGGTTTCTACTACTTTTACAATTTCTTTTTGTTCTTCAAGTGGTGGGACAGAAACAGGAATTTGCAACCACTTGTTTTTATTAATCATTGGAGTTGCAGAACCTGTTGACCTTTCCCAAATTTCTTTTTGAAAATATGGTGATTGACAGATAATTTTAACATATTCGACAAGTGAATAAATAGGTGTTAAAATATTTATTTGTTGATTACAACTTACATCTATTCTATTTATATTGCATTTCCCCATACTACCTCCAATGCATACCATCATTAAGGAGTTAGAGTCAATTAATCTTCCTTTTTCCAAACCTACTTTTGACAATCCTTCTTTAGGATACAACATTGTACTATTAGAAATATCTGCTGGTCCTAAAAAGGGAATATATGTTCCATAATTTTCAGGATTTTTAGTTGGAGGTGTTGTTCCTGTTTGTGCAGAACCTAATGCTCCCAAATTATCCCATTTCCATTTAATTGGTACTTGAAAAGGAACTTCATCATCCATTTCAGGTAAAGGTTTTTCTTTTTTTAATATTTTATCCTTTACAAGTTGTTCTTTTTCTATTTGCGTTCGTTTCAATAATTCTATAGCAGTTAAAGCATCTGGGTTCTCTGTTCTCCAATTAGCTGTCAATTTCCCCTGTATTGCCAATTGTAAAATCAAACCTTTTAATTCTTGGGCATTTTTAGGTCTAACCGTAAGTTCTTTAAAATGTTTTAGTAACTGCATATTATTTTAAAGCTTCAGTTAATACATTTATAATTTCGTCTTGTATAGAAGAAATCTTCTTTTCGGTTATTCTATATTTTTCTAACAATATTTCTGGACTTGCTAAAGTATCTATCTCTTGGTGTGGGTTTTTAATATCTAAATTATATCCTCTTTTTTTAATTTCTTCAATAGAAACTTTCCAAGCTTGTGTGTTTTCTTCACGGTTGTTCCACCAAGATTTTTCAGTATCAAACTCTTTGATATGAATCGGCTTTCCTTTATTATAGCTTTTTACACCTTCAGGATAAGGGTGCTCATAATACCAAATTTCTTTAGTGGGTGTTCCTTTATCAAAAAATAATAAATTAGTTTTAATACTCGTGTATGGGTTAAAAACACCATTAGGTAAACGCACAATGGTATGCAAGTTACATTTGTCTAATAACTCTTCTTTTAGACGTGTTTTCATGCCTTCGCCAAACAAAGTTCCATCTGGTAAAACGATTGCACAACGTCCGTTATTTTTTAAAAGTTTTATGATTAAAGCTAAAAATAAATCGGCAGTTTCTTTGGTTCTAAACTTTTTTGGGAAGTTAGTTTCTGTCCCATCTTCTTCAACGCCACCAAAAGGAGGGTTAGAAAGTATAATATCTAATTTGTCTTTTGCTCCCCAATCTGCATAAGGTTTACTTAATAAATTGTCTCTACGAACTACAGGTAAATCAAAACCGTGTAACATTAGGTTTGTGGTACACAATAAATGAGGTAATGGTTTTTTCTCAATACCACGTATCGATTTTTGTAAGATGTCTCTGTCTTTTGGTGTTTTTACTTGATTACGAACGCCATCAATAGTACAAGTTAAAAATCCACCTGTTCCACATGCAGGATCTAAAACGCTTTCTCCTAATTGTGGGTTAATCATATCTACCATAAACTGCGTAACAGCTCTTGGTGTGTAATATTCACCAGAAGAACCTGCAGATTGCAGATCTTTTAGAATAGTTTCATACAAATCATTAAACACATGACGTTCTGAAGTGCTATTAAAATCTATTTCATTAATAACATTTATTACTTGACGAAAAAGCGTTCCGTTTTTCATGAAATTATAAGTATCATCAAATACAGAACGTATAATTTTTGCTTGTGGACTTATCGTAATATCTAAATCTTTTAGAGTAGGAAATAATTCGGTTTCAATAAACTCCATTAATTCATCACCAGTCTTTCCTTCATCATCTGCTGCCCAATTTTGCCATTTTAAATGTTCAGGAATAGGCGATTCGTAATTATCTATGGTAATTTCCCATTCTTCTTCTTTATCGGCAAATATTTTCATAAAAAGCATCCAGACCATTTGCGAAATACGCTGTGCATCTCCATCTACTCCTGTGTCTTTTCGCATAATATCTCTTATGCCTTTTATGTTGGTTGTTATGTTGCTCATTAAACTACTGTTTCAAATCTTTGGTTAATATACTGTGCTACTTCTGTAATGTCTATTTCTTGTGATGAATTTCCGCTACGCACATAAAATCGTTTGCTTTTTCCACCATTTTTATCTGTAATCTCTGTATATACAGGTCTTAATCCTTGCTTTATTTCTACAACACAAATTTCCGTTTCATTTACTTCAGGAAATGTTATTTCTATATTATTTGTAGCAAAATCAACTCCGTAATTTTGATTGATTAAATTTCTTAAATGTAACTCAAATTCATCTTTATTGGCGTCTTTTAAGGTTTTATAATCATTTTCTAAACCTATAATATCTTGTTCGTCTGTAACTCCCATAATTAGAGTACCTCCTTGACCATTAGAGAATGCAGCTAAAGTTTTTAAGATTACTTGCTCTAATTTTTTATTTACTTTATTTTCTCTCATGTCATAACGCATGGTTGTTTTAAATTCAACCTGCGAATTTTCACCAGACATTATCATTTCTACAATATCCATATCTAAAGATTCATAGTTTGTTTCTGTGATATTATTTAAGAAATAATTGAGTTCTTTTGCCAAAAGAATTCTTCTTTTTTCTAAAAAAAGTTCAAAATTCTCCATTTTCCACAACTCCTTATCTTGTGGAATGCATTGTTTTTCTAAAGCATCAGGAAAGTGTATTGAGGTATCTTCTAAATAACCTTCTGCTAAATGGTTGCTTTTTTTGCGATTACCAAGTTGTGTTAGAATTGCCCTGTTCGTTATTTCTTGTGCAAGACTATATTTTACTCTATTGTTTCTATTATAACCCTCAAGTTTTAATAAAGAATACGGAAAAATATGATCCCATTCGAGTTCGTATTTTTTACCCATATTTTTACGAATATTAATACCTGTTGTAAAGCAAATTGCTCCTTTGCTTTTGAAATAAAAATTCATTAGACCCCAAAGAGCATGACTAATTCCTATACCTACAAATTCATCTTTACTAATTTCTAAAGGACGTTCTGCAGCTATTATCGATAAAAGTTTATCAAAAGGATTTTCATCTTTAGCAACAATGCCAATATCTTTATCTAATTTCTGTTGTAACTGACTAACATAACGTTGACGAATTTGAGAATAATAAAACCATTTTATTACTTTCTTAATTTCTATTTGGGTAAGTTTTTTTGAACCTTTATTGTAAGCATAAACAATAATTGGTACAAAGGCATAAACAGAGTTAACTTCTTTAGTATGGTCTATATATGCTTGACTTTTTAATACGTTAAAAACATAATCTAACACGTCTTCATCTAATCTTTTCCATGCTTTTTTTATGTTTTCTTTATTATCTTGACTGTGTAGTTTGTCTAATTTAGAACCCATATTATGCAATATGCCTAACAGTACATAAACGATAAAATCGAGCTTAAAAACATAACCATCTTTCTCTAATTGAACGAGTTTAGTTTTAAATAAATCTCTAGCTTCTGGCCAATACCCAGAAATTTGCGCCAATGCTAATTCAGCATCTGTAAGATTTACTCCACTCGCATTTACAATATAAAAAATATCAATTGCTTCCTTTAAAGAGGCTTTTGGTGGTATAATTTGCTCTTGAAAATCTCTATCTTTTATTTTTTCAATAGCTCTAAAATTATCATCAATTAAATCTGATTTTTCTCTTTCTACTCGCTCTCCATCTAAATTAACTTCTAATTGATGTATTACATCTCTATATCTAATTTTTCCTTGAAAAATATCTGTAATGTTTACCCATAAAGGGTCATTTTGCATTATTGTTATTTTATAATATTCAAGAACTAAAGTTTGAACATTTACATATAGGTTTCTTATGTCAACTAAAATTTCATGTTTTTTATAATAAGGAGGTATGTTACCTGTCATTAACATATATAATGTAGTAATACGTTGTTGACCATCTAAAATTAATTTTACAGCACCTTGTCGTTCATCGTATTTGTGTTCTCCTTTTAATTCTGGCGGATAATTAGTCTCCCAAGTAAGCATTGTGCCAGTTGGGTAGTCTTGGATTAATGATGAAACTAAATCTTTAGCGTTTTTTCTTTTCCAAACATATTCTCTTTGGAAAGCAGGTATAAAAAGTTGTTTTTCATCAATCTTATCGATTATTTGAGATATTTTCATTTTTAAGCAATATTATATATTTCGTTTTCTAATTCTTTAACAGCTTTTTCAAAGTCTTTACGCTTTCCAAAGGCTCTCACTAACTCAACAGGTGATCCCATTTCATTTAAAGGCTTTACTTTAAGGATAGAGCCTTGTTCAATTGACACAATACCCTCTTGTTCGTATTTATCTAGTAAACTCTTTAA
The DNA here is from genome assembly GCF_002831685.1 of Polaribacter sp. ALD11. Lineage (NCBI taxonomy): Bacteria > Pseudomonadati > Bacteroidota > Flavobacteriia > Flavobacteriales > Flavobacteriaceae > Polaribacter > Polaribacter sp. ALD11. Next base: position 1,399,811 of record NZ_CP025119.1, on the reverse strand, counting down.
TACTTTTTGAGCAGTATCAGAGTATTTACTAAAGTAGTTGCGCTTACGAACATTGTTTGCTCTTTCAGTTCTTGTTAAAGCAGGTTGGTCAAATGCGATATGGCAAATTAAATCGAAATCGTCTAAATCTAATCCAACATCTTCACGAAGCGCTTCTAACAAAACTCCGTGTTCTGCTAATTCCTTTATTAATTCTTCTTTCTTTTCAGATGCATTCCATTTTTGAAGGAAATCATCTAAAGAAGAAAACTCCTTGGTAATGTTTTTTCTTGAGTAATCTTTTAAAGACTCTGTAATTAGCTTACCATCCTTTCCATAATACTGAACTCGCTCATTTACTATAGAAACAGGAACTTGGTTCACATAATATTTTCTAACTTCTGTTTCTTCATTGTCGATATTTATATCTGGAGTTGTTGGTCTAAAATCATCAGGAATTAATGGTTCTTCACCATCACTTGGTAATGTAATGTCATCTTCTTCTGGAGGAACAACTGGTTGACCATCTGTTGGTTCATAAATTTGAACAGGATCTCCATCAAAATCGGGTCTTGCAAAAATATTAGTGGCTTTTCTAAAGTCCATAATAGTAAAAAAGACTTTACCTTCAGCTTCACGTATTCTTGTTCCTCTACCAATTATTTGTTTGAATTCTGTAACGGATTGTATATTGGATTCTAAAACAATAAATTTCACCATTTTAGTATCTATACCTGTAGTTAACATTTTAGAAGATGTTGCAATTACAGGAAAACGTTCTTCTACATCTGTAAAATTATCTAATTCTTGTTTTCCAACTTCATCATCACCAGTAATTTTTACACAATAGTTCCAGTTTTTAGCGACTAAATCTGCGTTTTCGTTTATCAATGCTTGTCGCATTCTATTAGCATGATCTATATCTACACAAAAAACAATTGTTTTTGCATATCGATCAGTTGCTTTTAAATATTCAGTAATTTTCTTTGCTACAATTTCGGTTCGTTCGTCAATAGCTAATTTTTTATCATAATCTTTTAAATTATAGATTCTATCCTCAATTTCATGTCCGTATTTATCGACTAAACCTGCTGTTGGTCTCCAACCCTCATCTACACTTGTAGTAATTCTTACAACTTTATAAGGTGCTAAAAAACCATCATCAATTCCCTGTTTTAAAGAATACGTATAAACAGGTTCGCCAAAGTACTCCATATTAGAAACATCTTTTGTTTCTTTTGGTGTTGCAGTTAAACCGATTTGAGTTGCAGAAGAGAAATAGTCTAAAACTTCTCTCCATGCAGAAGCTTCTGAAGCAGAACCTCTATGACATTCGTCAATTACTACTAAATCGAAGAAATCCTTACTAAATTCTTTGTAAGCATTTTTAGAATCGTCTGTACTTGTTAAACCTTGGTATAATGCAAAATAAATTTGATAAGATTTATCAATTTTTCTATTTTTAATGATATGCATAATATCATTCCCAAAAGGGGAGAAATCTCCATTTTTAGTTTGAGTTAGTAGTGCATTTCTATCTGCTAAAAATAGAATACGTTTTTTTATACCAGTTTTCCATAAACGCCAAATAATATTAAATGCGGTATAGGTTTTACCTGTACCTGTTGCCATTACTAATATAATTCTGTTTTGTTCTTTAGCAATTGCTTCTAAAGTTCTATTAACTGCATTTTGTTGATAATATCTGGGTGTCATTCCACTATCATCTGCATAATAATCTTTAGCAACAATTTCTTTTGCCTTGGGAGTTTCAATTTTATTATGGACTAAATATTTTTGCCATAACTCTTCTGGTGAAGGAAAACTGTCTAAAGTTAATTCCTGTTCTAAATTACCTTCTTTTCTTGTTTTGTCATGAAATACGAAAGAATCTCCGTTAGAAGTAAAAATAAAAGGGATTTGAAGTATCTCGGAATATTCCAATGCTTGTTGCATTCCGTGACCAACTGCTTTTTTATTGTCTTTGGCTTCGATAATGGCAATAGGGATATTAGATTTATAGTAAAGTATATAATCTGCTCTCTTACTTTTACCTCTGGTATATAATTTACCCTGCACAATAATTCTACCATCTGTAAAAGAAACTTCTTCTCTTACTTGGGTTCTCATGTTCCATCCAGCTTTTTCAATAGCAGGATTTATAAATTTAGTGCAGATGTCTCTTTCGGAAAGGTTCTTCTTATTCATAGCCTATAAAAATAAGAAAACGGATTGATATATAATTATGGATTTCCATAATTATATAAAACTATAATTATTTAAAAATATTTTTAGATTTTAAAATAAAGTAGATTGTGAAAAGTCTGCTTGATTGGTAGTAAAATCATATCGAAATTTACCTCTAATGAATTTAGTAATTTATCAAAATCAATTAAATCTTAAATCAAATTGAGTAATAAATTTTTAATCGATAGGAAAATTATTTTCTTCATATTCCTCAATTATATTGGATACAGAAACCAATTCTGCATCGACATTTTTACCCGAATCAAGCTTCTTAATTAAAAATTCTAATTGAATTTTTGCATTGATATAGTTCTCTTCTACTGTCATACGAATTTAAAATATTTTGATTGTAACGATTATGATTTGTTGTTAGCCTAAATTTATGAAATTTTAAAGATTTGGCATAATTTTTAAAAATACTATTTCAAATAAATTTTAATACTTAACTTTTTTGTTTCAAGTTTATTAATAAAAATATCAATGGATTTTTATTAATTATGAATAGTAAAACCCAACAATGGTTTAGGGATGGAGTTAGAGATTCTAAAGAAAGCGGTTTTATAGATTTTTACGTTTTAAAAAGAGTTTGATTTACTATTCAATCAGAGCTTCAAAATCAAACTTTTTTTAAAATGTGCCCTAGCGGCAGGCGTCACGTTTTAATTAGTTTTGAGTATTTTATTTAAAGTTATTATTTTTCCCCATGTTGTTTAAGAAGTCTGTGATTCCTTTTTGCAATGAAATAGGAGTATTGGAAATTCTTTTTTGAGTTGGCAGTTTGTCCATATTTTCTTTAGGGATTAATGTCAGATAAAGTTGGTCATTTGCTCGTTGCCATTGTCCAAAAACATATTCAACATCTGGTTCTATAACTATTTTTTGTTTAAATGTAACAAGTCCAGCAAATTTAGGGCTATCTGGGTGATTTTGAAATTCGTTAATAGTAAGCTTAAACTTTAACCCATTAGTTTCTGTATTTATAGTAACAGAGTTTTCTGGTTGATTTTCTTTGCTTTTTGAAATAATAATTTCGTCTTTACAGGCAACTAATTTTGCTACATATTCGTAATTTGTTATGTAATTATTCCAAGAATCTTTATGAAGTATTAACAGATTTTGATTCTCTATGTTGTATAAAGCCTTAATTAATTGCTTAAAATTTTCAGGACCAAGTTTACTTCCATAATAGTTTTTGAGATCATTAAAATTTATTTCTAAAGCATGTTTTAAAACAGCTTTATCAAAGTTTGATAAATTTTCCCAATTTTTATTTTCAATAGCATTATTCAATTTTTCATTTAACTCGTTCTTCTTTTTTTGATACACTAAATTGGCTTGAATTCTTTCTTCTTCCTTGCAATGATTACAAGTGAAACCATCAGTATATCTTCCTTTTTGTAAGTTTAAAACGTGTGCAAAGCTTGATTGACTTGTGGTCTTATGCTTTTCATAAGAAGTACAGTTTTTACAAAGTATGTGTAATGAAACTTCCACAAACTTCTTATTTAAATTATTTAATTCAGATTGACTAATATCAAATCTGTTTGTAATGAATGTTGGAGAGTTTAAAAATTTAGTGTCTTTAAGTTCCCAGTAAAGTTGAATAATTTTTTTGTTTTCTTCAGAACAGTTTTCTGAAATATTGAGTTGAATATTGGTGATTTTTTTGTGTTGATTATCCATGTTTTTTGTGAAAAAAAAGCGTGGAACTCAAACTTCGGAATCAGAGGTATCGCCAAGAAACCCATCCACCAAAAGAAAGAGCCCACGCAGAACGTGGGCGTCTTAACTTTGAAATAGGTGGATTAAAAAATTGGCGATTTTCTGATCCTAAATCAAAAGCTAAACGCTTTATATGTTATAATTTTTTTACATCTGTAAATCTTCTGCAAGATAAACAGAAATTCATAATATTAATTTGTTTTTAAATGGTTTTTTAATGCATTTATAATGATCGTTTTAATACTAGATTCATTATTAAGTGCTCTCATTTTTATTTTTTTTAGTAGTTCTTTTTCAATATAAAATGAAAATTGAACTTCTTCAGTTTCTTTTACTGTAACTGGAACAATCTTTTGAATTGTTTTCTTCTGATTATTCGATTTCGCTTTATTTATAAGCTCGTTAAAATTCTGTTTTTCCATAATTCTATATTTATAGTTTTATATAATTTTAGAGATGTATAATTATATCAATTTGGTTATTATTTCTTTTGTGAGATTATCTATTTGCTTTTGAGCATTCCTGTCTTTAGTAACTCCTTTTACTAAAACAGATCTAGTAAAGGCAACCAAATCACTAATGTGTGTATTGGCAATTTTCACATTGTATTCTTCTAATCCAATTAATATATCTAACGTTAAAGTAGTATTTGCTTTTATCATATTAAAAACGATTAGAGTTTCAGCTGTTTTGTTTTCTTGTTCAATTAGTTGTAAGGTGCTTTTTATGGCTAACAAATCTAAAATCCCTGCTTTGGTTGGTACTATAATTAAATCAGCTAATTCAACTAATTTTGGTAAATGGTTCGATAGGTAAGGAGGTGTGTCTATAAATATGAAATCATATTCTAAATTAGAGATACTTTTTATTTCTCCTTTAAAAGAGATAATATCAAAATCTGTAACTAGATCTTTTAATTGAGATAAACTTCCTTGTAAATCAAAATCTAAAACAGCAATTTTTGCATTGCTAGAAATATTTTGAGCAAGGTTAAATGTAAGAGTACTTTTACCAACTCCTCCCTTTTGATGTGTTACGAGTATAATTTTTGGCATGATGTTTTGTTTTTTCAATTGATTGTTCTTTAATTTCTATTTCTTTTAAAAGAGCTTCTTTCTCTTTAGGAGAACCATTTTTTAAAATATATTGATTGTTAAATCTCTCTCGTTCTCTTCGTTTATAATGGAAAAAATCATCAAAACTTTTTTCATTCATGTTAATCCATTTCATTCTGTCAAAACCAACATGATATGTGTTTCCACCAATTGTTCTAGTTGTAGAGCGTTCTTTGGTTATAGGTGTTAATTTTAGTCTTTGGGTTTTGTCTTTTCTACTGACAATGATGTGTACGTGCGAATTAATTCCTGGTTTAAAGTCACCTACTTTATAATCTCCGTTTATGACTTCTTTATCCGTTCCTTTAAATTTTCTGAAGTGCTCAATTTTTGCAAAATAAACCAAGTCTTTACCAGATTTAAGACCTTTGTTTTCTCGGTTAAAATTCTTTGCATAATTGGTCATAATTACTTTTGTGTATTCTTTAATTTTATCACAAAAATGAACGTAATCTTTATTATTTAGTTCCCAAATATTTTTCACTTCTTTTCTGTTAGAGACTATTTGTAACATATATTTTAGTTCTTGTGGACTAAAATTAATTGTTGGTGCGAAATATTTTGCATCTGTTTTACCCAATTTCTTAATGTTACTATCAATGTTGGAAATTACTTCATTGGTACTAATGTTATTTTTTGAATGTGAAAAAAAGAATTGTTTTCTACTTTCAATTTCTCTTTTTTTACTAATCGAGTTCGTCTTTTGTAAGAGTTTGTCTAAATCATTATTTTCTTTTTCTAGATACATTGCCAAGTCAATACAGCTAGAAGTATTTGTAGCACCTAATGTGCTGTGTGGTTTGCTAATTGGCATTATTTAAAAAGCGATTTAAGTGTTTCTTGAATTCCAGATTTATTTTTAGTATCTATTAATTCGGCTATTTCTATAAAAGCTTTTTGTTGTTGAATAAGTTTCTTTTCAAGTTTTTCTACCTCATTTATAATTTGGAACGTTCTGTTTTTATCGAAATCATTTATTTTTATTATAGCATCTTTTACCCATTTTGATAAGTTTGAAAATTGTTCTTTTTGTTCTTTAGAATTTTGATAAACTTCGTTTCTTAAAGGCTTTAAAATATCACGTTCTTGCACTTTTAAAAACGATACAATTCGCTTGTCTAAAACCTTTACCATTGCAGCAGGGTTTTCATTAATTGCTTCTACAGGATTAATTCCTGTTTTTTTAAAATAGAGAATCATAGATTCAATTAAATCACCATATTGCGACCCAAAAGTTTTAGAAATTTTAACCAACTCTTTGTGATGAAATTCTTTTATTAAGATGCTTTTTTTCTTCATATTTATATTTTTTGTTACTGATAATCAGTGTATTGATTGTTCGTTTATAATTCTATTATAAAATGTTATATTCTTATTTATTGATTTAATGTTTTTAAAATCAATGTTTTAAACCCCGTAGGGCAAGTTGAAAATAGGGGCACAGCGTAGCAAAGCCCCTGTTCAACTTGCTTAATTTCTTAACACATTGCTTTACGGTAACCAATCTGTACCTTTTTTACATTCGGCTAATTAAAAACTCGTTCAAATCATTATAATTTTTATAGTGAATTCTATTATCAACTACTCGGTTTTCAATATTTTTAATCAAAAAATCAGTTGCTATATTTCCCGCATCGTCATTATCAAAAAAGAGTTTTATTGAGTTGTAATTTGTAACTAACTCGATTGCTTTTTTAATCATAGAAGTAGAATTTAATACAATGAAATTCTCTTTAGGAATTTCATTTTTAAGAGTTAAGTAAGAAAGAAAATCAGACCAAGACTCAAACATTGAAACTACTTCAGAATTATTATTTATTGTTGTAATTTCCTTTTTGCCAAGACAGCCTTTAAAGTTTTTATTTCTAATTTCTAAACCTCCAGAATTGTTCATAAATCCAATTCCGTAGTTTTCGTTTTTATTATCAAATGAGTAATGAACTTGAAAACAAAATTGTTTTGCAAATTGTAAATTAATTTTTCTAGTGTTCAAGTAATTCAATAATTTTTGATTTGTTAATTCGGTTACTTTTTTAATCGAATATGTTGGTTTATTTTTAATATGTTTCGTTTGCTGGTGAAAAGGAAAAGAATCTTCAGATAAAATTTCTAAAGCTTTCTTTATAGAACAATTATTATATTTCATTATAAAATCTATGATAGTTCCTCCAATTCCTTCACCAAAATCATAAAAAATATTTTTTTTATTATCTACCTTAAAAGAAGGCGTTTTTTCATTCCTAAAAGGGGAGCAAAACCATGTTTCCTTTTGAGTGGTTTTCTTTGCTGAAAATCCTTGTTTTTTTAGGAAAGAAACAAGGTCTATTAATTTTGCTTTTTTACAATTCATTAGCTTGTGTATTGAGTAAATGAAAAACATCTAAAAGTTGATGATTTGATGACGAATCTCTTGTGTTCTTTTATTCATAAGGCTTAACACCGTCATCAAGATGTCATCAGATCATCAACTTTTTTCATTTTTTGTCATCAACTTTTTTCTTGATGACGTTTTGATGACGCTTTTGATGACGGCTTAATTCCTTACTATTACTGGGTTTAAAGTATATATTAGTTAGTCCGTCATCAAATCATCAAAGTTTTTGAGTAAAAAAACTTTTTTCACAGTAAAATACCTTCCTTTTGTGTCAATAAGTACCGTTTCTCCATCACTTAATATCAAGAATTTTTGATACTTAAAAGAGTTCTTTTTTTGAGTGATTTTCCAGTTTGTTTTTAGTAGGTTTCGAAGCTGTGTTAAATCGGTTTTTATTCTTGTTTTGTTTAAGGCATTTAAAAGATCCATAATTCCAAAATGAATTTCTTCTAAATCAAATTTTTCAATGATGCTAAATAGTAAATGAGCAATTTCCTTTTCAACTCTGTTTTTATTATTGTTGACTAATCTTTTTAGAGCAGGAGTGTAAATTTGTTGTGGCGTGAACCACATTCTAGTTTTTCTTTCACTAGCAAATTTTCTTTTTTGAATAAATTCTAAAAAAGCGGGAATTTCATTAATTAATTTTTCTAAAAACTGAACATCTTCAGTTTTTATTTTTGGAACTTTAATTACCCAAAATCGAATTTCATCAGAATCAATTTTAATAAATGAATCCTCTTTATTGCTACACATCACAAACTTTCCAAAAAAATCAACTTCAAAACGTTCTTTACCTTTTGCTTCAATTTTATTTTTATTGGAAGTAGATAAGTACTTAATTTTCTCTGTTATTTCTTCTTTTTGTAGAAATGCTTCATCCATTCCTAATAAAAGTTTATTACCCCAGTCTAAATTAAAGTTACTACTCAATGAATGGCTATCTAAATAAGTCATATTGTGCCCAAAAACTTCTTTTAAATATTTTAAAAAAGAACTTTTTCCTGTAGAGCGTTCTTTGCTTACCAAACACAATACTGGTAATGCTTGTGATGGTTTTTCATATAATAATTTGAAATAATCTAAACCAAGTTCTACTTGGTTGCCAAAAACATGTTTAAAGAACGTTAATGTATTTTCTACTTTACCTTTTTTTGGTAAATGTTTTAATGGAGAATAGGTGTTGTAGAACCCATGTATATCTTTTGAAAATTCAAAGTGATTTGGAAAACATATTTTACCAACATATTTTGGAATATCTGATAAAAACGGTTTTCCGTGATCTTGAATAATGGTGGTTACATCCCATTTTATTAAAGACTCATTAAATTGATTATTTATAGTTGGCACTTGAACAATTCGGTAGTAGGATGTCCCAATCCTTAAATATGATTTGTCTAACATATTTATTGAAATTATCCGTATATTTGTGCTATACGGTAGTTAATACTGTTTTGGAAAAAATATAAAAGCATAGAGTTCGTACCTCTATGCTTTTTTTATAGACGATTAAAATCTTTAGGATGATTTTTAGCGTAAGCTAATAATTCAGACTTTGAATAAAAGATGGTTCCTTCAATCTGATAAAAAGGAATCTTTTGTTTTTTCTTCCATTTTATTAAAGTTTGAACGCTTCTATTTAACATCTTTGCTGCTTGCTGTTGAGTAAGTCTATCTTCTTCTGGAATTTCTTTTTGAGGAATATATTTTGGTGAAGTTTTATTAAACTTCTGAAGTAGTTTTTCGAAAATTCTTTCTAGTTGATCTTCGGAGTATGCGTAAAGTGTATTACCGCTCATAGTTATAAAGTATTAAGGTTTATTATGGTTTTTTAAACACTTCAAAACTCAATAAAAATATAAAGCCGTTAACATATGCCAAACCATTTTGGCATATGTTAACGGCTTATAACCGTTGTTTAAAGAGGTTTTATTTGTTTTTTTCTTTAATATTTTGGATTTGTAACTCGACTCTTTTTCTTGTGTTAATATTTTTTATAATATAACTTCCTTTTCTAATAATTTTTCCTAAAGAATCAACCTCTAAATCTAAACTTAAATACTTAATCAATAATCTAGATAGTTTTGAACCTGCTCCTTTATGAATTATAATATCAGCTTTTCTGAATAGAATTATTACTGCAATTAAATTATCTTTTTCATCTGAATTAAGTCTGTGATCTTTTTTTTCATAATTACCTTCAAATAAAAAATTCATAAAGCTATTAATATTTAGATTCTCAAATAATTCTCCAGAAATTTGTTTTAAAATTAATTTTATTTGATTTTTTGTTAGAATATTTGGTTGTATTCTTTCATTTTTGAAAACTTCAATGTTTAGCTTGTTGATTTTATTTTCATTTTTAATAAGTGTAGTTTTTATTGGATTTAGTTCTTTGTGAAATTCTTCAAATTTAGATGTGATATTAAACTTTTTCTTAACTGAATCCAAATGTGCTTTACTAGAAACATAAGACTTATATTTACTTAGGTTGCGTTTTTTCCAGACACCAAACTCTATTAAGATTATTTCTAATATTAAATAACTACTTACGAAGTAGAAAGCACAGAAAATCCATCCTAGAGTATAGTTAAAATAATTTAAAAGAGGGTTTTGAAAGAATAATTGAAAGCCTACATAAAAGTAAGATATAAAACAAATAATAAGATTTATTTTGAATATTTTTTTGCTTTTATAAAATATGAGTTTTAAAGCTTCTAATCTGTTACTTAGACTTACGATTAATACTAAAGGATTCTCCATGTTTTTTTGTTTTAATGATTAAATTTTATTCCAATATTTAGTTATTTCATTTATTTTTAACTGATTAGGTATATGTGTGTAGGTTTCAAAAGTTTTATCATCAGTATTTCCTGTGGTTAGTTTAATAATCTCTAAATTAATTCCCAATGCAAGGCTATTTGATACAAAAGTTTTTTTGGCGGTGTGGCTGGTTATTAAATCACATTTTGGAATTTCTTCATCAATACGTTTACTACCAATAAATCGAGTAATGTTTACTTTTTGAGTAATATCAGCTTTTGCACATACAATTTTTAGATACTCATTATATTTTTGTGAGCTAATTTTTGGTAATGGCTCGTAGATTGTTTCTTTATATTTCGAGAGTATTTCTTTGGTGAACTTATTTAAAGGGGTAATATGGTCTATTGTTCTTGTTTTTTGGATATTAAATCTTATGTAGTCTTCATAAATATTAGAGCTTTTTAAATTCTTTAAGTCACTAAAACGAAGTCCACTAAAACTTGAAAAGCAGTATAAATCCCTAACTTTATCTAGTTTTGGGTTTTCAAATTTAAAATTGTATAATTTTTTTAATTCATCTATTGTTAAGTAAATTACTTCAATTCTATCTTTTGGAGCTTTAAATTTTTTGAAAGTTATGTTTTGATGATAATCTCTTTCAAAAGCCCAATTCATAAAAGCCTTAATACCAGTAACTAATTTTCCGAAGTAATTATTCAATGTATTTCTTTCTTCAAAACAATAGGTAGTTAGTTTTTCGTAAAATTCTAAATTTATAGAATCAAAGTGCATTTTATAGCCTGTAAACGCTTCAAAATCTTCAAAGAATTTCTTATTCGATTTATATCGTCTAATAGAACCAGGAACGACTCTGTTTTTAGATTTGTCTATATATTCTTGATAGGTTGTGAAAAAATCTTTTACTAAACTGTTTTTACCAAAATAATCATCATTTAATTTTTCAATAATATAGTCTCTGTCAGCAATAACATTATTAGCTCTAATGTATCTAAATATTGTATCAACTTTATCCTCGAATTCTTTTATTTTATTATTGAATTCATCATGAAAATTATATTTTTCATTTTTTAAATTAGCTTTAATTCTATTGTTTTTCCAATCTTTTTCGGAGGATTTAACACCTGTTAGTGTTTTTCTGACTCTTTGTCCATTAATAGAAATATCTGCCCTTATCGGACAAGAACCGTTTTTATTTATTTTATCTTTGCGCAACACAAACTTTAGTTCCATTTTTTTAAATTAAATTCAGTTATTATTTATTAAATAAAGAAGAATGACTCATAAACGTAGGTTATTCTACTTTATTAAATAGGGGACAAAAAAGGGGGCGAAAACTAAATTTTAAAAAGAAATGATTAATTAAAATTGATTATGCCAATCCTTATTACCAAAGATAAGCTGTTAAATTCAATTAAACAAGGTGATGGTTTTTTGTGAATCCTTCAGGGCTCACTTAAACCTTACTAGAAATAGTAAGGTTTTTTGTTGTTCTAAACTTTCTTCCCTCTTTGTTTTAGTTATTTTAAAGTCATTTCTTTTTAGATAAAAAGTGATGAAAGAAGACGAATAAATTAGGTGTATATTTTGTGAAAAATAATCTATCCAAAATGGGACTATTTCACTATTAAATTAAAATATGATTAATAAGTTAGCGTTCAGTAATTAACGAATTAGTTTCATTTTTTCATTTAATAATGCCATCAAATTCAATAAGAGTAAACATCTAAAAGTATATATTCGCGCTCAATTTTTTTTAAGCTACTAACTACGAATTCTAGAAAATACATGAGCAACATAAAAAACTGGTTAAATTATTATAAAAATAGTTTAACTGATAGTGAAAATTTAGCGGTAGACATTTCTAGAATCAAAAATTTATTTCATCAAAATTATTGCGATTTAAGCACGGCAACTATTAATCCGGAAAATGCTGCAGAAATGCTCGATTTCGAAGAGAAGAGAATTAATAGGCTTAAAGGAATCACAAAAAAAGAGAGTGCGAATTGGCATAAAGTATTTGACGCTGAAATTATTATTGCTCCTTTTCAACTAGACTTTCAATCGAATGACACTAATTTCAAGCAGAAAACAATTCATCCGTTTTGGATTACTGCCAGCATAAATCGTTTGGGCCAACTATCTGCTCCGAAAGAAATATTCCCATTAATAGTTCGTAATTATTTAGATCCAATTGCAGAGGTTGGAAACGATTTTATTTTTTCTTCAATAGAAACAATTGCAGCAGCAAGAGAGTTAGAAAAACCAGAAGTTGAAAATGAAGAAATAGAATGGGGAGCTTATTGGAATTATATTAATAAGGTTTTCTCAGAAATTACTTATGGTAATATAAATAGTTATAGAGCCGACGGATATACAACAAATCATAAAGCCACCTATTTTGCTAGAAGTTCTAAAATTTCAGCAGCAAAAAGTATTCTTTTTTTATATGAGAACTTAATAAATACAGCAGAAGAACTTCCGTTAATTTCAAAAATAATAAATCCAAATAACAGAGAACGAAGAGATCCAATTACCGATAAAGGCTTTTTAGATTTCAATCATTTGCATTTAGGTCAAATGTCTAATGAATTTCCGCTCTCTATAAGTCAAAGAAAAACCTTATTATCTTATTTTACTGCGGAAGAAAATGCCATTACAGCAGTAAACGGACCTCCAGGAACAGGAAAAACTACTTTATTACAAAGTTTGGTGGCTACAGAAGTGGTGAGAGCAGCTATTAAAGGTGAAGAAGCACCTGTTATTTTAGCGTGTTCAACAAATAACCAAGCAGTAACAAATATTATAGATAGTTTTATCAATTCTAAAAGTGATATGGAAAATCTAGCAGAACGCTGGATTCCTGGTTTTAATGGGTACGCAACTTATTTACCTTCAAACTCTAAAAGTGAAAAAAGCTTAAAAGACATAAATTATCTAAAAGGGAATATGTTTGGGAATGAAGGTACTTTATGCGATTTAGAAAATGAAGAGTATTTGCTAGATGCGAAGCATTTTTATTTCAGTAATTATTTTGATTATTTTGGTTTTAAAGCAGAATCATTAGAAGTTGCTTGTGAACACCTTCAAGAAGAAATTTCAATTTTAGAAGACAATTTAATAGAAGGAGTTCGCATCTCTCAAAACTATTTACTTTCTATTGAAAGAATTAACAACTTATTACTTGATAAGGAAAATCACATTAAAAAAAATGCAATTCAAATATTAAATTTGCAAGAATGGAGAACGATTATAACCAAGATAAAGTCGTATTCGAAGGAAGAGAAATTTATCAATGAAATAAAACGTTATTTTAAAGTTTCTTCGGAAGAAAACACCCCGAATTCAGAACATATTTTTATTGTTAATGACGAAGCACTTATAGATAACAAAACTGCGCTCGTTTTTATAAAAAAATGCATTGCAGACCTTAATTTGGCTTTATCTTCAAACTTAAAATTGAAGAATTGGAAACATCAAAATAATATTACAGGATATCCTTTTATTTCAGAAGAGCAAATGTGGGAGTTTGAATATGAAAAGATGGCATCTGATGATAAAACACATCGTTTTTTTTACGATGAAATAGATTTAAGCTTACGTCATAAAGCCTTTTTATTAGCAACTCATTATTGGGAAGCAAGATGGCTTTTAGAAACAGAAGATGTTTTAGAAAACGAAACAGAAAGAGGAACTGGTGAAAAAACGGTAATGGCAAAATGGAAACGAAGAGCGATGCTTACGCCTTGTTTTGTTGCAACTTTATACATGGCGCCTACTCATTTTTTATACAGCCAGTATCAAGGTGAAAATGAAGAAGGAAAGCCTGTTTTCGAATACCTTCCTTTGTTTAATTTTTTAGATTTATTGATTATTGATGAAGCTGGCCAAGTAACACCAGAAGTTAGTATTCCTATATTTTCATTAGCAAAAAAAGCAATTGTTGTAGGAGATTTAAAACAGATAGAACCTATTTGGTCTATTCCTCCAAAAATTGATTTTGGAAATTTAATTGATCAAAATATTATCAAAGATCAATCGCAAACTTCCTATTTAAATGAAATAGGCTTTTTAGCTTCTAGTGGAAGCATCATGAAAATGGCTCAAAACACCTGTGAATATCAAACACCATTAGTTACTAAAAAAGAAAATGGTTTGTTATTATTAGAGCATCGAAGGTGTAATGATGAAATTATTGGGTTTTGTAATGAATTGGCATACGATGGTATTTTAAAACCAATGAAAGGTAAAGCTCATAAAGATCAGATATTTGCTTCTATGATGGCTTACCATGTAGCGGGGGTTAGTGAACGTAAATTTAATAGTCGTCATAATATAAACGAAGTTAAAGCGATTATTTTATGGTTAAATAGACATAAAGAAGATATAAAAAGTGCTTACAATGTAGATGCTATTGAAGGTGTTTTAGGTATAATTACACCATTTGCTAGTCAGAAAGCAGAACTTTCCAAAGCTTTAATTCAATCTGGATTTAAAGTAAATGAAATAAAACTAGGAACGGTGCATGCGCTTCAAGGAGCTGAGCGTAATATCGTATTGTTTAGTTCTGTTTATAGCAATAAAGATGAAGGGGTATTGTTTTTTGATAGAGACAACAAGCCAAACATGTTAAATGTAGCTGTTTCAAGAGCAAGAGATAGTTTTATTTTATTTGGTGATACACGAATTTTTGATGAAACAAAAAAAACGCCTTCAGGAATTTTAAAAAAACATTTAAATATGTTTGAAATGCCTAGTTAAAGTAGTATTCAATTATTTAGGTTAGTTTGTATTATTCTTTATAATGTAGAAGATTTCTAACTATAACAAATGATTTAAAAGTAGGTGTTTTTTTAACTAAGAATAAAGAGCCCTGTTTTTTTTTATTACAATGATGTTACCATTTGATATTAGTATTTTAGCTTTGATTTATAATAAAATAGAAGTTCTAGCTTTTTTTTGAGAAATAAGCTTTTGCCTTAGAGTTTATTTTGTATTTTGGGATTCTTAAATCCCCCATTTCATTATGCTTTCGTACAAAAATAAAACGTTAGGTTCTTTTAAAGTAGGAGCTATTTTTGCAATAATTTTTAGTTTTTTATTCATCCTTTTATGGGGTGTTAGGTTCTTTCAGATAGATTTTCTTTTAATTTTTTTACCAGAAACAATTAGAGAAATGTTTGATAAGTCTCCTATGTGGGTCTTCTATGGTTATTTGTTAACTGCTTTAGCAAATTTTGTTGCAGCTATTTTACTTTTTAGAAGAAACATAGTTTCTGTAATTGTTTCTCAATACGCAGCAGCAGGAATGTTAATGGTAATTCTTTGTCATTTTTTTATCACAGATTATATAGGGCTTTACGAAGCTGTAGAAATGTTTGTTACGCTTATGTTTTACCTTCTATTGGCTTGGTTTTCTAAAAATTCAAGAAAAAACGGGTATTTATCAAAAATTTCTAAAGAAATAACTACCGTTTCTCTAAAGATACAAGAAGGGTGTAGTCATGAATGCGCTTATTGTTTAATTCCGCTACTAAAAGGTGCTTCTAGAAGTGATACTTTAGATAATATTTTATCAAATGCGAAAGATATGGCAGATGAAGGAATAAAAGATATTGTTTTAATTGGAGATAATATTGGGGATTTTGGTAAAGGAGAGAAAGGGAATTTAAATCACCCCCACAGCTTTCTTGATTTACTAAAAAAACTTGATAAAATTGGAGGAATTCATCGTTTTTCTTTTTTATCCGTCACCACCCCAATGTTTAGTGATGCAACATTAGAGTTTATAAAAGAATCGATAAGGTTTTCACCATATTTTAGCATAAAGATGGATAGCGGAAGCGATACGGTATTAAAAAATATGAATCGTCCTTTCCCTTTAAGTGCTTATAAGGATTTGTTTCTAAACATCAAAAAAATAATGCCTGATGCTTATATCGTTGTTGAAATTATTGTTGGTTTTCCAGGAGAAACTGACGAGCTGTTTAATGAGAGTGTTAATTTTTTATTAGAAGCAGATATTTCTTATATCGCTCCTACAATGTATTCCGATAAAAGAGGAACAAAAGCATTTGAAATAAAGGACGGTTCTGTTTCAAAAAATGTACGTAAAAAAAGAAAAAAAGTACTTGTAGAGCTCTCTAAGAAGAAACTTCAAGCTTTTTATGAAAACCAGTTAGGTGAAGAAAAAATGGTTTTATTTGAAAATAAAAGGAGAGGAGACTATATTTATGGGTATACAGATAATCGTGTAAAAGTTAAATGTGCTTGGAATCCAGAATTAGGGAACAGTCTTCATATGGTTAAACTAATAGGAGTTAATAGAAGTTTTATGTTGTTCGATTTTATGAAGGATGAAATTTCTGTAGAAGAAGGTAGTTATGTTAAAATTTAGACTTTCACAAACTTCATTTTTTATTCGAATAAAAAATGAAGTTTGTGAAAGGTGTTATTGTTAACAGGGTTACTGTAGAAGAAAAGAACTTCATTTCTGCATTATTTATTTTAATCAAAAAGATACCTTTAAAGAATGCTAATTATTGGAAGTGTACATAAAAAAAGAGCAACTACTATAGTTGCTCTTTTTTTATTTAATTTAAACACGCTATAAACTTACTGTGGGGAGTAGTTTCTTTTTAATACTTTAGATAATATTAGTAAATAAAGGGAGTGTCAACTACTGCAAATACACATACACATTAAATTATTTCATATTTAAAAAAGAGAAATTATATTTTAATCCAAAATTTATAAAAGGGTTACTTAGGTTACCTCCTTTAGCTTTAACATAACCAAAAGCACCTCTTAAACTTAAAGTGCTATTTAATTGATAATCAGTACCAATACTTGGCTTTATAATAAGGCCTTCACCTGTACTTATATTTCCTCCACCAGCGGCACCAGCCAAAAATTGTGTAAAAAAAGTAGTCTTTCCATTTAATAAATTATTCGTTTTTACACCGAAACCAACAAGGCCTTCTGCATAAGCGCCAGCATTACCAAAATTAGCAAAAGAGGTTTGACCTGCTAAAAATAAGTTCTTATTTAAGTCTAAATTAACTTGTAAAGATATTTGATGCATATCTTCTGTAGGGTTTGTCATTCTCTTAGCATTAAAATACCAATCTTGTTTTAAAACAACTTCAATACCTTTAAATTTACCTTTGTTAAAAGTCTTTTCATTAGAAAAAGAACCGTTTCTTTCTACATAATATTTTAACCCAACTCCGAATGTTGAAGTAGAAAAATAGCGACTAGGAGTTAATAAATAACCTTTATTTAAAGAGATATAAACATCACTAAATAATTGTTGTTCAATAGAAATGTCAGGATATAACATAAAACCTCCTTCAGAATCTACACCACCACCACCACCAGCACCAATACCAAATTTTGTTAAAATATTCGTCCTGTTTTTGTTGAAAGAGAAATTGTATCCAGCTCCTAAAAGAACATCCATATAGCCGGCCCTAATTCCGCTATAAGCACCATCAACTTTTAAAAATGCAAACCAATTTTTTGATAAATAATTTGAAAACTCAAAACCTGCAAGTCTTATTGTTTTTCCTTTCAAGACTTCTCCTGTAGTCGCATCAGCATCACTTTTTACTTTTAAATTATTAAGATGTAGCATAAATGATGTTTTCTTTGTTTTTTGATTCCATGAAGAAGTATTTAAAACTTCTGAAGAAAACGTACTTTCTGAGTTCTTATATATTGAATAATTAAAATCTATAGGAATCTCTAATGCTACATTTAATTGATTTCCTTTGATTAATCCATCATCAAAAAAGTTTACATAACTCCAACCCGTATTTAAAGAAAAATGTTCGAAACTATAACCCAAATTTACGTGGGGTAAAATAAATGCACCACCACCATCAGGAGCTCCTGCGCCTCCTCCGCCGCCAAAATGGAAACCAGTATCTATATATAATTTTTTGTTTAAATATTTTTTGAACCCTGCATTTATGCCTAAAGTAAAAAAACCACCTCTTTGCCCACTCGTAGAACCATAAATACCAATACCAGTATAGAAAGACTCATTTAAAAAAAGATTATAATGAATACCAGAAAAACCCATGTTCGATTCGTTCAAAATATTCGTTTCAGGCATTTCAATTGATAAAAAATCAATTTTAATAAACCCTTTTTGAGTTTTCATTTTTGGAATACTTTCAGTTTGTGCTACTGAAAAATGACTACATAGCATTACTAAAATTAAAAGAAGTGAGTTTTTCACAGGTTTATTTTTTTTAAGATTTTACAAATATAAATTATCTTTTTTCAATACTAATAATAACCGTTTTAGAAGTAGGCGTATTACTAATTTTAGCGACACTTTTAAGAGGAACTAGTACATTCGCTTCCGGAAAATAAGTAGCTGTACATTGTTTAGGAATATTATAACTCACTACTAAAAAACCTTTTGCAGTTCTTTTTTCACCATTAAAATGACTTGTTAAATCTACCAAATCTAATTGTTTCAAATTCTGTTCTTGCATATCTTCTTCGTTCATGAAAACAACTCTTCTTTCATTTAAAACACCTCTATATCTATCGTCTAAACCATAAATAGTAGTATTGTATTGGTCGTGAGTTCTAATTGTCATCATTATAAATTGATTCTTTTCTAAATCTAAATCAGACGGTTCATTTAACGTAAAATTTGCTTTCCCTGTTGCAGTAGGAGAGAAGTTGTTTTCTCTGGCATTATTGGGTAAGTAAAAGCCACCTTTTACACGAACACGATCATTATAATTTTCAAAACCAGGAATTGTAGCTTCAATTTTAGTTCGAATTAAATCGTAATTAGCCGTAAAGGCAGTCCAGTTTATTGTATCGTTTTTTAAAGTAGCATTTGCCAAACCAACAACAATTGCTGGTTCACTCAATAATTTTTCTGAATGAGGTTTTAAATGACCGTGAGATTGATGCACAACTCCCATAGAGTCTTCTACAGTAATAAATTGCGCTCCAGAAGATTGAATATCTTGTTCTGAACGACCTAAGCAAGGTAAAATCAAAGCCTTTTTACCTGTTATTAAATGACTTCTGTTTAATTTTGTAGAGATTTGAACTGTTAAATTACAGTTTTTTAATGCAGTTGCAGTAAACTCTGTATCTGGTGTTGCAGAAACAAAATTACCCCCCATTCCAATAAATACTTTTGCTTTCTTTTGGTGCATTGCTTCAATTGCGTCAACAACATCAAAACCATGTTTTCGTGGTGCTTTAAAGTTAAATTCTTTTTCTAGGTTATCTAAAAAAGAAATTGGTGGTTTTTCCCAGATTCCCATTGTTCTATCACCTTGAACATTAGAATGACCACGAACAGGACAAGTTCCTGCTCCTTCTTTTCCAATACTTCCTTTTAGTAGCAAAATGTTTACAATTTCACGAATATTATCTACTGCATTTTTATGTTGTGTTAAGCCCATTGCCCAACAAATAATTATTTTTTCATTATTGATGATGAGTTCTGTCGCTTTTTCTATTTCTTCAAGTTCTAAACCCGTTTGAGGAATTAATTCATCAATCGAATATGTATCTAAATCTTCTAATAAACCTTCTATTCCTGCTGTTTTTTCTTCTATAAATTGATGATTAAAAACAGATCCTGGTTTTTTAGTTTCTTGTTCTTTCATTAACTTTAGAATGATTTTTAACAAGGCTACATCTCCATTTATTTTTACTTGAAGAAATAAATCGGTTAAATCTTGTCCTTCTCCAAACCATTTTAACGGGTTTTGAGGATCTTTGTAATTGATTAAACCAACTTCTGGTAACGGATTTATAGTAATAATTTTTCCGCCACGTTTTTTTGTATCGCCTAAAGCAGTTAACATTCTTGGGTGATTTGTTCCGGGGTTTTGCCCCATTACAATAACCAAATCTGCATGATTAAAATCTTCTAAAGTAACAGATCCTTTACCGATACCTAATGTTTCAGACAGTGCACTTCCGCTAGATTCATGACACATATTTGAGCAATCTGGTAAATTATTCGTTCCAAATTGCCTTACAAAAAGTTGGTATAAAAATGCAGCTTCATTACTTGTTCTACCAGAAGTGTAAAAAATAGCTTCGTCTGGTGACTTGAGAGCATTTAATTCTTCGCCCACTATTTTAAAAGCTGCTTCCCAAGAAATTTCTTCGTAGTTGTCCTTTCCTTCTGGCAAATACATAGGTTGTGTAATTCGCCCGCTCTTACCAATTTCATAATCAGAAAGTTTAGATAATTCTTCTACAGAATGCGTTGCAAAAAACAGCGGAGAAACTTTATTCTTGGTCGTTTCTTCTGCAACAGCTTTTGCACCATTTTCGCAATATTCTGCTAAGAAAGCACGTTTTGCGTCAGGATCTGGCCACGCACAACCTGGGCAATCGAAACCATCTTTTTGGTTGATGTTTTTTAATAAAGTAATACCTTTTACAATACCAACTTCATCTTTTATATGTGTTAGGGCAGAGATAATTGCTTTAATTCCTACAGCAGATGTAGGGATTTTTTTTAACTGAATCCCTGTTAATTTTTCTGGTGGTTGTGCGTTTGTTTTTTTAGACATTTTCTAAATTTTTTATAAAATCAGGATTTGAATAAATCGTCATTTTTTCTTCTCTGGTAAAACCAATCAAGCAAATTCCGAATTCTTTTGCAAAATCTACAGCAAGAGAAGAGCAGGCAGAAACAGCAACAATAATAGGGATTTTTGCAATAAATGCCTTCGATACAATTTCGTAAGAAACGCGCCCGCTAACAAGTAAGTAATTTGCTTTTTTTAGTGATTTTTTCATCAATAAATCTCCAACCGTTTTATCAACAGCGTTGTGTCTACCAATATCTTCTTTTATGGTTAATAAAGTATGTTTTTTGTTAAAAATTGCGGCGGCATGACTTCCTCCAGAAGTTTTAAATGTTTCTTGAAAATCTTTCATTTCAGAGAACATTTTGTGCAGAATTTCTGAAGAAAAACTAGTGTTTTGAATCAGTTTTTCTCCTTCCACTTTTATATCTTTTAGTTCTTGTTTTCCACAAATTCCGCAAGAAGAAACAGATAATAATGTTCTTTTATTTAAATATCCTTTCCCTAAATTTTCTTTAGGAATGGTTACGTTTATAATTGAAGGAATTTCATTTTCTTCTTTAACTATTTCAAAATTAAAGTTCGTGGTACTTTTATAAATATCTTCTGCATAAAGCAAACCTCTTACAAGTTCAAAATCATTGTCTGGCGTTCTCATAACAACGGTGTAAGCTTGCTTATTAATGTTAATTTGCAATGGGGCTTCTACCACTAAAGCATCGTTTACAGAGGTTTGTAATCTACTCGTAATTTTAATTCCTTGGTAAGTTAACGTTTGCATACAGTAGAAGGTTGAGCTTTCTGTACAAATTTACTGAAAATAGTTACAGTTTTAAAGATCTGTTTACTTTTAACTTTTTAAAATCATATTTCAATTTTTGAACAAAAAAGACAAATCAACTTATTGTCTAGATCTGTAGAGAAAAATAAGAAAGTAGTACCGCCATCTTTTATTTTTGTTTCTTTTCTAATTAAAGCAACTGTTTTTGGGAAATTTCTAGTTGTAATATTCGCTTTTTTCTCTGTTAACAGTTTGCTTATTTTCTTTTTATCATAAGAAATTACCTTTTCTATTTTAAATGTTCTGCCTGGAAAATCTATTGCATTCTCTGAAGTATATAAATGAGAATGTTGGTGCAGTTTAAAAACATCTAATTGCTTCGATACTTGATGAAATCCGCCAGATTTTAGAACAGCAGCGTTCGGTTCGTACAAATAGGTGAGTGGTTTAGAATAGTTTGAATGCACACTTTCATTTAAATTAAAATTGAATTTCTGTGTACCGTTTTTTAGGGAGTTAATCGTTTTTATCTGAATCTCTTTTTCGTAGTTTTTTTCGAGTAAAAATAATACTTCTTTCACTTCATTCTGAATGGCAATAACATGAATTTCTTTTACAAAATTTAGTTCGTTAATTGCACTTGTAATATCTAGTATTGGCGAGTTTTTAAGTAAAATTTGATTGGTTTTACTAAATAGAAAATCAATGTTTTCTGGCACATTTGGCAAACAATCTTTTAGTAAAAAGACTTTTCCTTTAAGATCGTTTCTTCTTGATGGATCTATGTAAATACAGTCGAAATTATTTTCATTATTTTTTAAATATTGAAGTCCATCACCAGAAAAAGTTACAATATTTACTTTCTTTAATTGTTGATAATTGTGCTTTACAATAGCAGATAATTCTTTGTTAATTTCACAATGAACAACTTTTTTAAAGTGTTTACAAAAATAGAAACAATCGACTCCAAAACCTCCTGTAATATCAGTAATTGAAGCTCCTTCAATTATTTCTGATTTGTATTTTGCTGTTATTTCTGAAGATGTTTGCTCGATACTTACTTTCTCTGGATAGTAGATGTTTTTGGTAGTAAACCACGTAGATAATTTGGTAGCAGCTTTTTGTTTTGCAACAATTTGATTTGCCAATTCCTGAACAGAAATACCATTAAAAGGACTTCCTTTAAAAATCAGTTTTGTAATGTCTGATTTTAAATTATCTGAAATAAATTGCTGAACTTCTGGGCGTAAAATGTCTAAATTCAAAAGAAATTATAGGTCTTTAGTTAATGATTTTACAATTTTATTGTCAGATAAAAATTCTTTTAAAATAACTTTTAAAGCGGTATACAACGGTACAGCAGTAATCATACCAACAATGCCAAACAATAAACCACCAATAACTATAATTAAGAAAATTTCTAATGGATGAGATTTTGTGGTTTTTGAAAAAATAACTGGCTGACTCACAAAATTATCAATCAATTGAGCTATTAAATAGCCAAGCATCACATAAATAGTGGTTGGTAAAATTTCATCTTGAAAATCTAAACCAATATTACTTGTCATAGATAAAATAAACATAATTACAGCACCAATCATTGGGCCAACATAAGGTATTAAGTTTAACAGCGCGCATAAAAAAGCAATAACAACTGCATTATGAATACCAAAAATTAACAAAATAATAGTGTATAAGATAAATAGAATAGTAATTTGTGATATTAAACCAATAAAATATCTAGATAATAAATTATTAATAGTTTCTAATGATTTTGAAAATCTACTTTCTGTTTCATTGGGTATTATTGTCATTACACCATTTTTTAACAGTTGGTTGTCTTTCATAAAAAAGAAAGAGATAAACAATACAGAAAATAAACCAATACTTAAAGTACCAACTGTACCTAAAATAGCATTTAAAAAAGTAGGAACTTCTTTAAATTGGGAAGCTAAATCTAAGTTTTTTAACTCACCTAAAACATCTATTCCTTTAGAAGAGAAGTAGGTTGTTATTTGGTTAAAAATATGTTGTACATTTTCTTGTAATTTATCGACTTCTAATAACGATAAACTTTTTCCTTGTTCTGTAATTAAAGGAATAAACATTCCTATTAAACCTGCTAAAAGCGCTAGCATTAAAACCATTGTAAAAATGACAGCAACTGTATTTGGAAATTTTAATTTCTTTCTTAAAAGAAGAATTATAGGTCTTGCTATTAAAGATAAAATTCCTGCAATAATTATGTACACAATTACAGACTGAATTGCATATAGAAAATAGCCCAAAAGAAAAATGCCTAAAATTACAGCTAAAGCTCTTAATATTCCGTTTGCTATTATTTTTGAAGTCATTAATTGTATCCTTTTACTTCTCCCATGCTCAACCTACTTCCATTAGAAAATGTGTGGTTTGAAGGCAATAATGCTCCACTTTCTGTTAATATCCAATCATCCCAAGTTGCAGGAACTCCATCCATTTTTTTACTTGGTACGTACATTTTATAACTTTTAGGAATATAACTAGAGTCTAAAAGCCACAAATATGAATCTCCAGGAGTTGTTCCTCCTGTTGTATATTTCACTAAAAGAGCCTCTTTATTATCTATTTTACGAATACTTCTAATGGTTCCGTAATCAAATAATTTATGAGGAGCTATTAGCCAAAAAGAATCGTTATTAAAAATATCCCAAGCTTTTTTTACAAGTGTGGTATCTGTATTTTCTTGTTTTTTATTATTGAAGAAAACGGTGCTATTTTCTCTATTTTTAGGATGTAAATTCACACGAATTGTATCCCAAGAAACAGCTACAACATGTTTTTCTTTATCCCATTTAAAAGATCTTCTTCCTCCAAAACTCCACTCTAAAAAACGTGTTTTTTCTAAAGCCTCGTTATTTATGGCTTTTAGTATTTTATTCGCAAGTTCATCTGCTTTCGTGTTTTCTGTTTTTACGTCTCCCATATCTATTTCTAAACCAAATAACGAAAGTATATGTTTTGTAGGTAGTTGTATTCCTGTTTTGGTGGTTTTCCAATCAGACCACGTAGCAGAAACTCCGCCTAAAGGAATTATGCTTGTCCACATTTTGAAAGAAGTTGGGAAGTAGTTTTCGTCTAAAATCCAGAGATAAGAATCTCCGGGAGTTGAGCCACCAGAAGTGTATGTTATTAAAAGTGCATCTTTACCATTATAATTTACTATGCTTCTTTCGGTTCCAGTGTCAAAAATCTTATAAGGTGCAATTAACCAAAAAGAATCATTATTAAAGAAATCTGTTGCATTTTTTAGAATTCCTTTGTTTTCTACTTTTTTATCATCAACAAAAACGGTAGATTTTTCTGATTGGTTTGTGTGTAAAATTACTTTATTCTTATTCCAAGAAACAGTAACTATATTTTCTTGCTTGTTCCATTTGTAAAAATGTTCATTTCTAAAACTCCATTCTAAAATTTCTGTATTTTCAAAAGCTTCATGGTTTATTGCTTTAAACATTTTAGTAGCTAATGCATCTGCTTCTTTTCCTTGTTTACCTTCGGGAAGTTTTTCATTGTTTACAAAATAATAAACAGTGATTGCTGTAGCTAGTAATAAAATTATAATTATTAAAAATTTGAAAATTTTCTTCATTTTTAGGCTTTGGAATTGAGTCACAAATTTATTACTTTTTAACGGAACTTATTTGGAATGGTATTAATAATCTAAAAAGGCTAAATTATACTTGTTTTTTTAGATTTTGAAGGCAAATATTTGCTTTAATTTGATGCATTTTAAAGAAAGAAACCTTGAAATATTTTTGTAAATTTCTTAGGAAGTTCTTTCGTAAATATCACTTTTTTATTTGTAAACGGATGCATAAATTCTAAACTCGAAGCATGTAAATACAAGCCTTTTCCATTTAAAAGTAAACCTTCTTTAAAATATTCTTTATCTCCTAAAATAGGATTTCCAATGGTAGATAAATGCTTTCTTAATTGATGTTTTCTACCTGTTTTTGGTTGTAGCTTAACCAAGTTTAAAATTTTAAAACGTTCTGAAATAACTGTTTGTAAAACTTCAAACTCTGTAAATGACTTTTTTTCATCAATAGGAAAATCAATTTTTCCTTTTTCTTCCATTTTACCAATCGTAATTGCAAAATATGTTTTTTGAATTCCTTTATTTTTAAACAATTCACCTAATTTAGTAATTGAGGAGCTTGTCTTCCCTACTAATAAAAGGCCTCTTGTAGGATAGTCTAAACGGTGAATTGGTTGTGGTTTTACAGCATCAGATCGATTGCTTTTTTTAAGATTCTGAGACAGTCCGTTTGCAATAGTTACAAATTTGTTTCCGCTAACTAAAATTCCTGCAGGTTTGTAAATAATTGCTAAATAATCATCTTCAAACAACACTTCTAAATTGAGTTCTAATCTTTCAAAAGTTGATGAGTTCTCAGATTCAAATAGTTCAATTTTTTCACCACCAGAAATATATTTAGATGTTGTAGCTAAATTTCCGTTAATAAAAATAAGCTCTTTTTTGATGGCTTTTTTTACACCAGATTTTGTGGGAATCGTTTTAAAAATACCTACTGCATATTCTTGAAAACGAATAGAGTTTTCTAATTTTTCAGCAATATGAATTTCTGATAACTGCATTATTTTAGACGTAAGGTTGAGAGCTGTCGAAGCTTATTTATATTGTTATATGTACATGAACTTCTCGACTGCGCTCGAGGAGGCATTTGAGAATTTATTTTATTTAGCAAATAATTGACTCATATCTTTAAAAGCTTTAAACTCTAAAGCATTATTTTCTGGATCCTTAAAAAACATGGTTGCCTGTTCGCCAACTTTTCCTTTAAAACGAATACAAGGTGCTATTTCAAATTTTGTATTTGCAACTTTTAGGCGATTTGCTAAAGAGTTCCAATCTTCCCAAGTTAGAACAACTCCAAAATGTGGCACAGGAACCTCATGACCATCAACAGGATTTGTTACAGATGCTGTTGGTTTATAACCTTCTTTCTGATGGATAACTAATTGATGTCCGAAGAAATTAAAGTCTACCCATTGATCTGTACTTCTTCCTTCTTCGCAGTTTAAAATATCTCTGTAAAAAGTGCGACATTTTTCTAAATCTTGAACGGGAATTGCTAGGTGAAAAGGTTGTATCATTATTTAAGTTTCAAAAGTTTATACTTGAAGTTTGTCAGTTCAAGTGATTTTCGATTTTAGGAGAAAACTGTATTAAGAACGTTTATGGTTTAGTAAATTTTACTCCATATACAAATTCCATTTATTTATTTATTTATTTATTTCTGAAATGGACTAGAATTGATCGTATTCTAAAACCCTACTGCAGCATCATCACCTCGCTTATCTGCACCACCTTCTAATTTTCCGTTAGGTAAAACTAGAATTGCATCAACTCTACCAATAATTAAAGAATTTCTTTCTAAAATTTCATAACCTAAAGATTCCAATTTCGTTTTTGTTTCAGTAGTAAAACTATTCGGTTCCATTCTAACAACATCTGGCATCCATTGATGATGGAATCTTGGTTGATTTACAGATTCTTGCATTCCCATGTCATATTCAGCAACATTTAAAATATTTTGTAAAACAGATGTAATAATAGTAGAACCTCCAGGAGTTCCTAAAACCATCTTTAATTTTCCATTATGCTCAACAATAGTTGGTGTCATAGAGCTTAACATTCTTTTTTCTGGTGCAATTGCATTCGCTTCAGAACCTAATAAACCATACACATTTGGTACGCCAGGTTTTGCGCTAAAATCATCCATTTCATTGTTTAAGAAAAAACCAGCTCCTTTTACCAATACTTTAGAGCCATAACCTGTATTTAAAGTTGTTGTTACAGAAACGGCATTTCCAAATTGATCTACAATAGAGTAGTGGGTTGTTTGATCGCTTTCAGGACCCAATATGTCTCCATGAGAAACATCTGACGATTTTGTTGCTTTATCCCAAGAAAAAGAACTCATTCTTTCTTTTATGTAATTGTCTGCAATTAAACTGTCTGTAGGTACATTTACAAAGTCAATATCACCTAAAAAATGTGCTCTATCTGCATAAGACCTACGTTCTGCTTCTGTTAATAATTGTACGTATTCTGTAGAGTTGTGCGTAATTTTAGATAAATCATAAGGTTCAATAGATTTTAAAATCTGAGCTAAACAAATTCCGCCACTAGAAGGCAACGTCATTGTTGTAATTGTATAGTCTTTGTATTTAAAATTGATTGGTTTACGCCAAACAGCTTTGTATTTTGCTAAATCATCTAAAGAGATAATTCCGCCTAATTCAGTTACATAATCAACAAATAAATTTGCCGTTTTTCCTTTGTAGAATCCATCTTGACCATTATCTCTAATTCGCTCTAGAGTTTGTGCTAGTTCTTCTTGTTGTAGTAAATCTCCTTCTTTCCACTCTTTATCAAACAAAATTTTATAATTATTTGCTTTCTCGAAACGTTCACGTGTGTCATTTAAAGAGCTAGCTTGTTTTTTTGTAACGCTAAAACCATTTCTAGCCATATCTATTGAAGGCTGAATTAAATCCTTAAAAGGAAGGCTTCCTAGTTTGTTATAAACTTCAAAAATACCAGCAATTGTACCAGGAACACCAACAGAGTGAACTCCAAAACTACTTTTACCCGGAATTACATTTCCATCTTTATCTAGATACATGTCTCTAGTTGCGGTTAAGGGCGCTTTTTCTCTAAAATCTAAGGCGCCGGTTTTTCCATCTTTATCTCGGTAAACCATAAAACCACCACCGCCAATATTACCAGCAACTGGGTATACAACAGCTAGAGCAAGTTGTGTTGCTGCCATTGCATCATAAGCATTACCACCTTTTTCTAAAATATCTGAACCAATTTTAGAAGCTTCTTCTCTGGCAGAAACCACCATTGCCTTTTCAGTAATTAAACCTGTAGTTTTTTCTTTTTTTTCTGATGTTTTACAGTTTATGAACACCAAAGAAAGTGCAAGTAATAAGATTGTTTTTTTCATATTGTATTTTTAATTTCTTTTAATTTCTGATTTGTGTGTGCTATTAAGTCTTTAAAAAATAAGGTAAAATCTTCTTGAAGTTCGACTTTTAAATTCCGTAAATCTTCAATAGCTAAATTCATTTGAGACTTTCCTTTTGTTCTTTGATTCATTCCTATCAATACTTTTTCTATTCCATCTTCAAATTGATAATTGAAAAGAATGTTATATTCAATCATATATTTGATGAAGTTTTGAGATTTCACGGGTAATTCATTTGAAATTTCAGAAAACATTTTATTGATTGTATCTGTATAAATATTTAAAGGAATTTCCGAATAATCAGCCCAATTCTTTGCTAAAAAATAATCATAAAAAATATCGATAATTACGCCGTCATAATGCCTGTAACGTTTGTGCAAGCGTCTTTTACTTTTTCGAACAATTTCATGTGCGTCTGTAAAGGTATCAATTTCTCTGTGCAAGAAAATACCTTGCTGAATCTCTTTAGAAAAACCTTCGTAATTATTTCCTCTAATATGATCTGCAATAAAATTACCAATCATAATATTGGTGTTATTGTTTGATAAGTATAAATGTGCTAAGAAATTCATTTGTTAAATGTAAACAAAAAACCACAACTTGTAAGCTGTGGTTTTCTTAATATCTATGTATATGTTCTTTCCTTATAAGGAATTAAAAATTATTTTAATGAAGTATACACTGCGTTTGTTAATTATTCAACATTACAGGCATTACCAACATGGTAACTTGTTCGCCTTCATCTGTGCCATCTATAGGAGTTAAAATTCCTGCTCTGTTTGGTAAAGACATTTCTATTAAAACTTCGTTAGAACTTAAATTATTTAACATTTCGCTTAAAAAACGAGAGTTAAAACCTATTTGCATATCATCACCTTGGTAATCACAGCTCAAACGTTCATCAGCTTTATTGGCAAAATCTAAATCTTCCGCAGAAATATTTAATTCTGTACCCGCCATTTTTAAACGAATTTGGTGTGTAGTTTTACTAGA
Organism: Polaribacter sp. ALD11; assembly: GCF_002831685.1. NCBI lineage: Bacteria > Pseudomonadati > Bacteroidota > Flavobacteriia > Flavobacteriales > Flavobacteriaceae > Polaribacter > Polaribacter sp. ALD11. Next base: position 1,370,184 of record NZ_CP025119.1, on the reverse strand, counting down.
GAAGATAGAAACACGTCTAACAGAGTTTAAGAAAGAAGCTCTATCAACAGTTAATTTATTAGGATTCTCTTTTGGAATTACCGCTTCGTAATTCGGATATTTACCATCAATTAAACGACAAACTAAAACTACATTATCAAACGTAAATTTTGCATTTGCGTCATTATATTCAATAGTTACATCGCTGTCAGCACCACCTAAAATTCCCTTTAATAAATTTAAAGGTTTCTTTGGCATAATGAATTCTGCTGTTTGATCTGCGGTAACATCTGTTCTAGAGTATTTTACTAATTTATGAGCGTCAGTAGCAACAAAAGTTAAACTTTGTGAACTAAACTGAAAAAAAACACCACTCATTACCGGACGTAAATCGTCATTTCCGGCAGCAAATATTGTTTTAGAAATCGCAGTTCCTAGAATATTTGCAGGTATAATTGTTTTACTTGGTGATGGTAAAGAAACTGCTTTCGGGAACTCATCTCCACCAAAATAAGCCATGTCATATTTCCCTTGATCAGAACTAATTTCTATGGTATTGTCTCCTTCTGTTTTAAACGTTAAAGGTTGGTCTGGAAACGTTTTTAAAGTATCTAGCAATAAACGTGCAGAGACAGCAATAGAACCAGAACTATCACTTTCTACATCTATTACAGAACTCATAGTTGTTTCTAAATCCGATGCAGAAACTTTTAATTGATTTTCAGATAATTCAAACAAAAAGTTATCTAAAATTGGTAAGGTATTGTTGCTATTTATAACGCCGCCTAAAACTTGTAATTGTTTTAATAATTGCGAACTCGATACAATAAATTTCATTGATTTTTTATCTTAATTAGTATATACAAATATAATCTTATTAAGTGATTCTGAAAATTAATTTATTAACAGGTTATGAGTATTTTGTTAATGAATTTTGAAACGTTATAATTTTGTTAACAAAATTCATCTTCATTGATAAAAAACTACATTTGTTTTACTGACCAATTTTTATTTATGAAGAAATTTTCACTTTCTATAGTAGCGTTTTTACTGATTTCTATTTCAATATTCGCTCAAAAACCACAAAAATTAACTTCAAATCAGATTTATGAAAAAATTCAAAAACTGAATTTCTTAGGAACTGCTTTATACATTGCTGCGCATCCAGATGATGAAAATACACGCTTAATTGCCTATTTAGCAAATAACGTAAAAGCTAGAACAGGTTATTTATCTCTAACTCGTGGAGATGGAGGACAGAATTTAATTGGGTCAGAAATCAGAGAATTACTAGGCGTTATTAGAACACAAGAATTGTTAGCAGCAAGAAGAGTTGATGGTGGAGAACAGTTTTTTACAAGAGCGAATGATTTTGGATATTCTAAACACCCCGATGAAACTTTAGAAATTTGGAATAAAAAAGAAGTTTTAAGTGATGTTGTATGGGCAATTAGAACCTTTAAGCCAGATGTAATTATTAACAGATTTAACCATAGAACTCCAGGTACAACACACGGGCATCATACAGCTTCGGCAATGTTAAGTGTGGCTGCTTTTGATTTGGTTGGTGATAAAAAGAAATACCCAGAACAGTTAAAATACACAGAAACTTGGCAACCAAAACGGTTGTTTTTTAATACATCTTCTTGGTTTTATAATGATGAGGCTGATTTTGAGAAAGCTACAAAAGGAAAATTAACTTCTTTTGATGTTGGTGTTTATTACCCCTTAAAAGGTTTGTCTAACAATGAATTAGCGTCGATGGCAAGTAGTCAGCATTTGTGCCAAGGTTTTGGGCGAGTTACCACAAGAGGAGCACAAAATGAATATGTAGAGTTTTTAAAAGGAGACAAACCTAAAGATAAAAATGATATTTTCTCAGGAATAAATACCACCTGGAACCGTCTTGAAAGCGGTGGAGAAATAGGAGAGATTCTCTATGAAATTGAAGTTAATTTCGATTTTGTGAATCCGTCTAAATATTTGCCGAAATTAATGAAAGCCTATCAATTAGTACAGCAATTAGAAGATGCTCATTGGCGAGCAATTAAAGAAAAACAGCTAAAAGAAATTATTGAAGCATGTGCAGGTTTGTATTTAGAAGCTTTTGCAAATAGTTCTACTGGAACACCAAATTCTACAATAGAAGTAAATTTTGAAGTACTAAATAGAAGTAGTGTTGCTATGGAACTTGTTTCTATAACGTCTACAATAGATAATAAAAAGGTTACAAAAAACATCGATTTAGACTTTAACAACAAAATAATTTTTAAAGAAAGTATCAATTTAAAAACGAATACTTTTTCAGATCCTTATTGGTTGAAAAAAGAATCTTCTTTAGGAATGTATAAAGTTGATAATCAAAAATTAATTGGGAAACCAGAAACACCAAGACCAGCAACAATAGATTTTAATTTAACAATTAATAATGTTGCTATTACAATTACAAAAAATGTATTAAGAAAGTATGCGGAAAGAGATAAAGGAGAAATTTATGAACCTTTTGAAGTTTTACCAAAAATTACTACAAAACTAAAAGATAAAGTGCTTATTTTTTCTGATGATGTTGCTAAAAAAGTATTAGTAGAAGTTAGAGCAGGTACAAATAACATTACAGGAAATGTAAGTTTAAAAGCACCAGTAAGTTGGGTGGTTTCGCCAAAAGAAATTGCTTTTAATATCAACCAAAAGAATGACAAGCGAACGGTTACTTTTTTAGTAACTCCGCCTAAAAATCAATCTGAAGGAAATTTAGAAGTGATTGCAACTTCTAAAGGGAAAATGTACACAAAAGAGTTGATAGAAATTAATTACAATCACATTCCTAAACAATCTGTTTTGTCTGACTCTAAAGCAAAAATTGTTCGTTTAAACATTAAAAAAGCAGGAAGTTATATTGGTTATATTAAAGGAGCTGGAGATACTGTTCCAGAAAGTTTACGTCAGATTGGGTATACTGTAGAAAACATTAATCCGTTAGAAATTAACGAGAAGAATTTATTAAAGTACGATGCCATTGTTCTAGGAATTAGAGCATATAATGTTGTAAAAGAATTAAAATTTAAACAAAAATTCTTGCTAGAATATGTAGCAAAAGGAGGAAACATGATTGTGCAATACAATACCAATAGAGGTGTAGATGTTGCAGCACCTTTCTCCTTATCTCTTTCTACAGATAGAGTTACAGATGAATTTGCAGAGGTTAAAATTTTAGCAAAAGAGCATTCACTTTTAAATTTTCCTAACAAAATTACAAATGAAGATTTTAAGGGGTGGGTACAAGAGCGTGGTTTGTATTTTCCAGATTCTTGGAGTAAAGAATACACACCAATTTTATCGATGCACGACAAAGGTGAAACTGCAAAAAACGGAAGTTTACTAATAGCAAAATATGGTAAAGGAAATTATATTTATACTGGTTTAAGTTTCTTTAGAGAATTACCAGCAGGAGTTTCTGGTGCGTATAAATTGTTTGCGAACATGTTGTCTGTTGGTAAGGAAGTTTCAAAATAGTAAAAGATAAATGTTAGCAAATAAGTTTAGCCCTGATTGTAACGACATCCTTTTTTATTTTTCATAAAAAAGATATAGTGGAAAGCAGGAAATAGCTTCAAAAAAAAATAAAATAAGGATGAAAGAACAAAAATATAAATGGAAAAAAGAGTACTCATTGGTTTTAATAGCGAATGTAATTTATATTATCGCGTTTTATTTTATTACTAATTATTTTACAGTTTAATTGATGGAAATAGAAAGTAAATTACACGCTGTAGATTGGATTATTTTGTCTGTAACATTAATTTTTATTGTTGCTTATGGAACGTATGTTACTAGGAAAAGTGCGGATGTAACAGATTATATTAAAGGTGGAAATGATTCGAAATGGTGGACGATTGGTCTGTCTGTTATGGCTACGCAAGCGAGTGCAATAACGTTTTTATCTACACCAGGGCAAGCATTTCATAGCGGAATGGGATTTGTGCAATTTTACTTCGGATTGCCAATTGCCATGGTAATAATTTGTGTCGTTTTTATTCCTATTTATCACAAACTAAAAGTTTATACAGCGTACGAGTTTTTAGAAGGAAGATTCGATTTAAAGACAAGAAGTTTAGCCGCTATTTTATTTTTAATTCAGAGAGGTTTAGCAGCAGGAATTACCATTTTTGCACCTGCAATAATATTGTCTGCAGTTTTAGGATGGGATTTATTAACGCTGAATATTATTATAGGTTTTTTAGTAATTATTTACACAGTTTCTGGAGGAACAAAGGCGGTAAATGTTACGCAGAAGCAACAAATGATTATCATTTTTATTGGAATGTTAATTGCATTTTTTATGATTATGAGTCAGCTTCCTGAAAATATTACGTTTACAAAAGCGTTGGAAATTGCTGGTGCAAGTAATAAAATGGAAGTGCTAGATTTCTCTTTCGATTTAAGTAACAGATATACCGTTTGGACAGGGATTTTAGGTGGAACTTTTTTAATGCTTTCTTATTTCGGGACAGACCAAAGTCAGGTACAGCGTTATTTATCTGGAAAATCTGTAAGAGAAAGTCAGTTAGGTTTAATTTTTAACGGATTGTTAAAAGTACCAATGCAGTTTTTTATCTTGTTAATTGGAGTGATGGTTTTTGTATTTTATCAATTCAATCCTTCTCCATTAAATTTTAATCCCGGAGCAAATGAAGCTGTTTTAAACTCTAATTACTCGCAAGAATACAAACAGCTAGAAGCAGAACATATTGCTATTGAAAATACTAAAAAAGCAATTTTTGCTGATGGTTTTCAAGTTTCAGAAAAACAAGAAATTCAAGATTTAAATGAAAGAGATTTAGCGATTAAAGCAAAATCAAAAGTAATTATTGATAAAATTGATGAAGAAAATACGTTAGATAAAATTGAATCTAATGATAAAGATTACGTATTTATTCATTTTATTTTAAACAATTTACCGAGAGGCTTAATCGGACTTTTACTCGCCGTAATTTTATCTGCAGCAATGTCTTCTACAGCATCTGAATTAAACGCATTGGCAAGTACAACTGCTATCGATTTATATAAACGGAATGTTGGCGATGGGAAAACAGATGAGCATTATGTAAAAGCGTCTAAATGGTTTACGTTGGCTTGGGGAATTATAGCTATTTCCGTTGCTTGTGTTGCCAATTTATTCGATAATTTAATTCAGTTGGTAAATATTATTGGTTCTATTTTCTATGGAAATGTGTTGGGAATTTTCTTATTAGCTTTCTTTATTAAATTCGTAAAAGGAAATGCCGTTTTTATAGCTGCATTAATAACACAAGCTTTAATTATCTGGGTTTTTGTCTTAGATTGGTTGCCGTATTTATGGTTGAACTTATTAGGATGCGCTTTAGTAATGGCAATTGCAATTATATTGCAGACTTTTATTCCTTCAAAAGAAAATAGTAATGAAGCTCATGCAACAGTAGATCTTGAATAAATAATGTAGAAGAAGATACTTTCGATTTTAAGATTAAAACAAGTGAGCATACTTTCGAAACAGAAGACTTCAGTAGCTTTTTAATAAAAGAAACCGATGCTATAATATCGGTTTCTTTATAAAACTAAATTAATTCCATAGATTCAGTTAAAAAAAGATAAGATTAAAAGAATAATCTTAGTATTTAGAATATTTCAAAAACCTTATTTGCCAATAAAATATTTTGGCACAACAATTGATTTTTATAAGTAGAAAGTCAATTGATTTTAATTTTAAAGATTTGATTTTCAGTTATTTAATAAATATAACACAGGTGTTGAATCTTTCAATTTTAAAGTTCAATGTCAGTATGACAGATATATAGAAGATGAGTAAACCAAAAGTAATGAGATTAGACAACATGTCGCTTCACAGTATGTTAAACGAAGATTCTGAGTTAATCCCTTTGATGACACCGGAAGACGAAGAAATTATAAATAAAGAAAGTGTACCAGAAATATTACCAATTTTACCACTTAGAAATACCGTTTTATTTCCAGGAGTTGTAATTCCTATTACTGCTGGTAGAGATGCATCTATTCAGTTAATAAAAGATGCAAACAAAGGTGATAAAGTAATTGGTGTTGTTGCACAGAAAAATGAAGATGAAGAAGAGCCTGGTTTAAAAGATATTCATACAACAGGTGTTGTTGCACAAATTTTACGTGTTTTAAAAATGCCTGATGGAAATACAACCGTTATCATTCAGGGTAAAAAACGTTTTGAAATTGATGCAATTGTTCAAGATAAACCTTATTTAAAAGCAACTGTAAAAGAAGCTGTTGAAGATAGAGAAGTGGATGATGAAAAAGAGTTTGAAGCAATTATAGACTCTATTAAAGAGCAAGCTTTAGAAGTAATAAAGGAAAACCCAATGTTGCCTTCAGAAGCTTCTTTTGCAATTAAGAATATAAAATCAAATTCTTTTTTAGTGAATTTCATTTCATCAAATATGGATTTAACCGTTGCTCAAAAACAAGTGATTTTAGAGAAAGACAATCTAAAAGAACGTGCTTTATTAGCCTTGAAAAACCTAAACAAAGAGCTTCAGAAATTACAATTGCGTAATGATATTCAGTCTAAAACAAGAGAAGATTTAGACCAACAACAACGTGAATATTATTTACACCAACAGTTAAAAACCATTCAAGACGAATTGGGTGGAGTTTCTAATGACGAGGAGTTAGAGGAAATGCGTGCGCAAGCAAAAACTAAAAAATGGAGTAAAGAAGTTGGTAACACTTTTGAAAAAGAGCTGAACCGTTTAAAAAGAATGAATCCGCAAGCTGCAGAATATGGTGTTCAGAGAAGTTATTTAGAGTTGTTGTTAGAATTACCTTGGGGAATTTATTCTGAAGATAAATTCGATTTAAAACATGCAACAAAGGTTTTAGATAGAGATCATTTTGGTTTAGAGGAAGTGAAAGAAAGAATTATAGAACATTTAGCTGTTTTAAAGTTAAGAGGAGATATGAAATCGCCAATTATCTGTTTATACGGACCTCCAGGAGTTGGTAAAACTTCTTTAGGGAAATCTGTAGCAGAAGCTTTAGGGCGTAAATATGTTAGAATGTCTTTAGGTGGTTTGCGCGATGAAGCAGAAATTAGAGGACACAGAAAAACGTACATTGGTGCAATGCCAGGGCGTTTAATTCAGAATTTGAAAAAAGCAGGAACTTCAAATCCGGTTTTTGTTTTAGATGAAATAGATAAGTTAAGTAATAGTCATCAAGGAGATCCTTCTTCGGCAATGTTAGAGGTTTTAGATCCTGAACAAAATGAAGCTTTTTATGACAATTATTTAGAAGTTGGGTACGATTTATCTAAAGTACTTTTTATCGCAACAGCAAATAATTTAGGTGAAATTCCTTGGGCTTTGCGCGATAGAATGGAAATTATAAATGTAACTGGTTATACTATTGAAGAAAAAGTAGAAATTGCTAAGAGACACTTATTACCAAAACAATTAAAAGAACATGGTTTAACAACCAAAGATATAAAGTTAGGTAAAAAACAATTAGAGCAAATTGTAGAAGGTTATACACGTGAATCTGGAGTGCGTGGTTTGGAAAAGAAAATCGCAAAAGTGGTTCGATTTGCAGCAAAATCTATCGCTTTAGAAGAGGAATATGAGATTACTTTGTCATCAGAAAAAATTGAAGAAATTTTAGGAACACCAAGAAACAGAGGGAAGTTCGAAAATAATGATGTTGCTGGTGTGGTTACAGGTTTGGCTTGGACACAAGTGGGTGGAGATATCTTATTTATAGAATCTATTTTATCGAAAGGAAAAGGAACACTTTCTATTACCGGTAATTTAGGAACGGTAATGAAAGAGTCTGCAACAATTGCTTTGCAATACATAAAATCGAATGCTGAAGAATTTGGAATTAAACCAGAAATTTTAGAGAAATACAATGTACATATTCACGTACCAGAAGGAGCAACACCAAAAGATGGGCCAAGTGCCGGTATAACGATGTTAACCTCTTTGGTTTCTTCTTACACACAACGTAGAGTCAAAAATAAATTAGCCATGACTGGTGAAATTACTTTGCGTGGAAAAGTGTTGCCTGTTGGAGGAATTAAAGAAAAAATATTAGCTGCAAAAAGAGCAAATATTAAGGAAATAATTTTGTGTGAAGACAATAGAAAAGACATTTTAGAAATAAAAGAAAGCTACTTAAAAGGCATGACTTTTCATTATGTTACAGACATGAAACAAGTAATAGAATTGGCGCTCACAAAGCAAAAAGTTCAAAATGCTAAGAAATTAGTGTAATTTTAAAAAGCCTCCAATTTGGAGGCTTTTTTTATGGCTTTCTAAATCTACTCGAGCCTACAATGAAAAGATTATAAAAAACGGCAGAAGTTCGAGAAGTCTAAATTTATTAGACATAAAACAATTTGCATTCCTACTGTAATTCAGCAAGAGAACGAAGAAGAATCTTTTTTTTATGATGAAAACTACCGATTATCTATCATAAAAAATAATGATGCTAAGAAGTTTCCTGATCTTAAACTTCAGAAGGCGTTTTTATAAGAGTCTATATATTTCGTTTTTATTCGGTTAGTTGTTAGTAATCAGTGAGGTATAATCTAGAGTTTAATGAGAATTTATTCGACAGCAAAACCTAATTTTTGTTCTTTTTCTCTTATTTTTTAAGTACTAATTATTCTAAATAATAGTAGTTATTTCTATGTTATGATAGTAACTTTGCACACTTATTTATATCAATACATACACAAACTTCATCTTTAATAACTAACCCTTCAACAAATAAGCCAATACATTAAAAGCATTAAATTTAGGAAGCTTATTTTTCTTATAGCATTTTTATTTTTTTTTGATGGCAGCAAATCAATAATACATGAATATTAATACAGCAAATTATGATAGTGACAGTCGTATATCAACTGCATTATTACTGGCAGCAGGAACCGGTAGTCGTCTTTTTCCAATAACTAAAGATGCTCCTAAATGTTTAACGCTGGTAAGTGAAAAATCAATTTTAGAACGCCTTGTCGCTAATTTGAAAAAAGAAGGCTTTAAACGCCTTGTAATTGTAACAGGTTATAAAGAAGAATGTATTATAGAGTACCTTGGAAAACAAACAGAAGATTTAAGTATCGAATATATACATAACCCATTTTATAAAACCACCAATAATATCTATTCATTATGGATGGCTCGAAACATTATAAATGAGCCTTTTGTGCTTTTAGAAAGCGATTTGGTTTTAGAAAATTCTCTGCTAAATCAAATGATGTATCCAGATAGAATGGCAGTTGCGAAGATGCAGCCTTGGCTAAATGGAACCACAGTAGCAGTTAATAAAGATAATTTAGTGACTCAGTTTCAGCCAGGAACCACAGATATTTATACAGATATTCGCTTCAAAACTGTAAACATTTATAGTTTTTCACTTTCATCTTGGAGAAAAATTTGTAAAAAATTAAATCAATATATTTCAGAAGGTAGTGTAAATAGTTACTATGAAATTGTTTTTTCTAAACTGGTAGAAGAGAAAAGTTTATTCTTAACGGCTGTTTCTTTTGACGAGAAACCTTGGTATGAAATAGATACGATACACGATTTAGCCGAAGCAGAAAAATTGTTTCCTTTAGAATCTTCAAAAGAAGTTGCTTATGCAATTAATTTATAAAAGAGTTATAAGTAAATACAAAAAGCTATATCCTATTAAGAGTATCTCTTGAGCGAAGTCGAAAGTTGCTAGTTTGTAGCAAAAAAAGAGAAGAGCTTAACCAAGTACTAAAAATAAGATTAAACTTATTTTTAGTAAATTTATCTAATACAAAAAATAGATTCATATTTTATTGAATTTCGACAAAATATGACCCCATTTTTATTAATTTTTAAAATATAGATTCTCTTCCTTTGGAAATAATAAATAGAAAATTAAAAGAATAGATCAATCAATAAGTAAAAAACAGGATTCTTTCTTATTTGTTTTTAAGTGTTTTGTAGACTTCATCAAAAGCTTCGGGTCTATCTGCAAGCACTATTAAAGTATCCTGTGTTTCTATTTTTGTTAAACCGTTTGGTATTATATAAGTTTCATCTCTTTTAATCATGGCTATTATTGCATTTTTAGGAAAGCCTAATTCAACAATTTTTTTACCTACCGCATAGCAATCTAAGGTAATTAAGAGCTCTTTCATTTCTGCCTTCGGATTTTCTGCCATAAGCAAATCAGTTGGGGTTAACTCTTTTTGAGTTTCCGGTAACCCAACGTTTAACCATTTTGCAATAATAGAAAGCGTGGTTCCTTGAATTAATATGGATGTAACTGAAATGAAAAAGACAATATTAAAAATCATATTTGCTTTGTCTATTCCTGCTAAAAGAGGGTACGTAGCAAACACAATCGGAACCGCACCACGCAAACCAACCCAAGAAATATAAAACCTTCTTTTTAGCTTCATTTTAAAGAAAATAAGACTTATAAATACGCCTATAGGTCTTGCAATTAATATTAAGAAGATAGAAATAAGTAGCCCAATTCCCATATATGGAATAATTTGAGAAGGAAAAACAAGTAAACCTAGGGTAAGGAATAGTACAATTTGCATAAGCCACGCCAAACCATCAAACATTTTTAAAATGGTTTTTTTATGAATCAAATTTTGATTTCCTAAATAAACGGCACAAATGTAAATGGCTAGAAATCCATTACCCCCTACAAAGTTCGTTGCAGAAAATGTAATGAACATTAGTGCAATCACTAAAACAGGATACAACCCTTCAAAGTCAAGTTTTATTTTATTAATAATATATTTACTAGTGATTCCAAAAGCAATACCTGCAACACCTCCTAAAATCATTTGTTGTAGGAAAAAAGGAATGATAGATAAGAAGCTTTTGTCTTGATTTATTACGAGCGTTAAAAAAGCAATCGTTAATACATATGCCATCGGATCGTTACTTCCGCTTTCTAGTTCTAAAGTTGGTCTTAAATTAGTTTTTAGTGCAAGACTTTTAGCTCTCAGAATAGAAAATACAGCAGCTGCATCTGTTGAGGAAACTATAGAGCCTAAAAGCAAACTCTCGTAAATGGTAAAATCTGTAACAAACCACACAAAAGTACCAAGGGAAACAGCTGTAATTAAAACACCTAATGTAGATAATAGAATACCTTCTTTAATAATTGGTTTCACTGCTGTCCAGTTGGTATCAAGTCCGCCAGAAAATAAGATAAAATTTAAGGATACAATACCAATAAACTGAGCAAGTTTAGGATTATTAAAACGAATACCTCCAATTCCATCAGAGCCCGCCAGCATTCCAATACCCAAAAAGAGTAATAAAGTAGGAACACCGAATTTATAAGAAGTTTTACCAGCAAAAATACTTACAAGAAGTAATAAAGAGCCAATTAATAATATATTTTCAATAGTTAAATTCATTTGTTTTCTTTAAAATCGAAGCACACAAAGGTAGTACTACGCATTTTAAAAGTCGTTAATAAAGTACTATTGTTTCCATTTTAATAATGCCTATTTTTTGAATTTATGCTGTGTTTTATTAAATTTGTTTGATGTTTTAGCAAAAGAACTAATAAAAGAAGTTGTTTTATGTAAATAAGAAGTTGGTCAAATTCTCTTTTTTGATAAGAAATTTAAGAGAATCTACCTTTTAGTGATAAATTTTGTTTTGTTGCACTGTGTTTTACAATAAAGACAAAAGTTAATTGAGAATCGTCTTAAAGAAAAGTACCGTAAATTATAAAAAGAGGTTCCTAATTATTCTATAATTTCGTAGTCAATACTTAATTTTCGTAAAGTTCTTAAAGCAGAACCCGCGTTTTTATCTTCTACCTCGATGTCTACGGCATCACCCTCTAATAGTATTTCTGTAAGCTCATTGGACAAAGAATCATTTATGTGTAATGAAATTTCTGCAATAGACCTGGCAATTGCTCTTTTATCGGGTCTTTGAGTATCACAAGATAATAAGTTTAATTTCATATCGATATATAATTTATGAATGCAATATAGAAGACTTAAATTGAATAGACATGATTGTTGTTCGATTATTAATGAGGGTTTCTAATTAATCGACTATTTTAAAAGTGGAGTTATTTTTTAGAAGGAAGAAGTATCGTTTAAAATACAAATATAAAAAGGAGACAATGGTTCAGAATTATTTAAAGAACTCTTTCGATTTTTCCCAATAGACATCCATTTCAGTTAAAGACATTTCAGAAATATCTTTGCCTTCTTTTTTAGCTTCTTTTTCTAAATACTGAAAGCGATTGATGAATTTCTTATTTGTTTTTTCTAAAGCATTTTCAGGATTTACTCCAATAAAACGAGCATAGTTTATCATAGAAAATAAAACATCTCCAAATTCTTTTTCGGTATTTTCTATATGACCAGCTTTAATTTCTTCGTTTAGTTCTGTAAGTTCTTCTTGTACTTTTTCCCAAACTTGTTCGGGTTTTTCCCAATCGAAACCAACACCAGCAACTTTTTCTTGAATTCTACTCGCTTTTACAACTGCGGGTAAACTTTTAGGAACACCTTCTAAAACAGATTCTTTGCCTTCCTTTAGCTTTAATTGTTCCCAATTGCGTTTTACTTCTGCCTCATCTTTAACAACTACATCGCCATAGATATGAGGATGTCTGCTGATTAGTTTATCACAAATTGAATTTGCAACGTCACCAATATCAAACGCTTTTTTCTCGCTTCCAATTTTGGCATAAAAAACGATGTGCAAAAGCACATCGCCTAATTCTTTTTGTATTTCAGGTAAATCGTTGTCTAGAATAGCATCAGCAAGTTCGTACGTTTCTTCAATTGTTAAATGACGTAGACTTTCTAAGGTTTGTTTTTTATCCCAAGGGCATTTCTCACGAAGGTCATCCATAATGTCTAACAAACGGTTAAAAGCAGCTAATTGTTCTTTTCTAGAATTCATTTTTCTTCAAAATAGATTTACACAGCGTTTTAGTTTAAACGAGTTCATTTAAAACAGAGACTTTAAACTGAATACTAATTACTCTTTTTCTGTTTTTCCCTCAGTAGGAGTTTCAACTTTAGAAAAATCCATTCCAGCGTTTACTAATAAATTAAACCACTGAATTACTTTTTTAATATTAGAAGTATACACTCTTTCAGCATCATAATCTGGTAGAACTTCTGCAAAAAATGCTTCTAATTTCTTACCACTTTCTTTATGAGAAATCGCTTCTTTACCTTCTGTTTTTTCAAACATTGCTTTAAAAACTTGCAATAGAGGAATATCTTCTTCGTAGGTGTAAATAGCGATATTTTCTAATAAACTTACATTTTGAGTTGCGTTAATTGCTACTCTTTTATCATCTGCTAAAGAGGCAACTATTATTGCGTTTTTAGATTGAGAAACTACTTGGTATAAACCAGCTTTACCGGTAACTGCTATAATTTTATTAAATTCCATGTTATATGTTTTTTGTGTCTTTAAAAGACTATTTACCTTTTTTTTGATTTGGAAAACGCATTCTATAATCTGCGGTAATTTTTCCTTTAGAAATATTTTCTAATTTCTTTTTAATGATTCTTTTTTTTAGTGATGAAAGCTTGTCTGTAAACAAAATTCCTTCAATATGATCATACTCGTGCTGAAAAACTCTTGCAGCCAAACCATCTAAAGTTTCGGTGTGCTTTTTAAAGTCTTCATCTTGATATTCGATTGTTATTTTAGGTTGACGAACAACATCTTCTCTAACATCAGGAATACTTAAACACCCTTCGTTAAAAACCCATTCTTCACCTTCTTCTTCTAAAATTTTAGCGTTTATAAAAACTCTATTAAATGTTTTTAACACTTCTCTATCTTTTTCAGATAAATCTTCATCTTCTGCAAAAGGCGAAGCATCAATTGTAAATAAACGAATTGCTTTTCCAATTTGTGGAGCTGCCAAACCAACGCCAGAAGCATTGTACATGGTCTCTTTCATATTGGTAATCAATTTTTCTAAATCAGGATAATTTGCATCTATTTCTACAGCAACTTTTCTTAAAACAGGATCTCCGTATGCAACAATTGGTAAAATCATTTATTTTTATTTATTTAAAAACGAGTGCAAAAGTACAATTTAGAATTACGAATTACGAATTTTTGAATTACGAATTTTGCTGATAGTACGTTTTTTAGATTGTTTTTAACAGTTTAAGAGTATTGTAATTAGATATTTAAACAGCTTAATGCTGGTTATATAAGTAAGATTGTAAAATGATGGTAGCGCTAATTTCATCTACCATTGCCTTGTTTCTTCGTTGTTTTTTTTTCATTCCGCTATCAATCATTGTTTGAAAAGCCATTTTAGAGGTAAAACGTTCGTCAATTCTTTTCATAGGAATTTGAGGAAACAACTTTTCTATTTTTTTTAGAAAAGGTAAAATCAGTGCTTCACTTTCACTATCAGAATTATCCATTTGTTTAGGTTGCCCCATTAAAAAAAGTTCTACTTTTTCTTTGGATATATACTCTTTAAGGAAAGACAATAATTCTGTCGTATTTACAGTAGTTAAACCAGAAGCAATTATTTGCAACTCATCTGTAACTGCAATTCCTGTTCTTTTTTTTCCGAAATCTATTGCTAAAATTCTAGCCATTTACAATTGTTTTTGCAATAATACGTTTTTTAAACAAAGTAGAAATATCTGTTTAAAAAATGTATCTTCGCTTCCAGTTTTTACGGATAGATTTATATTTGCAAAAATTATACAATTAGAATGAAAGAAATTAGAGAAATTATAGAGTCCGCTTGGGAAAATCGTGACTTATTAAAAGAACAAAATACGGTTGATACGATTAGAAAAGTAGTCGATCTACTAGATAAAGGAGAACTAAGAGTTGCAGAACCAACAACAGGCGGTTGGCAAGTAAATGAATGGGTTAAGAAAGCAGTAGTTTTATATTTTCCGATTCAAAAAATGGAAACTTTAGAAGCCGGTATTTTCGAATACCACGATAAAATTCCATTAAAAAGAAATTTTGCAGAAAGAGGAATTAGAGTAGTGCCAAATGCAGTTGCAAGACACGGTGCTTATATTGCCCCTGGTACTATTTTAATGCCAAGTTATGTAAATATTGGTGCGTACGTAGATGAAGGAACGATGGTTGATACTTGGGCTACAGTAGGTTCTTGTGCACAAATAGGTAAAAACGTACACCTTTCTGGTGGTGTTGGTATTGGTGGTGTTTTAGAACCATTACAAGCAGCGCCTGTAATTATAGAAGATGGCGCATTTATAGGATCTAGGTGTATTGTTGTAGAAGGTGTAAGAGTAGAAAAAGAAGCTGTTTTAGGTGCAAATGTTGTTTTAACAATGAGTACTAAAATTATTGATGTAACTGGTGATGAACCATTGGAAATGAAAGGAATAGTTCCTGCCCGTTCTGTAGTTATTCCTGGAAGTTATACAAAGAAGTTTGCCGCTGGAGAGTTTAATGTACCTTGTGCATTAATTATTGGAAAAAGAAAAGAAAGTACCAACAAGAAAACATCTTTAAACGATGCTTTACGTGAATATGATGTAGCTGTTTAAAGGTTTAAAAATGCTATGACTAAAATATCGGCAATAATACCAACATTAAATGAAGAAATTCATATAAGAGAAGCGATCGAATCTGTGGGTTTTGCAGATGAAATTATTGTGATAGATTCTTTTAGTACAGACAAAACGTTGGAAATAGCAGAAAAAATGAATGTAAAAATCATCAAGCGTAAGTTTGATGATTTTTCTTCTCAGAAAAACTATGCTATAGCGCATGCAAAACATGATTGGATTTATATTTTAGATGCAGATGAAAGAGTTACATCAGAATTAGAAAAAGAAATTTTAGAAGCGGTTAAAAACCCGAAAGATTTTGTAGGTTTTTATCTTGGGAGAAACTTTTATTTTGCTGGTAAAAAAATTAAATATAGTGGTTGGCAAAGAGATAGAGTAATTCGTCTATTTCTAAAAGAATTTTGTGAATACAATGGCAACCCGGTTCATGAGACTATAAAGACACATGGTAGTTTAGGTTTTTTGAAAAATAAAATTAATCATTATTCTTATCGAAATTATGATCATTATATTTCTAAAATAAATCAATATGCTTGGTTACAAGCAGAAGATTTATACAAAAAAGGAAAAAAAGTAAACGGATACCATATTTTAATAAAACCACCAGTTCGTTTTTTTGTGCATTATATTGTTCGACTAGGGTTTTTAGACGGTTTTGAAGGTTTTATGATTGCTAAAACTCAGGCTTTTGCAGTTTTGTCTAGATATTTGAAACTTTGGTTACTTAAAAATAATTTGAAATGAAAATAGGCTTCGACGCAAAACGCATCTACCATAATACTTCTGGTTTAGGAAATTATGGGCGAGATTTAATTAGAATTCTATCAGAATTTCACTCAGAGAACACCTATGTTCTGTATAATCCGAAGGCTAAGAAAGTAAAAAGACTTATTTCTAAAGAGAACATTACAGAGGTTTTACCAGATACTAAATTTTGGAAAATATTTTCTTCAATTTGGAGGCAAGGTCCAATTATAAATCAAATCAAAAAAGATGAAATTGAGGTTTTTCACGGTTTAAGTGGTGAAATTCCAAACGGAATTCAAAATACGACTATAAAAACAGTAGTTACTATTCATGATTTAATTTTTGTTAGATTTCCTGAGTTATATTCTTTTTTCGATAGGAAAATACATCTTAAAAAAGTACGATTTTCAGTTGAAAATGCTGATAAAATTATAGCTATTAGCGAACAAACGAAAAGAGATATTGTTAAATATCTAAAAATAGATGAAACAAAAATAGACGTAATTTATCAAGGCTGTCATGCAACGTTTAAAGAAGTGAAATCTACAGAGTTTAAAGAAGAGGTTAAATTAAAATTTAATCTTCCAGAAAAATTTATTTTAAATGTAGGTGCTATTAATAAGCGTAAAAATATTTTATCACTTATAAAGTCTATAGAAAAAATAGATACTACTTTAATTGTAATTGGTGGAAAGTCGTCTTATTTTAAAGTTGTAAACTCTTATATTAAAGATAATAATTTAGAGAAAAAAGTACGATTTTTAGAAAATGTAACAATGCCAGAATTGTCTGCAATCTATCAAGTAGCTTCCGTTTTTGTGTATCCAAGTATTTTTGAAGGTTTTGGTATTCCTATTATTGAAGCTCTATACTCTAAAACACCCGTTATTACAAGTACAGGAAGTTGTTTCTCTGAAGCTGGTGGGCCAGATTCTTTTTATGTGAAGCCTGGAGATATTAAAGAATTAACAGATAGAATAAACTTGATTTTAGGAGATGAAAAACTCTCTAATGGAATGATTAAAAAAGGGTTTGAGTTTGTGCAGAAATTTAATGATGATGTAATTGCTGAAAACTTTATAAGTGTTTACAAAGATTTAATCTTATCAAAGAAATAATAATTTCATGAAGGCAGCTATTGTAGAACTTTCCAAATCGCATGAAGAATGTGTTTTTAGTCAAATTTCTTTCTTACAAGAAGATAATAATGATGATGTTTCTCTGTTTTTACATCCAGCTATAAAGAATCAAATTACTTATCTAAATTTAGCGAATAACGTTTCTATTATAAATTTTGATGAATTGAAAGGATTTAAATCACTTCAATATCAATTAAACGTAGTTAAAGAATTAAGTAAATTTGATAAAGTCATTTTTAATACAGCCTCTTCTTCAAAACAGGTACGAAATATTGTTTTCTTTCTACTATTCTATAAAGTAGAATGTATTGGAGTTCTTCACAATACAAAAAAACTTCAAAAAAGTTTTACTCAAAAAATTATCAGTCTCAAAATAAAAAAATATTTTGTTTTAAGTGATTACTTAAAAGATAAGGTACGAATTTCTAATTCTAAAATTAAATTAGAAAGTTTTTACCCTATTTTCTTTCCTAAATTTAAGAGCCAAAATATAGAAAAAAAACAAGGTGAAGTATGGTTTTGTATTCCTGGTAGAGTAGAGTTTAGTCGAAGAGATTATTTTTATTTAATTCATCAATTACAGAAAAATGAATTATCAGCTAAAATAAAATTTTTAATTTTAGGTAATATCAATACAAAAGACGGAATAGCATTTAAATCAGAATTGGAACGCTTGAATTTTGAGTCTTACTTTATCTTTTTTAACGAATTTATAACTAATGAATTGTATTATAGTTATATAGAGAAATCAGATTTTATTCTTCCTTTGCTGAAGAGAAAAGATTTTTCTTATTTGAACTTCAAAATTTCTGGAACTTTTAATTTGGCATTTGCTTTTAAAAAAATAATCATATGCGATGACTTTTACAAAAACATTACTGATTTAAATGAAAATGGAATTTTTTACTCTGAAGAGAGTTTCACTGAAATAATAAGTAACACGAATAATTTTGTGATTAAAAATACTTATTCGGATAAAAAATGGCATTACAATTTTCAATATAAAAAATACATCAACTTTATTAAAAGTTAACTAATATGAAAACAATTTGTTTTTTCAACTCTATAGAAACTTGGGGTGGCGGAGAAAAGTGGCATTTTGAAATGGCTTCTTATACGAGTTCTCAAAATTATAATATTTTGTTTTTTTTGAATATTAAAAGTGCTTTAAATGATAGGATTAAAAATGATAATTTAAAGAAGTATTTTATAGAAGTAGGTAATTTTTCTTATTTAAATTTTATTAAAGTCAACAAAGTAGCCAAGGTTCTTAGAGCTGCAGCTGTAGATGTTATTGTAATAAATTCATCTCAAGACATGAAATTTGCTGGTTTGGCAGCAAAAAAAGCAGGAGTTAAAAATATTATTTATAGAAGAGGAAGCGCAATTCCTATTAAGAATTCATTCATTAATAGATATTTTTTTTCTAATATTATTACAGATGTTTTGGCAAATTCTTTTGCAACAAAAGAAACTATTAATGCAAAGAATAAAAATATTTTTCCAAAGGATAAAATTATTGTTATTCCAAACGGAATTGAGACTCAAAAGTTTTTAGAAGATTTTGACACTATTAAAGTAGAAAATAATAAGGTCTTTACATTAGGGAACTTAGGACGGTTAGTAAAACAGAAAAATCAATTTTTCCTGTTAGAAGTTGCAAAAGTTTTAAAGAATGAAAATTTTCCATTTAAGTTAATCATTGGTGGAGAAGGGAAATTAAAAGAAGCACTTATAAATAAAACAAAAGAATTTAATTTAGAAAATGAAGTAAAACTCGTAGGCTTTGTAGATAATCCAAAGTTATTTATGTCTAAACTAGATGTGTTTTTATTATCTTCTTTATGGGAAGGTTTTGGTTATGTTATTGCAGAGGCAATGTTATGCGAAAAACCTGTTGTTGCCTTTAATATAAGTAGCAATCCAGAATTGATTGTTGAAAAAGAAAATGGCTTTTTAACAGAAGTAAATGACGTGAAGGCTTTTGTTGCCAAAATAAAAGAGTTAAATACTAAGAACTATTTAATTTCTGAGTTTGGAAAAAACGGAAGAAATAAAATTGTAACAGAGTTTGATGCTTTATTAGTTCGTGAAAAATTTAAAAATTATATAGAAAGTTTGTAATATCAGTTAGTAATTTATGTAGGAATATTCAAAGTAGTTTTATTTGAAAAGCTAAAGTTTCTTATTTTTTATATAATCATTGAAATTTAATCGAATATGTTAATCTACAAACTAATATTTTTTTTTGAAATCCTTTAGTAGTTAAAATTACATCAAAAAAAATAGAATTAACTTTCAAGGTCTGTTAATAGTAAAAACGAAATTTAATTTCAATTAAATCACTTGATTTCTAAAAAAGAATTTCACATCTTTTTTAAAATATTTAAATTTTTCTTTAAACGTCATTTTTGGTATTGGGTTTAGAATTGGTAAAATTTTATGTCCTTGTAAACGTATCCATGTTCTAGATACTTTTCTTGCTGCAGCATCTACAATAGACCCCAAATCAATTAATTTTACGTCACAATTCATGTCCCATAATCTTAAGGCAATTGCATTTGATGAACTTCCTGCAGAAGGAATTATTAAATCTACTTTGTCGATATTTCTCTCAATTTCTGGCCACCACTCTTCAATAGTTTCATATGCATTTTTAGCAGGAATTTTCACAAAATAGTCAATCTTCCCGTATAAACTTTCTGTAACTTTTTGATCAGTACTTCCCACAAACATTTTCCTTTTATTACGAACATGCTTATTTAAAAATAAATTTAGTTTTTTAGGATTAAAAACGGCCATACATTGGAAAATACAAGGGTTTTCGAAAATAAAATCAGTTTTAAAGTTTTTTTGTTCTATAACATCAATCATTTCTTGCTGCCAAGAAAATTGTTTGTAAATTCCTTTTGCATGATACTCATCATAAGGGTAGTTAATTGGGCAGGAAATTAGGTAATTACTATCTTTTATCGTGAAAGAATTTTGCACCTCTTTGTCTAAACCTTCATTATATATATAGTTTCTGTGATTCTTTTTCAGCATTGTAATAAATTCACCATCTCCAAATCTAACGAAAAATAATCGTTCTTTTTGTAGTAACCTTTTGTCTAGATAATTAAAGGAATCTTGAATGTTCTTTGTACTGATTATTGAACTATCAGGTTTTGTGTTAAGGAAAAAATTATGAAAATAATATTTTAAAGGTTTCATCAAATAGAATTTCTATCATTAAGAAAGTAAAGATAAATAAATTATCATTTTATAACTTCAAAAGAACATTTTATTACTAGTAAATCTTTCTATATTTTGTAATTTTGTTTTTTTTTATTTTACAATTATTTTGTAGACTTTCATTTAGAACATCTTAAAAGAAATTTGATTTCGAATATTTATGAATCATAAAGAAGCAATTTCATTAGAAATATTTAATATTATATCAAAAGCGTCCAGTCAACTACAAATAGATAGTTATGTAATTGGTGGTTTTGTTCGTGATTTTTTCTTAAAAAGAGGGAGCCCAAAAGATATAGATATAGTGGCAGTTGGTAGCGGCATTGAGTTAGCTCAAGCAGTTTCTAAATTATTGCCAAAGAAACCAAAAGTACAAGTTTTTAAAACGTACGGAACAGCAATGTTGCGTTACAAAGACATAGAAATTGAGTTTGTTGGTGCTAGAAAAGAATCGTATTCTGAAGAGAGCAGAAACCCAGAAGTCTCAAAAGGTAGTTTACAGGATGACCAAAACAGAAGAGATTTTACTATAAATGCATTGGCTTTAAGTTTAAATGAAGGAACTTTTGGTGAATTATTAGATCCGTTTAACGGAATGGAGGACTTAGAAAAAGGAATCATTAGAACTCCTTTGAATCCTGATATTACCTACTCTGATGATCCTTTAAGAATGATGAGAGCGATACGATTCGCCTCACAATTAAATTTTACTATTGAAGAAAATTCACTTTCTGCAATTACAAAAAATTCAGAAAGATTAAATATTATTACAAGAGAACGAATTGTTGATGAATTGAATAAAATAATGTCATCAGTAAAACCATCAATCGGATTTTTATTATTAGAAGAAACAAAGTTATTATCACAAATTCTACCTGAGTTAATCGATTTGAAAGGAGTAGAAGAGGTGGAAGGGCAGAAGCATAAAGATAACTTTTATCATACCTTAGAAGTAGTAGATAATATTTCTGAATATACCCAAGATGTTTGGTTGCGTTGGGCAGCTTTATTGCATGATATTGGTAAAGCACCTACCAAAAAATTCAGTAAAAAAGTAGGTTGGACGTTCCATTCTCATGAATTTGTGGGGTCTAAAATGGTAAATAAAATCTTTAAAAGATTAAAAATGCCATTGAACAATAAAATGAAGTTTGTCCAGAAAATGGTCATGTTAAGTTCTCGCCCTATTGTTTTAGCAAGTGACGTTACAGATGCTGCGGTTAGGCGTTTAGTTTTTGATGCGGGTGATGATATTAATTCTTTAATGACACTTTGTGAAGCAGATATTACTACAAAAAACCCGAAAAAATTTAAAAGATACCATGCTAATTTCGAGGTGGTTCGTTCTAAAATAAAAGAAGTAGAAGAAAGAGATCGCGTTCGTAACTTTCAACCACCAATTTCTGGTGAAGAAATAATTGCGGCATTTAACTTAGAACCATGTAGAGAAATCGGACAAATAAAAGAGGCTATAAAAGAAGCTATTTTAGATGGTAAAATACCTAATGAACACAAAGCTTGTCATAATTTTATGCTTAAATTAGGGCAGAAGCTAGGTTTAACGCTAGTTATATAGCTATTATTAGTTTAATATACTTTTCTTAGAAATATAAAAGAAACAAAAAGACCAATGTTATTTACGAAATAGCATTGGTCTTTTTAGGTGTTTTAATAATATTTTAGCTTAAAGATTGCATTGTTACCAACTTAAAGTACTCTCCTTTTTTAGCAAGTAATTCTTCGTGTTTTCCCTGTTCTACAATTTTCCCTTTTTTCATTACCACAATTTTATCCGCTTTTTGAATGGTAGAAAGTCTGTGTGCAATGACCAAAGAAGTTCTGTTTTGCATCATTTTTTCTAAGGCAATTTGTACCAACTGTTCAGATTCTGTGTCTAAAGCAGAGGTTGCTTCATCTAAAATCATAATTGGTGGATTCTTTAAAACAGCTCTCGCAATAGACAAACGTTGTTTTTGTCCGCCCGAAAGTGTGTTTCCACTATCACCAATATTGGTATGGTATTTTTCTGGTAAATTTTGAATAAATTCATCAGCATTTGCAATTTTTGCAGCTTCTAGAATAGCGGTATCTGTTGCATTTTGAATCCCTAATTTAATGTTGTTTGCTATTGTGTCATTAAATAAAATAGAATCTTGAGAAACAATTCCCATTAAATCTCTCAAAGATTTTTTTGTAACGTCTTTAATATTGTTGTCATCAATAAGAACTTCACCTTTATTAACATCATAAAAACGAGTAATAAGGTTTGCTAAGGTAGATTTTCCACTTCCAGATTGTCCAACCAAAGCAACTGTTTCTCCTTTGTTAATGGTTAATGAAAAGTCTTTTAAAACGTAATCGTTTTTATATTTAAACGATATATTTTTAAATTCAATTTTAGTAGTAAAATCTTCTTTTACAATTGCATTAGGTTTGTCTTTAATACTATTTTCAGTATTTAAGACCGTCATAATTCTTTCAGCAGAAGCCTCTCCTTTTTGGATGTTGTAAAATGTAGTGGTAATTAATTTTATGGGATTTAAAACAGTGTAGAATAGAACAATATACCCAAAAAACTCATCTGGCTGCAGCGCGCTTGTATTAGATAAAACTTCTGTTCCTCCATACCAAAGGATTGCAATGATGGTTGCAGAACCCAAAAACTCACTCATTGGTGAAGCTAAAGTTTGTCTATGAAAAACATTTGTCATTAACTGTTTAAAATTTAATGTAGAATTATTAAATTTTTTCTCAATTACACTTTCTGCATTAAAACCTTTTATAATTCTTAAACCTGTTAAGGTTTCTTCTATAAAAGACAGAAAGTTACCGATCTCTTTTTGCGCTTTAGCAGAATTTGCCTTTAATTTTTTACTAATTGATGAAATTATAAATCCAGAAACTGGCAGCAAAACAAATACAAAGAGCGTTAATTTTATACTCATAAAAAGCATAATACTTATAGAAATAATAACCGTTAAAGGTTCTCTAACAATTACTTCTATCGATTTTAAAATAGAACTTTCTACTTCTTGTACATCGGAAGTCATGCGAGCAATAATATCTCCTTTTCTTTTTTCTGAAAAATAAGAGATTGGCAATTCTACAATCTTATGGTATAATTTATCGCGTAAATCTTTCACGATACCTGTTCTTAAAAAAGTGATGACATAAGAGGCTAAATACCTAAATAAGTTTTTGAAAAAAAATAATGATAATGCCAATAAACATATAAAAAGAAGTGTATTTATTTCTCCATTATTTTCGATTTTTTGAGAGATAAAAAGATAAAAGCTATCTTTCAAATACTTTCCAATACTTAATAAACCATTATAAGCCGGTTCTTCTATAACCTTTTTATCTGTACTAAAGAGAATACCTAAAACAGGAATAAATGCTAAGACAGATAGCACATTAAAAATTGCGTAAAGTATGTTGAAAAGAATATTTAGAATTGTAAATTTTCGATACTTTTTCTCATATTTTAAAATATCTTTAAAATAACCCATTAATCTAGTTTCATTTCTTTAATAATTCGTTGGATTTTAGCATCCAACTTAGCTTCAATATTCGCTGCATTTTTAGCATCGTCTAACTTTGTGTTCACACTAAAATAAAATTTTATTTTAGGTTCTGTTCCGCTTGGTCTCGCTGCAATTCTTGTTCCGTTTGCCGTTTGATAAATTAAAACATTAGATTTTGGTAAATCGATGTTTGTTACTTCACCAGTAATTAAGTTTTTTCTTGTTGCTGCATCATAGTCAGAAAGAAATTCTACTTTTTCTCCGTCAATTTCTGTTAAAGGGTTGTTACGCATGTCGCTTAACATTTGCTCAATTTCTGCAGCACCGTCCATTCCTTTCTTAGTAATAGAAATTAAATGCTCCTTATAGAAGTTATTTCTAACATAAATACTTAACAATTCCTCATAAAAAGAACTTCCGTTTTGTTTCGCTAAAGCTGCAATTTCACAAGCTAAAAGTGTTGCGGTTACGGCATCTTTATCTCTAACAAAATCTCCAATCATATACCCAAAACTTTCTTCACCACCACCAATAAAATCCATAGATTCATGGTCTCTAATCATTTTAGCAATCCACTTAAAACCAGTTAAACCAACCTTGGTTTCTACACCATAACTTTCTGCAGCTTTGTTAACTAATTCTGTAGAAACAATTGTAGAACCCACAAACTGATTTCCATTAATTTCACCAGCTTCTTTCCATTTTTTCAGAAGAAATTCTGTCATAACAACCATTGTTTGGTTCCCATTCATTAATTTCATGTTGCCATCTGTATCTCTAACAGCAACACCTAGTCTATCGCAATCTGGGTCTGTACCAATTACAATATCTGCACCAATTTTGTTTGCCAAATCGGTTGCCATTTTTAAAGCTTCTGGTTCTTCTGGGTTTGGAGATTTTACGGTAGGAAAATCGCCGTCTGGAGCTCTTTGTTCTTCAACAATGTGTACGTCTGTATAACCTGCTTTTACCAACGCATCTGGTACAGAAACAATAGAAGTTCCATGTAAAGAAGTAAAAACAATTTTTAAATTTTTTCTATCTATTTTATCTGATAAAGAACCGTTTTTCACAGCCCCCTCAATAAAAGCGTCATCAACTTCTTTACCTATGGTTTCAATTAAGTTTTCATTAGCTTCGAATTTAATTTCAGAGAAATCTAAAGCATTTACGTTTCCAATAATTCCACCATCGTGCGGAGGTACAATTTGTCCGCCATCTGCCCAATATACTTTATAACCATTATATTCTGGCGGATTATGGGAAGCGGTTAAAACAATACCAGCATCACAACCTAAATGACGCACTGCAAAAGATAATTCTGGTGTTGCTCTTAAATCTTCAAACAAATACACTTTAATATTATTCGCAGAAAAAACATCGGAAACAATTTTAGCAAATTTCTTACTGTTATGTCTACAATCGTAAGCAATTACAACACTTAATTGTTCTTTTTTAACGTTTTCTATTAAATAATTAGACAAACCTTGGGTTGCTCTACCTAGCGTGTATTTATTAATTCTGTTCGTTCCTGCGCCCATAACTCCACGCATTCCACCAGTACCAAATTCCATGTTTTTGTAGAACCTGTCTGCTAAATCAGAAGAATTAGAAGCAATTAATTCTTGAATCTCTTGTTGAGTTTCTGCATCAAAAGTAGGTGTTAACCATTGTTTTGCTTTGTCTAATATTTCGCTCATTTTTAATTGAATAAGTTATGGTCATAAAATGCAAATATACATTTTAGAAATTGAGTTTTTCTTTAACAGAATAGTGTTTTTCGTTACTTTTGGTCTTAATTATTAATTCGCCAATAAAACCTGCTAAAAACAATAAAGTTCCTAAAATCATAGAGGTCAATGCAATAAAAAACCACGGATTGTCTGTAACTAGAATTGTTTTAATGCCATTGTAAAGTTTATAAATCTTTAGAAGGCCGATATAAAATGCAGATGTTGTTCCGAATAAAAACATAATTGTTCCCCAAAGACCAAAAAAATGCATGGGTCTTTTTCCAAATTTGGATAAGAAAGAGATGGTAATTAAATCTAAAAAACCATTTACAAAACGGTCCATACCAAATTTTGTGACTCCGTATTTTCTAGCTTGGTGCTGTACTACTTTTTCTCCAATTTTATTAAAACCTTCATTTTTAGCTAAAACAGGAATGTATCTATGCATTTCTCCGCTAACTTTTACGGTTTTAATAACAATGTTTTTGTAGGCTTTTAAACCACAGTTAAAATCGTGTAATTTTAATCCTGAAGTTTTTCTGGCAGCAGCATTAAATAATTTAGAAGGAATGTTTTTTGTTACAACATTGTCATATCGTTTCTTTTTCCAACCAGAAATAAGGTCGAAATCCTCTTTAATGATTAGGTCGTATAGTTCTGGTATTTCGTCTGGATTGTCTTGTAAGTCGGCATCCATGGTAATAACAACGTCGCCTTTTGCGAGTTCGAAACCAGCATCTAAAGCTTGCGATTTTCCAAAGTTTCTTTGAAAACGAATTCCTTTTACAGCGTTGTTTTCTGAGGATAATTTTTCGATAACATTCCAAGAAGTATCTGTACTTCCGTCATCAATAAAAATTATTTCATATAAATAACGATTGGATTGCATAACTTTTGCAATCCAATCGTGTAATTCTTGTAAAGATTCTTCTTCGTTAAGAAGTGGTATAACTACCGAAATATCCATAAGTTGATATTAAGTTTAATTTTTTAAGTTCATTTTTAGAACTTATAGAATCTAAAAGTATTGTATTAGTATGTTTCTTCTTCAGATTTTTTCATAATTGCAGCAGCAATCGCAGCAACTACAAAGCCTCCAATAGCATAACTAATAATGCCTAAAGCAGCTAGTAAAAATGGTCCTTGAAAAGCTTTACCCATTTGATTTGCAGCTTCAACCTGTTCTTCAGACATTCCTTGATCTAAAAAAGCCTGATTTTGAATGTCCATCATTTGTTGCATAAAGTCTGGTTCAATAAAATTTGTAAAAAGGTAATTGTAAATTACCAAAATTAAACCACCAACTATAGCGACTCCTACACCAACTTTAACACCTTGTCCCCAAGAAAGAAAACCATTGTTTGCTGCCTTATATTGTTTAATTCCGTATATAATTGTTCCAATAAAAATTATAGCATTAATAACAGAAGCAGACCAGTGAGGTTTTAAATGATTACCAGTTGCGTACAATACCAGCGCAAAAATCACACTTGCTACACCTAATATAACACCATTGTTTACGATAAAACCTTTACTATTTACTTGATTTTCCATTTTTTAAAATTTAGTTAGTTGTACAAATATATTCATTTCATTGAGATAGTCTTATTTTTTAATTTTTTTTTGATGAATGATCTCAACAATAGATTAGTATTCAGTAATTTAAAAATGTTACAAAAAAAACTGTAAATTTTTAATTGCCATAAGGAAAATCTGTTGTAAATTTGCCTCGGCAAGTCCTACACAACTAGCTCCCTTTGAATCCTCCAGGGCGGGAACGCAGCAAAGGTATTAGGTTGTAGCGGTGTGATGTAGGTAGCTTGCCATTTTTTATTTCTTCTATTTAATTCTAAATCTCTTCAGAATTTTTCTTTTTTATAATAGTTATTAACTTTCTCGTTTTTAGTTTCCTTCATTTACTTTTAAGATATTTGCACCAAATATTCAATTTGTAGAATGTTTTTTAATTTTCAATCATTTACTATTTTATGTCTAAAGTTGTGTTAATTACTGGAGCTTCCTCTGGAATAGGGAAATCTATTGCTACGTTTTTATCTGAAAAAGGATATAAAGTATATGGAACAAGTAGAAATCCTAAAAATCTTGAAACTTTTTCTTTTGAACTAATTGCTTTAGATGTTTTAAAAGTTGATACAATTGCTACTGCTGTAGATTTTATTGTTAAAAAAGAAGGAAGGTTAGATGTATTGGTAAACAATGCAGGAATGGGAATTACAGGGGCAATTGAAGATACGCCAACAGATGAAATGCGTGCTGTTTTTAATACCAATTTATTTGGTGCCATAGATGTAATGAAAGCTGTTTTGCCACAAATGCGTAAGCAAAAACATGGAATCATTATAAATGTAACTTCTATTGCTGGTTATATGGGCTTGCCTTTTAGAGGTTTGTATTCTGCCACAAAAGGAGCTTTAGAAACGGTTACAGAAGCAGCAAGTATGGAGGTAAAACCCTTCGGAATTAAGGTTATAAATGTTGCTCCTGGAGATTTTGCGACCAATATTGCAGCAGGAAGATATCACACACCTGTTTTTGAAAACTCTGCTTATAAAGAGAATTACCAAGCAAATTTAGATTTAATGGATGCGCATGTGAGTGGTGGAATGGATCCTATAGAGATGGCAAAAGCGGTTTATAAAGTTATAAATACGAAGAATCCTAAGATTCATTACAAAGTGGGTGGAACTTTAGATAAGTTTTCTGTTGTTTTAAAACGAATTTTGCCAGATACTTGGTTTGAAAAGATGTTAATGAATCATTATAAATTGTAAACAAGATTTTGTTTTAATGTTTATAAGTAGTCATAAAATACTTTTATTTCACTTCCTGAAATTATAAGCAAGTAACTATCTTTGCGTTAGGGATTGAAGCAGTTGTTTGAGCTCTTTTTTGTTTTTTTCTAACAAAAAAAGCGAGTGCGTAAAGCCCGCTCGAACGCCCAAATACTTCGACTCCGATTTAAATGACAATTATAATAACACAACTATATTAAAATAAACACAAATGAAATTTTTTATTGACACAGCAAATTTAGAGCAAATTAAAGAAGCGCAAGCTTTAGGTATTTTAGATGGTGTAACTACAAACCCGTCTTTAATGGCTAAAGAAGGAATTACTGGTGAAGTGAACATTATTAACCATTACAAAGAAATTTGTGAGTTGGTAGAAGGTGATGTTTCTGCAGAAGTAATTGCTACAGATTTTGACGGAATGGTAAAAGAAGGTGAAGCTTTGGCTGCTTTAAATCCGCAAATTGTGGTAAAATTACCAATGATAAAAGATGGTATAAAAGCGTGTAAATACTTTTCTTCTAAAGGAATTAAAACAAACGTAACGTTGGTGTTTTCTGCGGGTCAGGCTTTATTGGCAGCAAAAGCAGGTGCAACGTATGTTTCGCCGTTTATTGGTCGTTTAGATGATATTTCTACAGATGGTTTAAACTTAATTTCTGAGATTCGTTTAATTTATGATAATTACGGATTTGAAACGCAGATTTTAGCTGCTTCTGTGCGTCATACAATGCACATTATTGATTGTGCAAAATTAGGGTCTGATGTAATGACGGGGCCTTTAAGCGCAATCGAAGGTTTGTTAAGACACCCTTTAACAGATAGTGGTTTGGCTAAGTTTTTAGAAGATTACAAGAAAGGAAACTAGAAAATAGTTTTTAGTTGTTGGTTTTTAGTATGCACTTTTCACTTAAAATCAACAACTAAAATTTTAAATATAATTAGAAGCTATTTCCTGCTTTCGCTACTCGCTTTTTTTGCGAAAATGCAAAAAAGAGCTCAAACAAACCGCTCAATCAGGGCTAAGCTTGTTTAATAACTAATAGTTAAATAGAATGGTTTTTGCTTGTTTGTTTTTTGGTTAAGAGTGCTCACTAAAAACTAAAAACCAACAACTAAAAACTTTTAAATCTTAAAAGATTTAAAAATGTATCCAAAAAAAGAACTCGCACAAATTGTAATATCAGCCTGTTGTCAATTTAATATTGATACGGTTGTTATTTCTCCTGGTTCACGAAATGCTCCTTTAACAGTTGGTTTTTCGAACCACCCAGAGATTGAAACATTAAGCGTGGTAGATGAGCGTTGTGCTGCTTTTTTTGCATTAGGTATTGCGCAACAAACGCAAAAACCGGTTGCAATTGTGTGCACTTCTGGTTCTGCTTTGTTAAATTATTATCCTGCAATTGCAGAAGCTTTTTATAGTAACATTCCGTTAGTTGTAATTTCTGCAGACAGACCAAAACATTTAATTGATATTGGCGACGGACAAACGATTCGTCAAGAAAACGTGTTTGAAAATCATATTTTATTTTCTGCAAATTTGATTGAAAACGAGAAATACAAAACGCGAAACTCTCAATTAATAGGAGAAGCTTTGCAAATAGCAGTTTCACAAAAAGGACCTGTGCATATAAATGTTCCTTTTGATGAACCTTTGTATGAAACCGTTGAAGAATTAACTCCTTTTAATTTTCCGCATATTTCTTTAAGTTCTTTAGATAATTCTCATATAGATTATAATTATTTGTCTAAAATTTGGAATGCAGCCGAAAAGAAAATGATTCTTGTTGGTGTTAATTATCCTAATGAAGATTTACATCAATTAATGGATTTGTATGCGGATGATGAGTCTGTACTAATCTTAATAGAAACTACATCGAATTTACATCAACATAAAGCAATAGATTCTATAGATCAGTTAATTTTTTCTTTGGATGAGGATCAGTTTGAAGATTTAAAACCAGAAGTATTAATCACTTTTGGAGGCATGATTGTTTCTAAAAAAGTAAAACAATTTTTAAGAAAGTATCCACCAAAACACCATTGGAATATCGATGAAAAGAAAGCCGTAAATACGTTTTTTTGTTTGTCAGAATTTATTCAAATAAAACCGTTAGATTTCTTTTCGAAGTTTAATAGTACAATAATAAAAAGAGAAAGTAAGTATCAGCAAAAGTGGTTGCAGTTTCGTGATGAGAAACGAGTTAAACACGCTGCATATTTATCAACTACTAAACACTCAGACTTTAAAGTTTTTGAACAGATTATAGAAGGTGTTCCTAATCATAGTCAGTTACAAATTAGCAACAGTTCTATTATTAGATACGCGCAATTGTTTAGTATTCATAAAACAAATAATGTATTTTGTAATAGAGGTACAAGTGGAATTGATGGTAGTACAAGTACCGCTATTGGCGCAGCTCTTGCATCAGAAAAGCAGACTGTATTTATAACAGGAGATTTAAGTTTTTTCTACGACAGTAATGCGTTGTGGAACACCAATATTAAAAAGAATTTTAGAATTATAGTAATTAATAATTCTGGTGGTGGAATTTTTAAAATTATTCCAGGACCAGGAACTACAAATGCAGCTAAATATTTTGAGACTCCGCATAACTTAACAGCAGAACATTTATGTAAAATGTACGGCTTCGATTATTTAATAGCAAACACAACAGAAACAGTAACGGCACAGTTAAATGGTTTTTATGAAACATCAGAAAAACCAAAAATATTAGAAATCTTTACGCCAAGTGAAGAAAATGATTTAATTTTAAAGGAATATTTTAAATATATACAGTAATGGGTTTACAAGAGGATTTACGAGAAGGTGAAGATAATTTACAAGACGGAGAAGATAATTTGCAAGAAGGCGCAATGAACTTGAAAGAGGGAGAGAAAGTAAATTTAATAATTGAAACGGAAACAGGTTTAGGGTACACTGTTTTAATTAATGAAGAATTTGATGGTTTACTTTTTAGAAGTGAAGTTTTTCAGGAATTAGAAGAGAACATGGAGGTTGTTGGGTATGTTAAAAATATTCGTGAAGATGGGAAAATAGACGTTTCTTTAAGACCACAAGGTTTTAGAAATGTGATTGATTCTGATGTTGATAAAGTACTTGCTAGATTAAAAGATAGTAGAGAAGGTTTTATTTTAATTACTGATAAAAGCTCTCCAGATTCTATCCGTTTCCATATGAAAATGAGTAAGAAAGCATTTAAAAAAGCGGTTGGTAATTTGTACAAGCAAAAACTAATTGTAATTAAGGAAGATAGAATTGAGTTGGTAAAATAGTCTTCAGTAGGCATTATTTTAGTCAGTAACTTATGGAGATAATGCCTACTGAAATACTACCAATTAAATTAACGACCACCTAGTCTTAGTATATTTTCATAAAAGGCATCGGAATTTGGGTCTGCAGGATCCATTTTTCCGTATCCTATTTTATAGTAATACAGCGCTTTTTTAATGTTTTTACCTTCTTCATAATAGCGACCAATATAATAGTTACCTAAAGGAGAAGCGGGAAAAAGTTTTAAGATCATTTTACCAAAGTTTAATAATTGATCTCCGTTTTCTTTTTCAATAATTATCTTTTCGATTGCAAAAATATCTTGTTCTCTAATTCCTAAATTACTTCCGAATAAAAACTCGATATCTAAATATTTATTCTCTAAATAAGAAATAGCATCTAAAGGTGACAAGTCTTTTACCTTCTTATCAAACTCTTCTTTAGATATTGCCGAATAAATTTCAAAAACCTTTGTTAGCGCTCTAGGAATGGCTTCGCTAATTGCAGAAACGCTGCTTTTTGTCTGAATGGTGTCATTAATAACATTAAAGTTTTTAAGAGCCAAGTTAGAGAGTCCTTTTTGTAATTCACCAATTCTAGTTTGTTTTGCATCAGAAAGCATGGGTGAGTTATTTGTGTAAAAATAAAAAGTATTGTCTTCTTTCTCGAATCTTGGTAAATTATATGTTTGCATTTGTCCGCCTATAAAATCTGAAAAATTAGGATTTATACAGATGTAAGTGTTAATAAACGGAGTCTGCTCTCTTAGAAAATTTGTAATTAAGTTAGCTGAAGTTCCTTCACCAATAATAGAGATAAAGGGCGAAGTCTTATAATTACTTTCAATATCAAAAATGACTTCATTTTTTATAAACTGATAAAACTTCTCATTATCAGTTGTTAAATTTCCATTGTTTATATTGAAATAAGTATCTTTTTCTCTGGTTTTTGCCATTGTAACACCCACAATAATTTGTTTTGGCGCTTTATCTTTTGCGGCAAACAATACTGCATTTCCAACATATACATCAAACAAGTACTCCGCATCTAAAACAATTGCTAACGGGTAATTTCTCTTTTCCTTTTCATCATAACCTTCCGGAAGGTATATTTTTATTTCTCTTTTATCATCTACGTAATCAGATGATATTGTTTTATTTATAATTTTTTGTGAAAAACCACAAACTGAAAAAAATAAGAATAATAATGGAAGCGATTTTTGAATCATCATTTAGAATGTTTATTTTTGTAGATAAGAATATTTTGTTCTCTTTTATAACGTCTAAAATACAAAAATATGATACAACCCGAGTGGAAAACTGTTAAAGAATACGAAGATATTACCTATAAAAAATGTAATGGAGTTGCTAGAATAGCGTTTAACAGGCCTAATGTTAGAAATGCTTTTAGACCAAAAACAACTAAAGAATTATATGATGCTTTTTATGATGCTGGCGAAGATACATCGATAGGTGTTGTACTTCTTTCTGCAGAAGGACCAAGTACAAAAGATGGAGTGTATTCTTTCTGTTCTGGTGGAGACCAAAGAGCACGTGGTCATCAAGGGTATGTAGGTGAAGATGGGTATCACAGACTAAATATTTTAGAAGTGCAGCGATTAATTCGTTTTATGCCAAAAGCAGTAATTGCAGTTGTACCAGGTTGGGCAGTTGGTGGCGGACATAGTTTGCATGTTGTTTGCGATTTAACTTTGGCAAGTAAAGAGCACGCTATTTTTAAACAAACAGATGCAGATGTAACTTCTTTTGATGGTGGTTATGGCTCAGCATATTTGGCAAAAATGGTTGGACAAAAAAGAGCAAGAGAAATTTTCTTTTTAGGAAGAAATTATTCTGCACAAGAAGCGTATGATATGGGAATGGTAAATGCTGTTATTCCGCATGACGACCTAGAAAACACAGCTTACGAATGGGCACAAGAGATTTTAGAGAAATCGCCAACTTCTATAAAAATGCTAAAATTTGCCATGAATTTAACAGATGATGGTATGGTTGGTCAGCAGGTTTTTGCTGGGGAAGCAACGCGTTTGGCATATATGACAGACGAAGCAAAAGAAGGAAGAGATGCTTTTCTTGAAAAGAGAAAACCTAATTTCCCTAAAGTTTGGATACCATAATCAATTGATTAATTTTTAATTGTGAATTACGAATTGAAAGAAAATTAATTCGTAATTCTGAATTTATAATTCGTAATTATTTATGAAAATAATTTGTATTGGGCGCAATTACGCAAAACATATTGAAGAATTAGCAAACGAAAAACCAGAAAGTCCTGTTGTTTTTCTAAAGCCAGATTCAGCAATTCTACCAAGGAAAAATCCGTTCTTTATTCCTCCTTTTTCTAATGATGTTCATTATGAAGTAGAGGTTTTAATAAAAATTAATAAAGTAGGTAAACATATAGATGCAAAGTTTGCACATAAATATTATGATGAAATCGGACTAGGAATCGATTTTACAGCGAGAGATGTGCAAGCAAACTGCAAAGAAAAAGGCTTGCCCTGGGAAAAAGCCAAAGCATTTGATGGAAGTGCGGTTGTGGGTGAATTTTATCCGAAGGAAGACTTCGATTTAGAAAACTTACAATTTCAATTGTATAAGAATGATGAAATTGTTCAATATGGAAACACCAATGCAATGTTGTGGAAAACGGATGAATTGATCTCTTATGTTTCGCAATACTTCACCCTAAAAAAAGGAGATATTATTTTTACAGGAACACCAGCAGGAGTTGGTAAAGTTGTAGAAAATGATAACTTAAAAGGAGTTATCGCAGGTAAGGAAGCTTTTAATATTCGAGTGAAGTAAATTATTGAGACCTCACAGATTTTAAAAACTGTGAGAGCTGAAATTCTAAAAAAAACAATGAATGCAGAAATAATAACTATAGGAGATGAAATTCTTATCGGCCAAATTGTAGACACAAACTCACAGTGGATTGGCCAGCAATTAAATAAAATAGGAGTTTCAGTATATCAGATAACTTCTATTCAAGATGATAAGCAACATATTTTAAACGCACTAAAGGAAGCGCAAGAAAGAGTCGCTATTGTTATTATTACAGGAGGTTTAGGTCCCACAAAAGATGATATCACTAAGAAAACAATTTCAGAATTCTTTAATGATACCGAGCTTATAGAATATCCAGAAGTTGTAGCTCATATAAAAGGACTATTTCAAAAAATAAACCATCCGTTTAAAGAAATTCAACGTACGCAAGCACAATTGCCTTCAAAAGCGACCTTATTAATGAATAACTTAGGAACAGCACCAGGAATGTGGTTTTACGAAAACGAGACTGTCTTTGTGTCACTTCCAGGAGTTCCTTATGAAATGAAAGGTTTAATTACCAATGAAGTTTTACCAAGAATTCAAACACGATTTAAGTTGCCTTTCATTATTCATAAAACAATTATGACTTATGGGCAAGGAGAAAGTACCATTGCAGAAAGAATTGATGAGTTCGAAACTAATTTACCTACCTATATTAAATTGGCTTATTTGCCGTCTTTTGGTAAAGTTCGATTGCGTTTATCTGCCAAAGGAGAAAACAAAGAAGTGCTAGAAACAGCATTAAACGAAAAAATAACAGCAATTTATCAATTAATTCCAGAAATTATTACAGGTATAGATGACGATAGTTCTTTAGAAAAAAGGGTAGGAGAGTTACTAACCAAAAGGAACAAAACAATTGCTACAGCAGAAAGTTTAACTGGAGGCCAAATTGCAGCTAATCTGGTTTCGGTAGCAGGATCATCTGCATATTATAAAGGAAGTATAATTGCCTATTCAGCAGAAATGAAAAATAATTTGCTAGATGTTTCCTTAGAAACCATTAAAAAATATACCGTTGTAAGTAAAGAAGTAGCGTTGGAGATGGCAAGAGGAGTTAAACAGAAACTAGAAACAGATTATGCAATTGCAGTAACAGGAAATGCAGGCCCAACTACAGACAAAACGGACAAAAGTGTAGGTGTTGTTTACATTGCTTTTATTTCAGATGAAAAAGAAATTGTGCAAGAATTTAACTTTGGACAACCAAGAGAAAAGGTAATTAATAGAACGGTAAGTAAATCATTAGAAATTTTACAGAAAGAAATTCTTTAAAATATGTGCGAAATTGTTTTGTTCAGAATTAGATTTAGTTGTATATTTGCACCTCGTTTAGAGATAACACTATAAATACTGTCGAAAAGATGTCTAGAGTTTGTGAATTAACAGGTAAAAAAGCAATGGTTGGGAACAATGTTTCTCACGCTTTGAATAGAACAAAGAGAAAATTTGACGCTAATCTAATGACCAAGCGTTTTTTCATTCCAGAAGAAGATAAATGGATTACTTTAAAAGTATCTGCGTCTGCTTTAAAAAATATTAACAAGAAAGGAATTTCTGCAGTTATAAAAGAAGCGAGAGCTAACGGATTTTTAACTAAGTAAGTTCAAGCAGATTAAAATTATACAGAGATGGCAAAAAAAGGTAATAGAGTTCAAGTAATATTAGAATGTACAGAGCACAAAGCAACTGGTAAACCAGGTACTTCTAGATACATTACAACTAAGAACAAGAAGAATAGTCCTGATAGAATGGAGATTAAGAAATTTAACTCTATCTTAAACAAAATGACTGTTCACAAAGAAATTAAATAATTAATATATCTAGAACTCAGAACAGAGCACATAGATTAAAAACATTTAGACAATGGCAAAAAAAACAGTAGCATCGTTACAAACATCTTCAAAAAGGTTAAGTAAAGCTATCAAAATGGTAAAATCTCCAAAAACAGGAGCTTATACATTTGTAGAATCGATCATGCAACCAGAAAAAGTAAATGACTTTTTAGCTAAAAAGTAATATTTACTACATAAAATATTAAAAACTACTTTCTAATTTTAGAAAGTAGTTTTTTGTGTCTTATTATTACGTATTTTTGGGTGTTACCTTAAAAAGGTTACGCTTTCGGTAGTAGCTATAAAATTTTTTCTATAGCTAACACAAAAGAGATTTTTAAGTGACAATTTGACCAAACCCAACAAATGGCACGTTTTTTAACGTATCGTTTGTATCGTATAAAATATAAAAATGAGTTTTTTTAAAAAGATATTTTCAAAAGAAAAAAAAGAAACATTAGACAAAGGGTTAGAAAAAACCAAAACTAATTTTTTTGATAAACTTTCTAAAGCCGTTGCAGGGAAATCTAAAGTAGATGATGATGTTCTAGATAATTTAGAAGAGATTTTAGTAGCATCTGATGTTGGCGTAAAAACAACGTTAAAAATTATTACAAGGATAGAGGCAAGAGTTGCTAAAGACAAATATGTTGGTACAGACGAATTAAACAAAATTCTTAGAGAAGAAATAGCAAGTTTATTATCGGAAACGAATCTTGGTAATGAAACAGAATTTACAATACCAGAAAATAAAAAACCTTATGTTATAATGGTTGTTGGTGTTAATGGAGTTGGTAAAACAACTACAATAGGTAAATTAGCAAGTCAGTTTAAAAAACAAGGTTTAAAAGTAGTTTTAGGGGCTGCAGATACATTTAGAGCAGCAGCAATAGATCAATTACAAGTTTGGGCAGATAGAACAGATGTGCCAATTGTACGTCAAGAAATGGGGTCTGATCCTGCTTCTGTAGCATTTGATACCTTAACATCTGCAGTAAAACAAAATGCAGATGTTGTAATAATAGACACCGCTGGTAGATTACATAATAAAGTTAATTTAATGAATGAATTAACTAAAATTAAACGCGTAATGCAAAAGGTAGTTAAAGATGCACCACATGAAGTTTTATTGGTTTTAGATGGATCGACTGGGCAAAATGCATTTGAGCAAGCAAAACAGTTTACATTAGCAACAGAAGTTACTTCTTTGGCAGTTACTAAATTAGACGGTACTGCAAAAGGTGGTGTTGTAATTGGTATTTCAGATCAATTTAAAATACCTGTTAAATATATCGGAGTAGGAGAAGGAATTGACGATTTACAGGTTTTTAACAAACATGAATTTGTAGATTCTTTTTTTAATTAGAAAATAATTAAGCTATACAACATAAAAAAAACTCCTTAAAAGGAGTTTTTTTTATGTTCAAAAATCAGTATCACTGTATTGAAAGGTAGTTTTTTTTTTTTAAACATTTAAATACATAATATAAATTAGTGAAAAGATTGAAATGAAAATCTATAAACATAAAGCTATGAGTATTGGTTTTATTCCAGTTGATTTTAAATCTGTAATAGAAATTGTAGGCCTGCAAGAAACAATGTTCGTATTAATAACCTTTTAGAATAGACCACAATTTTATTTGTTATTAGAGTAGTAACTGCTTATAAATTTTGCTACTGTAAATAATGAAAATAAATAGGGATTTTTATTTTTTTACTTTTCGTTTTAAAAAGAAAAACTAAAAAAACTGATAAGGGAATTATCCATAGTGTTCTAGGTAGTTTTACAACTCTTAATGCTTCTTCCCGTGGTTTAAAGATGCATCAACAACAGAACTGATGTCTTGTATTGAGATGGCAGACTACAAACCAAACTGTTCTTGTGATAAGTGTAACAAATGCCCAATTGCTGGGAAAACAAACAATGCAATAGAATTTAATAAAAAGACAATTGCTAAAGCAGATTTTATAGATTTGTTATTAGCTTTTATTACAGGTGAAATTGCAGCAATGGCACTTCCTTCTCATATAGTTGTTTCAGAAGTAATTAAATAACCTTTTTTTTTGTCTAATTTAAATAACTTTAACTCGCAAATAGCAAACTTAATATCCTTAAAGAGTTTTATATCTAATTGATTAAGATGTTTATTTTTTCTACTTCTGCAAGTTCAATATTCAACAAGTGTTTTTAAAAAGGTTTAAAATACTATCTTTGAGGTTCTAATTTGTACTCATGAAAAAACTTTTATTTTTTACAGTTTACTTTTTTTTTGTTATTGGCTGTCAGCCCCAAAAAGAGAAATTACCTCTAGTTGTTTTTAAAAAATATGACGAAACTAGTGCTTTAGAAAAGCAACAGAATCATGAAAATAATAGAATGAAATTTAAATTATTTCAATCTAAATACTTAGACATGAATACAGTTTTCGAATCTTTTAATGAAGATTTAGCCTATTTTTCAGAGGAAAACTATACTGCATTAAAACCATTTATTTTAGAGCAAGATATTCCTACGCTTCAAAAAAATATAAAAGATGGAAAACTTTCTTACGAAAAACTAACCTTGTTTTATTTGTACCGAATTCGGAAATTTGAGAGCGATTCGACAAAATCGTTAAATAGTATTATCAGTTTAAATCCTGATGTTTTAAAAGAAGCAAGAGCAAGAGATCAGCACAAAAAAGAGAATAACGAGCACTCTATATACGGAATGCCTGTGTTATTAAAAGACAATATTAATACCAAAGACATGCCAACAACCGCAGGTGCAATTGCTTTGGCAGAAAATAAAAATACCAAAGATGCTTTTATTGTCGAAAAACTGCGTGAAAATGGCGCGTTAATTTTAGGAAAAGTAAATTTAAGTGAATGGGCTTATTTTTTCTGTTCTGGTTGTCCGTTGGGGTATTCTGCAATAGGCGGACAAACTATAAATCCGTATGGAAGAGGCCAATTTGAAACAGGAGGAAGCTCTGCCGGAAGTGGCGTTACAATTGCAGCGAATTTTGCTGTGGCAGCAGTAGGTACAGAAACTGCAGGTTCAATTACGTCACCATCTAGTTTGAATTCTGTAGTAGGTTTAAAGCCAACTATTGGAGTTTTAAGTAGAACAGGAATTGTACCAATTTCGTCAACATTAGACACTCCAGGGCCCATGACAAAAAATGTAATTGACAACGCAATTTTTATGAATGCAATGCGTGGTTATGATAGAAGAGATGTTGCCTCCAAAAAAATAGAGGAAGACTATTATCAAAACGGATTTAAACAAAAATTTGAAGGTAGAAAATTAGGTGTTTTAGTTTCGCTTTTATCAGACTCTATTTATACTTTAACTATTGATAAATTAAGAAAAGTAGGTGTAGAGATTGTCGAAATTACACCACCAGAAATTTATTTTGATGGCTTTACAACTTTGTTAAATATGGATATGAAATACGATTTACCTAAATATTTGTCAAAATATTCAGATAAAAAAATAGTAATAAAATCGGTAAAAGAAGTTATTTCATTCAATTTAAAAGATTCTGTTTTAAGAATGCCTTATGGACAGCAGTTATTTAATGGCATCGTAGAAGATAAAACTACATTAAAAGAATTAAAGGTTATTAAAAATAATTTAGAAAAAGAAGGTCGAAAATTTCTCCAAGCTTTAAAGGATGAAAATTTAGATGCCATTTTGTCTATCAATAATTATCATTCTGGTATTGCAGCAGTTGCAAAGTACCCAACACTTACGGTTCCAATGGGGTATAAAAAATCTGGAGAACCTATCAGTTTAACATTTATTGGAGTCCCTTTTTCCGAAAGAAAATTACTAGAAATTGGTTATGCTTTCGAACAATTAACAAAAGTGAGAAAAATGCCTAAAAACTATCAATAGAAAGAATACCAATCATTTAAAAAGCACTATTTTTGCACTCGTTTTAATTTTTGTGAAGATTGAAACAAAATTTTATAAAAATATACTACTAAAAGCTTAATGCTATTAGTAAAAAGCTACAAATATGCGTACAAAAACCATCAAAAAAAATAAGATTAACGTTGTTACTTTAGGTTGTTCTAAGAATATTTACGATTCTGAAGTATTAATGGGACAATTGAAAGCTAATGGAAAAGATGTTGTTCATGAAGATCCAGAAGATGATGGAAATATTGTTGTAATAAATACTTGTGGTTTTATTGGTAAGGCAAAAGAGGAGTCTATTGATACTATTTTACATTACGCCAAAAGAAAGGAAGCAGGAGAAATTGATAAAGTTTTTGTTTCTGGTTGTTTAAGTGAACGTTATAAACCAGATTTAGAAGCAGAAATTCCGAATGTAGATCAATATTTTGGTACGCACGATTTACCTAATTTATTAAAGGTTTTAGAAGCAGATTATAAGCACGAATTAATTGGTGAGCGTTTAACAACAACACCAAAACATTATGCATATTTAAAGATTGCAGAAGGTTGTGATAGACCATGTTCATTTTGTGCAATTCCTTTAATGAGAGGAAAACACGTTTCTACACCTATTGAAGATATTGTTACAGAAGCAACAAAATTAGCAGAAAAAGGAATTAAAGAAGTAATGTTAATTGCACAAGATTTAACATATTACGGTTTAGATATTTATAAAAAAAGGGCATTAGCCGATTTGTTAGAAGCGTTGGCTAAAGTAAACGGAATTGAATGGATTAGAATGCATTATGCTTTTCCTACAGGTTTTCCTATGGATGTTTTAGATGTAATGAAGAGAGAGCCTAAAGTGTGTAATTATTTAGATATCCCTTTACAGCACATTAATACAGAGTTGTTAAAGTCTATGAAACGTGGTACAACGCATGAAAAAACAACTGCATTAATTCATAAATTTAGAGAAACTGTGCCAAAAATGGCAATTAGAACTACATTAATTGTTGGGTATCCAGGAGAAACAGAAGAAATGTTTCAAGAATTAAAAGATTGGATAGAAGAAATGCGTTTTGAACGTATGGGAGCTTTTGAATATTCTCACGAAGAAAATACTGGTGCGTATGTTTTAGAAGATGATGTGCCTGCAGAAGTAAAGTTTCAAAGAGTAAATGAAATTATGGAAATTCAATCTCAAATTTCGTGGGAATTGAATCAAGAAAAAATAGGAAAAACATTTAGATGTTTGTTCGATAGAAAAGATGGAGAGTTTTTCTACGGAAGAACAGAATCTGATTCGCCAGATGTAGATAATGATGTAATTGTAGATGCTAAAGAACATTATATTAAAATTGGTGAGTTTATAGATATTAAAATTCATGAAGCTGGAGATTACGATTTATACGGAACCCCAGTAACCAAAGTTGAAAAGCCAGTTTCTTTACATCAAAAAAGAAAATAAATAAAAAAATCCTACTTTTTGTAGGATTTTTTTTATGTAAACGATTACTATGAAAAAAACATATTTTAACTGGAGTTCAGGGAAGGATTCTGCATTAGCTCTTTATAAAGTGCTACAAAAGTCAGATTATAATTTAGATTTATTAGTGACTACGGTAAATAAAGATTTTGATAGAGTTTCTATGCATGGTCTTAGAAATGAATTGTTAACCGAGCAAGCCAAATCGATAGGAATCAATTTAAAAACCATAGAATTTCCTGCAGATGTTACCATGGATTTGTATTCTGAAATTATGAAAGACGCTATGGATTCTTTAGTTGAAGAAAAATACACACATACTATTTTTGGTGATATTTTTCTAGAAGATTTAAGGAAATATAGAGATTCAAAATTAAATGAAGTTGGTATTACTGGAGTGTATCCGCTTTGGAAAAAAGACACCAAAGAAGTATTACAAGAATTTTTAGATTTAGGTTTTAAAGCAATTACTGTTTGTGTAAACGCGAAGTTGTTAGGAGAAGAATTTGTTGGTAGAATTATAAATGAACAATTTATAAAAGATTTGCCAGAAAATGTTGATGTTTGTGGAGAAAATGGCGAGTTTCATACATTTGTTTATGATGGACCTATTTTTAAAGAGCCTGTTCATTTCTCTATAGGTGAAAAAGTAATGCGATCCTATACATTGCATGACAATGAAGATGACAATTGTCATCAACCTAAAAAAGAAGAAACAAGCCACGATACTAGTTTTTGGTATTGCGATTTACTACCGAATTAATTTAGTAGAAAAGCCTTTTAGGAATAAGCTCTAAATTTATTTTAGAAGCAATAAATCCGCTCAATTGAGCGGATTTAAAATAGTATTCGATTCTTATTTTGTTTAAAACAAACCGTTTATTTGAGCATCTATTCGATCTATAATATATCCTAAATCTTCTTGGTTGTCTACAAAATCTAAATTATCAACATCAATTATTAATATTTTACCTTTTGTGTAAGTAGAAATAAAGGCTTCGTAACGTTCATTTAATCTGCTTAAATAATCTATAGAAATGGAATTTTCATATTCTCTACCACGTTTGTGAATTTGTCCTACTAAGGTAGAAATATCTGCACGTAGATAAATTAATAAATCTGGCGGTTTTACTAAATTTTCCATCAGTTCAAATAAAGAAGAATAATTGCTATAGTCTCTATTTGTCATTAAACCCATTGCATGTAAATTAGGTGCAAAAATATGTGCATCTTCATAAATGGTTCTATCTTGGATAATGTTTTTGCCCGTTTCTCTTAACTCTAAAATTTGTCTGAAGCGGCTATTTAAAAAATATACTTGTAAATTAAAAGACCAACGTTCCATTTCTGTGTAGAAATCATCTAAATACGGATTCTCATCTACAGATTCATAGTGAGGTTCCCATTTGTAATGTTTCGCTAAAAGTTTGGTTAGCGTGGTTTTACCAGCGCCAATGTTTCCTGCAATTGCAACGTGCATATTTATAAAGTATAAGGTTAAAAGGGTGCATAAAGGTACACAAAATTTATAATTTGAAAAGTAATTAACAAATCAATTTATAACCAAAACCTCGCACGTTTAAAATCTGAATATTTTCATCTTTGTTTAACTTCTTTCTTAGTTTAGATATAAAAACATCCATACTTCTTGCGTTAAAAAAATCATCACTTCCCCAAAGTTTATTTAAAATAAATGTTCTGTCTAAAACCTGATTCCTTTTTTTGTGAAGATAAAATAATAATTGTGCTTCTCTATGTGTAAGTCTTTGCTCTTGGGTAGAAAAAGTAAGTGTTTGTTTGGTTAGATTGAAAAAATATTCTCCTATTTTAATGTTTTGTGTATCTGTTTTTACTCCAACTCTATTTAATAAAGATTGTTATTCTAACAATTAACTCTTCCATAGAAAAAGGCTTTTTTAAATAATCGTTTCCACCATTTTTTAAAACCATCTAAAACATCATTCGTTTGAGATTTTGCTGTTAGAAAAATGATAGGAATTGCTTTGTTCTCTAACCTTATTTCTTTTGCTAATGTAAAACCATCTTTTATTGGCATCATTATATCTAAAACTAAAATATCTGGATGCTCATTTTTATAAATATCTAAAGCTTCTTCACCATTTTCTGCATGAAAAACGGTGAATCCTCTTGTTTCTAAACTTTCTTTTACAATCATTCCTAAACTTGCTTCATCTTCAGCTAAAAGCACTTTTATATTATTCATTAGGCAAGATTATTTTAAAAATAGTACTATTTTTTGTTGATGATAAAGTTAAAGTTCCATCGTGTTTTTCTATGATTTTTTTACTGTAATACAAACCAATTCCAAAGCCTTTTACGTTATGCGTATTTCCTTTAGGAACTCTATAAAACTTATCAAATATTTTTTCTTGCTGATTTTTATCAATTCCGAAACCATCATCTGCAACAGAGATTTGGGTGGTATTTAAAATTGAATTTATATTAATTTTTATGTTTTTTCCACCATATTTTACAGCATTGTCAATTAAATTAGAAATGGCATTTTCAAAATGAAAAAGATCTACCTGTAAGTAAATAGGTTGTAGGTTATAAGAAAACTTAATTTGTTTTTCTGAATGTAAAAACTGATGTTTAGCCACTAATTTTTTAATAGTTTCAATAATATTAATGGTTTCTTTTTTTAAGATTAATTGTTCACTATCTAAAGTGGCAGTTTCTAGTAATTTCTCTACCATTTGATGTAATTTCTTCAATTGAACCGAAGACATCGAAAGGTATTTCTTTGTTTTTCTTTATCGTCTAAAACATT
The DNA here is from genome assembly GCF_002831685.1 of Polaribacter sp. ALD11. NCBI lineage: Bacteria > Pseudomonadati > Bacteroidota > Flavobacteriia > Flavobacteriales > Flavobacteriaceae > Polaribacter > Polaribacter sp. ALD11. The sequence goes on along the minus strand of NZ_CP025119.1, from coordinate 1,325,272 downwards.
AAAACTTTCAATAGCTTCAATTGCGGTAGAAATGGTTGCAATTGGAATTTTAAACTCGTGTGTTATGTTACTAATTAAATCGTTTTTTATAGTTGCTAATTCTTTTTGTTTATTGATAATTTTTAACAGATAAAACAAACTAGAAATTACCCCTAAAGACAATAATAACGACAAGAAAATTCCGAAAGAACTTCTCTTTAAAGCTTCGGTAATCGGATTGTTGTAAAGTAAGTCAAAAAAAGTTTGATGAAATTCAATCAGAAAAATCTAAAGAAATGATGGAACGGTTTAGTTCTAAAAGAGGAAGTAGTAATGGTAGCACGATCGAAATTAATATTGGGGGATAAAGGATTTTTTTTTAATTAGTAATTAAACTTTTTAGTTTTCTATAAGTCTAAGAAATAGTGCTTAACGTTATTCTTGAATAAAAATTAGATAAAAAAAACTTATGAAACCATTATTTACATTATTTCTAGCATTGATAACCGTATCAACTTTTGCTCAAAAAGACTTTCAAGGAAAGGCTACTTACATGTCTAAATCTACCATAGATCTAGATAATTTTTCTAGAAACGGACAAATGTCTGAGGCTAGAAAAAAACAAATTACAGAAAGAATGAAATCTATGTTAGAAAAAACATTTATTCTAACTTTCGATAAAACGTCTTCTATCTACAAAGAAGATGCAAAATTAGAAGCACCAGGTGCCGGTGGTGGTTTTAGATTTGGAGGTTTATCTGGTGGTGGAACTAAATATAAAAACACCAAAGATTTAATAGCTTTAGAATCTACAGAATTTTTTGGTAAAAATTTTTTAATTTCTGATGTAATGGAAAGACCAGAATGGGAGCTAGGAAGTGAGACAAAGAAAATTGGAGAATATGTTTGTTACAAAGCAACACTTACTAAAGATGTAAACCCTTTAGATTTATCAAACTTTAGAAGAGGAAAAGATGATGATAAGAAAAAGGATGAAAAAGTTGATGAAGCACCGAAACAAATTGTAATAACGGCGTGGTACACACCCCAAATACCTGTAAGTAATGGTCCTGGAGAATACTGGGGTTTGCCAGGTTTAATTTTAGAAATTAACGAAGGTAGAACTACTATTTTATGCACAGAAATTGTTTTAAATCCTGGTGAAAAAGAAGCAATTGAAATGCCAACAAAAGGAAAAGAAATAACAAGAGAAGAATATACTAAAACGATTACCCAAAAGATGAAGGAAATGAGAGAAAATTTTAGAGGAAGAGGTAGAAATGGTGGAGGAAGAGGTAGATCTTAATTGTACAAAAAAATGATTCAACAAAAAAAGATACGATGAAAAAAATATTACTATTAACCATTTTTATGGTTTCATTCATTTCTCATGCTCAAATTACACTTACAGGTGTTGTAAAAGATAGTATTGGCGAGCCTTTAGAAATGGCAAATGTTTTAGCTATAAATAAAATTACTAAGAAAATGTCTTCTTATGGTTTTACAGATGCAAAAGGGAAATACAAGCTAGATTTAGATAAAAATACTACGTTCGATATTAAGATAAGTTACATCGGCTTTAAGGCTGCAGATTTTGTGGTGGAAACAAAAACTGAAAACCTTTTTAAAGATGTTATTTTAAAAGTAGATAATTCTTTAGATGAAATAACCATAGTATCTAAAATGCCAGTAACTATAAAAGGAGATACAATTGTTTACAATGCAGATTCTTTTAAAAATGGTTCTGAAAGAAAATTAGAAGACGTTCTAAAAAAATTACCAGGAGTAGAAATAAATGATGCAGGAGAAATTGAAATTGAAGGAAAAAAAGTCGAGAAGTTAATGGTTGATGGAAAGGATTTTTTCGACGGAGACACCAAATTAGGCTTAAAAAATATTCCTTCGAATGCTGTGGATAAAATTGAGGTTTTAAGAAATTTTGGAGATGTGAGTCAGTTAAAAGGAGTGCAAGATAATCAAGATCGAGTTGCTATCAATATCAAATTAAAAGAAGGTAAAAAGAACTTTTGGTTTGGAGATGTAACTGCTGGTGCGGGGAATTCTACAGATGAAAATTTATACCTTTTTCAACCAAAATTATTTTATTACTCACCAAAATACACGTTAAATGTTATCGGAGATGTAAATAATATGGGAGAAGTTGTCTTAGATAGAGGAGACATTAGAGGCTTTAGTGGTGGTTTTAGAAGTCAAAGTCCTTCTAACGGAACAAATATTAGTTTGGCAAGTGCAGGTATTGGTTTTTTGTCTGCAAGTAGTAGAAATGCAAATAAAATTGAAACAAAACTAACTGCTTTAAACTTTAGTTACTCGCCAAATAAAAAATTAGATTTAAGCGGATTTCTTATTTTTTCTAGTAATAGTAACGGTCAGAAAAACAATAATAGTATAGATTACGTAGATCCTATAACTCCAGATGACTTTATACAGAGTTTAACAGATCAAACGAGTAATACAGGGTTGTTTAAGTTTAGTGCGAATTATAAAAAAGACATCAATAATCAATTAGATTATGATTTTATTGGTCGTTTTTCAAATGAATTTAGAACAGATGCTGTAAATTCTCAAGTTTTAAGTGATATTTCAGAAACTGAAAGAGCAACTCCTTACACTATTAATCAGAATTTAAGTTATTTCTATACAGCAAATGAGAATAATATTTTTGCTTTAGAAGTAAAACATCAGCTACAAGATGAAGATCCTTTTTATGTAGCGTCTTTAGAAAATAATCCTAATAATAATGACGATGCAAATAATGATGGATTTGATGATGCAGCAGAAAGTTTAGGTTTAGAAAGAAGTAATTTGTTTTATAATTTAGAACAAGATAGAAAAGTAAAATCGAATCAATTAGACGCAAAATTAGATTACTACAATGTTTTAAATTCGAAAAGTAATTTGAATTTAGTGATAGGAACCATCTTAAGTAAACAAAACTTCGATTCTAAGTTTTTTCAAATTTTAGACAATGGAACTAATTTTAATCCAAGTCCTACAATTCCAGGAAACACAAATCCAAGAACAACAAACGATACAGAATATAATTTTACAGATATTTATGCGGGTTTAAGATACCGTTTAAAAGCAGGTATTTTTACATTTACGCCTGGTTTTACAGTGCATTCGTATTCGGTAAAAAACACACAATATCAAACAGAATTATTAAAAGATACGTTTCAGAAATTTTTTCCAGAATTTAATATGATTGCTCAGTTTAAAAGAAGCGAAAGTTTGCGTTTTTCATATAAACAAGAGGTTAATTTTACAGATGTAAATCAATTAGCAAGAGGTATTGTAGCCAATAGTTATAATTCTTTTTTCTTTGGGAATGCGGAGTTGACAAATGCGAGTTTACACAATTTGAACTTAAATTATTCTAGTTTCAACTTGTTTAATTATACAAATGTTTTTGCAAGAATAAATTATAGAAAAACGATAGATCAAATAAACAGAAATACCATTTTTGAACCAGGTTCTGTAGTTTCTAGTAGTACTGCTATAAATTCGCCACTAGACAATGAAAGTTTTACAGCATTTGGTAGAGTAGGTAAAACTTTTAATAAAATTAAAACATCATTAGGGGCAAACTTTAATTATAGTAAAACGTATCAATTTGTAAATGAACAAGAAAATACGAATATTATTAATAGCCATTCTTACAATACAAGTGTTGGTACTAATTTTAGAAAGGCACCAAATGTAACTTTAAAGTATGCTGTAAGTTTTTCAGATCAAGACAACAGTGCAAGAGCAGCTATTGTAAAAGGAGTTACACATAAACCATCAATTAGTTTCGATGCTTATATTTGGAATGCTGTAACACTTCGTTCAGACTTTTCTTATAACGAAGTAAGACAAGACGGTAACAAGCAAAATGCATTTAAGATTTGGGATACAACAATTGCTTATAGAAAAGATAAAGATGCAAAATGGGAATACGAAATAGTAGGAAGTAATCTTTTAGGAACTGGTTCTACAACAAGTGTTAACAATGGTACTATTTCATACGCTATAAATGAAACTTTTATTTTACCAAGATTTGTAAGTCTTCGAGTAAGGTATCAATTATAATATAAATTGAATTTTTAAGTAAAAATGACTCAAGAAATTGAGTCATTTTTTGTTTACTTTATTTATTTTAGCCAAATGAGTTTACTAGCATCTAAATCTCCTTTTTACGCAACAGCCAAAAGTTTAGGAGTCCTTTTCTTATTTATTGGTTTTGGACTATTTTTAGATAGTTCTCACATGGTAGAAGTTACAGAAAATGCACAATTATATGCTAATATTAGTATGGCTATTGGTTTTATTATTGCTTTTTCACAAGTTAATAAGCGTGTAAGAGAACAAATGATTTATGCTGTTCTTATAGCAATTGTTGGCGAATATCTTTTTTCTATTGTGTTAGGAATGTACACGTATAGATTAGGGAATGTACCGCATTACGTACCTCCAGGTCATGCTTTAGTGTATGTTGGTGTTTTGTATTTCTCTAAAGCATCATCAATCATTAAACACAAAGTTAAATTAGAGCAAATTCTTACTATTTTTATACTTATCTATGCAACAGTTTTTTTAATTTTTAAGTTTGATGTTTTTGGTTTTGTAATGACAATTGCTACACTTTTAATATTGAGAAAAAAACCAAGAGAAAGATTGTTTTATCTAGCAATGTATGTTACTGTTGCCTATCTAGAAATTATTGGTACAAATTATTTATGTTGGGAGTGGCCAGCTACAGCTTGGGGAGTTTTTGATTTTTTACCAAGTCATAATCCACCAAGTGGTATTAGTCTGTTCTATTTCTTATTAGATTTAGGTACTTTATGGTTGTATAAAAAACGTCATAAAATTGCTTGGTTAAGAATGAAAACTATTAGAAAAATTCGATTGAATATTTCTAATTCAACAAACTAAAACGAACTTATTTACGTTATAAATAGTATTAAAACTACATTTGTTTATGTCTATAAAAGTAACATCCGTTTCTAAGGCTTATAACAGTCAGAAAGCATTACATCAGGTTTCTTTTTCTGCGGATAAAGGTCAAATTATTGGTTTTTTAGGTCCAAATGGTGCAGGAAAATCGACTATGATGAAAATTCTTACAGGTTTTATAAAACCAACTGATGGAGAAGTTCTTGTAGATGAGATAGATGTGTTACAAAACCCATTACAAGCACAAAAAGTAATTGGCTATTTGCCAGAACACAACCCTTTGTATGCAGATATGTATGTACGAGAATATTTGCAGTTTCATGCATCTATTTTTAAGGTTGATAAAAGCCAAATAGAAATTTGTATAGAAAAAGTAGGATTAACTTCTGAAGCACATAAGAAAATTAATCAGCTTTCTAAAGGATATCAACAAAGAGTTGGTTTGGCTGCAGCTATTTTACACAACCCAAAAGTATTAATCTTAGATGAGCCCACAACAGGTTTAGATCCTAATCAGTTGGTAGAGATTAGGGAATTAATAAAAGAATTAGGTAAAGACAAAACGGTGCTTTTTTCTACGCATATTATGCAAGAAGTAGAAGCCGTTTGCGATCGTGTGATCATCATTAAAAAAGGGGAGATTCTAATAGATAAAAAATTAGGAGAACTCAAAGAGAATAATCAACAAGTAATAGAAGTAACTTTCAACTATAAGATTGAAGAGCAATTTATAAATAAATTACCAAACGTAGTTTCTTATAAAAATAATAACGATACTACTTGGTATATCACTTTTAAAAGTGAAGAAGATATGCGATCAATAGTCTTTGATTTTGCTCAAGAAAATGGTCTAAAAATTTTGAGCTTAAATGCACAGAACAAAAATTTAGAAACGCTTTTTAGAGAGGTTACAATTTAGGCTGTATTCAGCACTTCTATATCGAATTTTATGAATCTTAATCGTTAAAAGTAGTGCGTTAAAGTTTCTTTTCTTCTAAAATGGTTTTACTATCAAACAGGCTATTTGGTACTCATTTTTATCTTATTTAAACTAAAATACAGCAGCTTATTAAGGAATTATGTTTTTTTTTTTTGAATTATCAATATTAGATAATAAATAAAGAAAAATATATTTCACTATTTTTTTTTCTCTTATAATTGGAATTTTTGTTAAAAAATCTTGTTTTATATATTTTTTTAGTTCATCCTTTTTAGGGTCTTTAAAGTTTTTACTGTCAGTAATATAGAGTACTTTAGAACTTTGTGGTGTTTGTTTTTTATTGATCCAATAATATTTATGAATGTCTTGTAATGAACCTATTGCATAGACTTTTTTGCCCATTGGTTTTGCTATATAATAATCTATATGTGCTGCAGGAAACCATTTATTAGATACAATTGGTATATCTTTTAATGACGGATTTTTTTCAAAAAAAGAAGCTACTTTTTTTCCTCCTTGTTTCCATCCATACATATCTAAGGTAAAATCGTTACTTCCTAATGCTTGTTTTTCGTTTGTGTCTTCAGGCAATAGCCATCCTTTATTTACAATTGTCTTAGCAAAAAACAGAAGTGCAAATATACCTAGACAGGTGTAAGATATTGTTTTGATGTATTTTTTTTGGTCAGCAACATACCAACCTAATAAAGGGAGTAATGTTATGTAAGAAATACCAGACCAATGAGGTAGTGTGTTTCTGAATAAAGATAAGTAAATAACTGTAAAAATTAAAGGAAATACAAAAACAGCAAACAATTGGAAAACTTTTTTTTCTATTTTCCATTTATTTCTATAATAAGCATGTAATACTGCAACTATTAAAAAAATAGTTAATGGGTTATTATATGTTATTTGTCCTAAAATTTCTCTTACAAAAGAAGTTTTATTAAAACTAAAACTTAATAATGAAACTCTATTATTATGAAAAGAAAAGCTAACAAATTCATTACTATAATTCCAATACAATATGAGTAAAATGGGAATTAGAGGCACTAGTAAAAAAAGGTATAAAAGCTTTTCTTTTAGCCAACTTCTGTTATAGAATAATACATACAAACCAACACCTAATATTATAAAAACCCCTTGGTATTTTGAGTATATCGCCAAACCAGCAAAAAGAAAGGCAATACCTAATTCACTTTTATTTGAGTCTTTAGGGTTTAATGGTAGCGTTTTTAAAAAATAAAAAAAACTCAATAGGTAAAAAGTTAATAATGGGCTATCTGGTAAAATAAATGTACCCGATATTACCAAACCATAAATACTAATATTGTACAATAAAATATTTATAAGCCCTGCTAATTCATCTTTTAATGAAACACCTATTTTATATAAAAGAAACATGTTAAAACTTGCTGGAATAATAGCAGCTAATCGAATCCATATTTCAGAATCGAAATATAAATTAAAAGTAAAAAACTGAATAAAAAAACCAACCATTGACGGATGATCAAAATGACTGAGGTCTGGGTGCAATGCATACAACCAATAATACACTTCATCATTTCCAAACTCTACACTTGCTGCTACAATTAATCTTAAAATTGTAGAGGTTATAATTATTAACAGAGCAATTGTAGAAACCTTTATTTTGTACTTATAAAAATAGATGTCCAATTATTTTTTATTAATTTTATTCATAATTAGATTTACTAACAAAGCTAAAACTACTCCTATGATTGATCCAGCAAAAATATCTATTAAAAAATGTTGAGATAAATATACTCTAGAATAACCAGCTAGTAAAGCACAAAAAACGATAAATATTTGTTGTTTTTTATTTTTAATAGAGGTAATTAATAGTGCACTTATAATAAAAACAGTTATAGCATGTCCAGAAGGAAATGAGTGCCAGTGTGCCATTTTAACTCCTTTTATTAAATGTAAATTTTCTTCACCAAAATATTCAACAGGTCTTGCAGATTTTATAAAAATTAATCGTTTTGTTATTGTAGTTATTATTAAAGTTAATACACCAGAAATAGCGTATTTTAAAGACTCTTTTTTGCTTATAAAGAAAAAATATATAATTAAAATAGCAAACATAATCCCATCACCTAAATAAGTAATATATTTAAAGGTGAAATCTAAGAAGGGAGTATGATATTTATTTAAAGATAAATGAATATCTTCTTTTTCAAATAAACTAACAGTTATTAATAGGGTTAGTATAAAAAGAGTATACATTATATAGACCCATTTACTCACATAACTCCTACTTTTTAAAACGATAATTTTTTTTATGAATTTTGAAATTTTTTCAGAAAAACTATTCTGTAATCTTATCTTTTTTATTAATTGATGCATTTTTGTTATTTTATTAAATTGGTGTTTTCTTCTCGCTATAAAAGCGAGAAGATTTCTTGCAATTGTATTTTTAGAAAAGTTGAGGTTTGTTTTGTAGGAATTTTATTTACATCAGAAATAAAATGTCGAACCCTTTTTGATGTTTGTTGTTTTTATGCAACTTTATAATTTATGACGCCTAGTAATAAGTTATTAATAGGTGTTGCTTTAAACATTTATTATATTCTATAAATGATGAAATAATATTGTTTAATAACAGTAAAAGGATAGTTTTTTTCATATATTTCTTAGTGATGAGTATTTAATTAATACAGCAAAACTAAGGAGGGGAGAAGGGGTGAAGGTTTCAAAACCTTAAAAATGGAGAAAATGGTACTTATTTTATATGAATTTTTCGATATTCATTTGGAGTCATACCCGTTGCCTTTTTAAAAGCATTATAAAATGTAGTTTTAGAAGTAAAACCAGATTCTAATCCTATGGTTAAAAGATTGTATTTTTCAAACTCAGAACTAAAAATCATTCCTTTTACAGCTTCTATACGGTAGTAATTAATGTAGTTAGAAAAATTTTGCCCCGTTATTGTATTGACTAATTGAGACACGTAGCCTGCGCTTATACCTAGCATTTCTGCAATTTTTTCTCTATTTATTGTGTTATCTCTATAAATATGTTGTTGCTGACAAAGGGATTCAAGTTTTTTAAAATAAGGGTTTTCTTCTGTCATAGACTCATTTTTGTCTAAAGACGTCTTTTTTTGAAGTTTAATATTTATATCATTATGATGAGGTTGCATTCGTTTACTTAACAATGCTCTAATATCTTCTTTGTCTTTTGCTAATTTATATTTAAAAACACCAAAATAACTTGTCCAGTGTATTATAAAAGTTGCAAATAAAGCTAGGAATTTCATGAAATATGAAATGTCGTATTGAAATATTAAGCCTGTAAAAATGGTTAAAATAAAAGAGAGTAAAAGAATAGAAATAGATGCCCACAAATATGTTATCCATTTTTTTTCTTGAGCATCATTAGAGAACTTAATAAAAGGGTATATATAACTTAAAATTCCAATTATAAATATCGGAAATATATAGTATTGTGAAAAAATTAGACCTTCTAATATTTTATTAATAGAATTTGGAAGTTTATAAATACCAAAAACTTTATCCAAATCGTTAAAAACATTTATGAATACAGAAAAAAGAAAAGGGAGAAATAGTAACCGAATCTTTTTTGACTGTCTTATAGGATGATGCACTTGATTGATAACAAATAAAAAAAAGTAAACAGGAAAAACAAAAGTCCATTCTATATTATCGATAACAATAAGAAAAGGAATTGTGTTATAAATGTTTGTTATCGCAAAAACAAAATTTAGCAAAAGAAGAGATAATGTAAATATTGCGTATGCTAAATATTTATTAGAAGTGCTCTTAAATAAAATTGATTTTAAAATAATAATACCTAAAACTATTCCTTGAAAAATGGCAATGTTTAGAAATGTTGTAAATATCAAGCAGTATAGTTTAAAGAAGTATTTTAAAAGAATAACTATGTTACAATTATTTTTGTAAAAATAAATAGAAATATAATTAATTGTGTGAATTTATTGCTAAATTTCGTTAGCAATTATAAAATATATCATTAAGTTTTGAAAGTTATTTAGTAGTTAAATATTGATAAGCTTCCAACAAAGTTGGGAAAACTAAAATACTTCCAGCTTCTTTTAGCTCTTCTTCAGAGTATTGTGTTGTAATTCCAATAGGAATCATTCCTGCAGATTTTGCTGCTTTTGTACCTGTTAAGCTATCTTCAAAAACCCAAATGTCTTTAAAATCATTTTCTTCAAAACCTAGTGTTTCTGCAAGTAATATATATGCTTCTGGTGCTGGTTTTGGTTTTAGGTAATCTTGCACTCCAAAAACGGTGGTAAAATCTAAATTTAAGTGATGAACACTATTTTTTAAAAACTGTTTAGTTGCATTACTTGCAATTCCGTACCGAATATTTTCTTTTGTTAAAAGCGTTGTAAATTCCCTAACTCCTGGTAATAATTTAGGAATTGTAAAGTATATATCTAAATGTTTATCCTTTAGAGAAAATAATTCTTCAGTTCGTTTTTCTTCACTAATAACACTACAAAAATATTCAGCAATAATCATAGGAGATTTTCCTGCATGAAATTTAGGAAATAGCGCAATGTCTTTATTAAATAATTCTTTAAAAGCAGAAGTCCAAGCCGAATAATGGCTTTCAAAACTATCTACAACAACGCCATCAAAATCAAATAAAAATCCTTTAGGTAATACCATTAGTTGTTTGTTTTTCGTTGAATAACTCTGTTAAATACGGGTTTAAAAATTTATTAGTTGGGTCTAATTCTTTTCTTAAAAGTTTAAAATCTTCCCATTTATCGTAGATTTTAGTAAGTTCAGCATCTTTGGCAGCAAAGCGTTTCCCCCAGTGAGGTTTTCCTCCGTATTTTAAGAAAATTTTCTCAATACTTTTAAAAGCTTCATAGGTGTCTGCTGTAGCAGCATTTCTAGAAACACATCCCATGGTAACGGTATCTTTACCATATGCATAACTTAACCAAGATTTGTCTTTGTATACAAAGCGAACATCCATAGGAATATGAATAAACGATTTATTACTCCATTTATTTATCTCAGTTTTTAGTTCTTCAAAAACTTTAGGAAATACATCTAAACCAATCGTCCATTCTGCTAATTCTAATGTAGATCCCCTAGATTTAGTAACTGTAGCTTGGTAAAGAGAGCCTTTGTGTTCTTTTGTAGAACTGAAAAAACCTCTATATAAAAGTTTATTCGCAATTGCTGTAATCCATGGAAAAATATGTGTGTATTTATATAAAATTTTAGAAGCTGTTCTTCTATGTCTTAAATACTTCGGCCCCAAATTTTCTGTAATTTCTGTTTTCGGATCAATTTTATCCCCAGTAATTACATACCCTTTATCGGTATGAGGAAGCCATAAGATTCTTAGAAAATCATGTTTTTTTAAACGTTCTTCAATTTTAGGCAACCAAACATCATCACTTTCAGGGCGTTCTTTTATGTGTAACGTGTAAATTGGTTCACATTTAAAAGTGATTTCAGAAAATACACCTAAAGCACCTAGAGAAACTCTCACAGCACTTATTAACTCGTCTTTATCGGTTATTACTTTTATAGAACCATCTGCAAGTACAATACTACATTTGGTCATGTATTCACAAAGAAGCTTACCACTTGTGCCATGCGTTCCTGTTGCTAGAGCACCACCAATAGTAATGGTGTTAATGTCTGGCAAACAAGGAATGCACCAACCTTTAGCTTCTACAGCTTCTAGTAAATCACCTAAGATTACACCAGATTGCACGGTTACTGTATGTTCAACGTTATTAAAAGATAAAATTTTATTATATGTAGTAATGTCAATTAGCGTGTCTACTCCAGATGCTATATCTGCAGAGGATTGCTTTGTTCCAAAAAAGCGAACCTTTTCTGAATTAGTTATAACTTCTTGTAATTCTTTTTCTGTAGTAATTTTGTAAAGTGATTTGTAATTATATGTAAGGTTTTCATTCCAACTTACCCAAACACCATTTTTATTTTGTTTCATGTATTTTTTAAAAGATTAAACAAAAGTAAGAAATATTTTCTTTTTTAAAGCTTAATTTTGTTTTATTCTACAATTAAGAATAAATTTTAAGTTTATGTTATAAAAAATAAGCCGTGACTTCCTGCAACTGCTCCTAAAATTGTAATTAAACTAATAATTAATAATATCCAATGAGCTTTGTGAAGAATGTTAAAGGTTTTCTCTGGATTTTCATTTGCATATTTTTTGAAAAGTTTGTGTAAAACGAAAGGCTCTAAAACATATAAAACTAACGTAAAAATAATCCAAACAATAGTCATTGCATGAATCCACCAGAAACGATAATCTAAATAACGTTCCCAGGCATTTAGTTCATACATCATGTAAAACCCAGAAATAGCAGTAATTAAAGTCGTAATTTTTGCTTGTACTGCAAATCTACCTTCAATGTTTTCAAAAGTAGTTAGTTTATCTTTCTTAGACTTCATCTTTTTTACAGCAGGAATAATTACAGTTGTAACCATAGCTACACCTCCAATCCATAAAACAACTGCGAGTACATGAATAACTCTTGCAAGGGTTATAGAGTTCATTTTAATTTAATTTATAAGCAATGTCTTGACTATCTAAAGTGGCCAATAACTCATTCGTAATATGAATTTTTGTATTTCTACTAGGCAAACTCACTTCTAATTTTTCTTGTTCATCCCAAACAGTAAAGTTTAAACCTTGCTTACCAGGAGTGTTTTTTAATATGGATTCTAAATTTAAAATAGTGTCTTCCTTAATTTGATTTAAAGGAAGTTGAATGGTCACTTTCTTACAGAGCTCATCCATAATATCGTGTAATAATTTCATTTCTGTAAACTTTAATCTTGGTTCACCAGCAACTCCTGTTTCTTTATTGGTCCAACCAGGTTGTACAGTAGAACGTATAAACAAAAACTGATTGGGGACCAAGAAATGTTGCATTCTTAGGTAATCTTCTCCAAAAATTCTAAATTCATTACTATCTCCATAATCTTCAACAGTAAACATTGCCCAACCTTTTCCTGCTTTAGAAACTCTGTGTTGCACGTCTGTAACAATACCCGCAAAAGCTAAATTCATATTTACAAATTTTGCTAAATCGGCTTTAAAATATTTTAAAGAAGCGTTACAAAATTTTATTTCATTCTTAAAATCATCTAAAGGATGTGCAGAAATATAAATTCCGATGACTTCCTTTTCTTGTTGTAACAACTCCATAGTTCCCCAAGTTTCACATTCTGGAATATCTGGTTCTGGAAACTGAACTGTAGAAGCTTCACCAAACATAGAAACTTGTGCAGAATTTTCGTTTTCTTGAAATTTACTTCCGAATTTCATTGCACGTTCTAAAAAAGTTAAACCTTTTTCATCTGTAGAAAAATATTGTGCCCTATGCGTATCTGCAAAAGAATCGAAAGCACCTGCTTTTATTAAACTATCAAAAGATTTTTTATTTGCAGATCTTAAATCTACACGTTTTGCTAAATCAAAAATAGAATTATAGTTTCCATTTTCTTCTCTTTCTTCAATGATTGCTCTAACTGCTCCAGCACCAACACCTTTTACGGCTGCCATTCCAAAACGAACTGCACCTTCTTTATTTACAGAAAATTTTAAAAAAGATTCATTTAAATCAGGACCAAAAACGGGTAACTCCATTCGTTTACACTCTTCCATAAAGAAGGAAACAGCTTTTATGTCTTTCATGTTGTTAGAAAGAACAGAAGCCATATACTCTGCAGGATAATGAGCTTTTAAATAAGCGGTTTGATATGCAATCCACGCATAACAAGTAGAGTGAGATTTGTTAAAGGCATAACTCGCAAAAGCCTCCCAATCCTTCCAAATTTTCTCTAATTTTTCTGGATCATGCCCTTTTGCAGCAGCTTGTTCTACAAATTTTGGTTTCATTTTATCTAATACCGCAATTTGTTTTTTACCCATTGCTTTACGTAAAACATCGGCTTCACCTTTGGTAAAATCTGCCAATTTTTGTGAGAGTAACATTACTTGCTCTTGGTAAACCGTAATTCCGTAGGTCTCTGCCAAATATTCTTCCATGGCAGGTAAATCATATTCAATATCTTCTGTGCCGTGTTTTCTATTAATAAAAGACGGAATGTATTCCATTGGTCCAGGTCTGTACAGGGCATTCATGGCAATTAAATCAGCAAAAACAGTAGGTTTTAAAGAGCGCATGTGTTTTTGCATTCCCGGAGATTCATATTGAAAAATACCTACAGTTTCTCCTTTCTGAAATAATTCATAGGTTTTTACATCATCTAAAGGAAAGGTTTCTGGGTCTAAAGTGATATCATGTCTTGCTTTTACAATTTTTATGGTGTCTTTAATTAGAGTTAGCGTTTTTAATCCCAAGAAATCCATCTTTAATAAACCTGCGTCTTCAACGACAGAGTTATCAAATTGGGTAACATACATGTCGGAATCTTTAGCTAAAGCAACAGGAACATAATTGGTAATATCTCCAGGTGTAATAATTACACCACAGGCATGAATACCCGTGTTTCTAACAGAGCCTTCTAAAATGGTAGCCTTGTTTATGGTTTCGGAAACCAAGTCATTTCCGAAAGACATATTTCTTAGTTCTTCTACTAATTGCTTTTCTTCAGCACGTAAACCATCAACTTTGCCTTTACTTTTTGCATCATTACCAAAAATATTTTTCAGTTTAATTCCTGGTATTAACTTAGCAATTCTATCTGCTTCAAAAAGCGGTAAATCTAAAACTCTGGCAGTATCTCTAATAGAAGATTTTGCGGCCATGGTACCGTAAGTAATAATTTGTGCAACTTGGTTTGCACCGTATTTATCAATTACATAATCCATAACTCTACCTCGACCCTCATCATCAAAATCGATATCGATATCGGGCATGGAAACACGTTCTGGATTTAGGAAACGCTCAAAAAGTAAATCGTATTTAATAGGATCTATATTGGTTATCCATAAACAAAATGCAACAACAGAACCTGCGGCAGAACCACGTCCAGGTCCAACAGCAACATCCATTCTTCTTGCTTCTCTAATAAAATCTTCTACAATTAAGAAATAACCAGGATATCCTGTTTTTTCAATAACAGACAATTCAAAATCTAAACGTTCTCTAATAGCATCTGTTATTTCTCCATATCGCTTTTCTGCACCAACATAAGTTAGGTGTCTTAGAAAGTTATTTTCACCACGTTTTCCTTTGTCAGCTTCATCAGCAATATCTTTAAATTTATCTGGAATATCGAAAGCAGGTAATAAAACATCTCTTGCAAGGGTGAATATCTCTACTTTATCTACAATTTCTTGTATGTTGCTAATTGCTTCTGGTAAATCTGCAAATAACTTTTTCATTTCGTCTGTAGACTTGAAATAATACTCGTCATTTGGCAAACCATATCTATAACCACGTCCTTTACCAATAGGAGTCGCTTGCTTTTCGCCGTCTTTTACACACAATAAAATATCATGTGCATTTGCATCTTTCTTCTCTAAGTAAAAAGTGTTATTGGTTGCAATAATTTTAACATCGTGTTTTTTAGAAAACTTCAGTAAAGTTTCATTCACAATGTTTTCATCTTGTTGATTGTGGCGCATCAACTCAATATATAAATCGTCTTTAAATTGTTCTTTCCACCAAAGTAAAGCGTCTTCTGCTTGTTTTTCTCCGAGGTTTAAAATTTTACTAGGAACTTCACCATACAAATTCCCCGTTAAAACAATAATATCTTCTTTGTATTTTTCTACGAGTGCTCTATCAATTCTTGGAACATAGTAAAAACCATCTACAAAAGCAGCAGAAGACATTTTTGCTAAATTGTGATATCCTTTTTTATTTTTCGCCAACAAAACAACCTGATATCCATTGTCTTTTTGCGATTTGTTTTTATGATCTTCACAAATATTAAACTCACAACCAATAATCGGTTTCATTGGGGTTGCTGCTGTTTTATTATGATTTAAAACAGCATTCACAAAGTGAAAAGAGCCCA
This sequence comes from Polaribacter sp. ALD11, assembly GCF_002831685.1. Classification (NCBI taxonomy): domain Bacteria; kingdom Pseudomonadati; phylum Bacteroidota; class Flavobacteriia; order Flavobacteriales; family Flavobacteriaceae; genus Polaribacter; species Polaribacter sp. ALD11. The sequence continues at coordinate 1,309,390 of NZ_CP025119.1, read as the reverse complement.
TCATATTTGCAGTATCCGTCATGGCAACCGCAGGCATATTGTCTTTAGCTGCTGCTGCTACAATAGTACCAAGTTGCATGGTAGATTGTAAAACAGAGTACTGGGTATGATTGTGTAAATGTGAAAATTGTACGTTTTCTAACTCTGCTAAACCATCTGAGGTAGATTTGGTCTCTGCAGTATCTTTTAATTTATCTAATCGTTGGCGAATTTGATCGCTTTCTTTTTTAAGGTTGATGTGTTTTAAACCAATTACTTGAATTGGCTTCGGATTTGCTTCCGAGAAATTCTTAAAATAATCATCAGCTACATCTAATTGTTCTTTGGTAAATTCTCTTAAACGAATTAACTCTAAAAAACAACGCGTGGTTGCCTCAACATCTGCAGTTGCATTGTGGGCATCGCCAAAACCAACACCAAATAAATGATTGTGTAATTCTGTTAAAGTTGGTAGTTTAAATTTTCCACCACGACCTCCAGGAATCTGGCACATGAATGCCGTTTTTTCTGTACATGTATCTAATATTGGAAGGGAAGTCATTTTATTTTCTACCCCTAATCTATGGAATTCACATCCCATAATATTAAGGTCGAAATTCAAATTCTGACCAACAATAAATTTCGTTTTACTTAATACTTCATTAAATAAAGTTAAACATTCGTCTAAAGAAATACCTTGTTCTTCTGCTAATTCAGTAGAAATACCGTGAATTCTTTCTGCATCGTAAGGAATATTATAACCTTCTGGTTTTATAAGAAAATCGTTATGTTCTAACACGTTTCCCATCTCATCATGCAGTTGCCACGCAATCTGAACACACCTTGGCCAATTGTCTGTATTAGTAATAGGAGCATTCCAGCTTTTAGGTAAACCAGTAGTTTCTGTATCAAAAATTAAGTACATAAAAGGGCTTTTTTTGGTGATGAATTTGGGATGTTAAAGGTAGTAAATCATCAAAAAAATATAGCTAATTTTTTCACGGACTTATCAACAAAAAAAAGCCAACCCAATTAAGGATTGACTTTCAAAAGTAACCAACCAATACTAAGTATTGTGCCTGTTAATTTGACACTATTATGACAATTCTTCTTCTACCATTAATGTATTAATAGCTGCTTGAATTTTTTGTTGCTGTTCTTCTAACATTTTTTGCGTTGAAGGTGCAAAAGCATCTTCTTTCAAAATTTCTTTATACTCTTCTAAGTTTGCTTTTTCTCCTCGCATTGCTTCTTCTAAAATTGCTTTCTCGTCGTTGGCACTAAATAAAGATTTTAACGACATCCAATTTCTGTGCATTACTCCTTTAATAGATCCATCATCTTCAGGAATTTGGCCATAAGACAAAATTTCTGTTCTTAATTCTTTTGCAAACAGACTTCGCTCAGAAGCTCTACTTTTAAAGAAAATTTTTAATTTGGTGCTATCTACATTTTCTGCAGCGTTTAAATACCCTTTTTCGGCATCATAATTTTTCTCTAATAATTCGTTTAACTTGTTCGAAATTTTTTCTGTGTACTTCATAATATCATTGTCATTTTAAATTCCAATATATTGTTTTAAGATGTGTATTGTTTCGCATCTGTTGTTTGTTGAAACAAAATTATTAAAGATTAGGCTTTATTATTAATTCATAAGGTTTAGATTTTGACTCATTTAATTTTAAGGTTGTTTTCATGATTTTTGATAAGAGAAGAGTGCGTGCGTTAAGAATTGAACGGTCTGTTTGAGCTCTTTTTGAAGTACGAAAAAAAGCGAGTAGTGAAAGCCTGTTAAAACGCCATAAAAAATATTGATATTTAGGGTTTTAGTTTGAAAAGGTTTTGTATTTTTGCGCCCACTTACTACGAGATAGTAAGGTTATTAATAATCTAGGTCGAGAACCTTAAAAAATTAACAAATTATGTCTGTAAAGATTAGATTACAAAGACACGGTAAAAAAGGGAAACCATTCTATTGGATCGTTGCCGCTGATGCTCGTGCAAAGAGAGATGGTAAATACTTAGAGAAAATAGGTACTTACAATCCTAACGTTAACCCTGCACTTATCGATTTAAACGTTGATAAAGCTGTACAATGGTTACAAAATGGTGCACAACCAACCGATACTGCAAAAAACATTTTATCTTACAAAGGTGCAATGTTAAAGAATCATTTAGTAGGTGGTGTTAGAAAAGGTGCTTTAACTCAAGAACAAGCAGATGCAAAGTTTGCAGCTTGGTTAGAAGAAAAAGCTACTAAAATTTCTGATAAAGAAGCTGGTTTGTCTAAAGCAGAATCTGAAGCAAAAGCGAAAGCATTAGCAGCAGAAAAAGCTGTAAACGAAGCAAGAATTGAAGCAGCTAAGCCAGTTGTTGAAGAGGTTGCTGAGGTTGAAGAAGCAGCGGAAGCAGCTCCTGAAACAATTGATGAAGCACAAGAAAAAGCAGCAGAATAAATTATAAATTTATACGAAGATGCGTAAAGAAGATTGTTTTTATTTAGGCAAAATCGTTACAAAATATAGTTTTAAGGGAGAAGTTGTTATCAAATTAGATACCGATGAACCTGAGTTGTACAAAGAAATGGAATCAGTTTATGTCGAATTCGGCACAAACCTGGTTCCATTTTTTATTGAAAAAAGTTCACTACACAAAGGAAATCAATTACGTGTTCAGTTTGAAGATATTTATTCTGACGAAGAAGCAGATTCGATTCTAAAATGTGGTATTTACTTGCCTTCAACTTTGTTACCAAAACTATCTGGAGATAAGTTTTATTTTCATGAAGTAATCGGTTTTACAGTTGTTGATGTAAATTTTGGAGAAGTTGGACAAATTGTTCATATAAACGACAAAGCTGCACAACCACTTTTTGAAATAGATAGAGAAGGAAAAGAAATTTTTATTCCTATGGTTGATGAATTTATTAAGAAAGTGGATAGAGAAAATAATACAATTGAAGTTGAAACTCCTGAGGGATTAATAGAGCTTTATTTGTAAAAAGAAAGGTGTCTGAGTGGTCGAAAGAGCTACCTTGGAAAGGTAGTGTACTGGTAACGGTACCGAGGGTTCGAATCCCTTCCTTTCTGCAATTTAGAATATAATTTCTATGGATTTTATTTCCCAAAAAAGCATCCAATTCTAACAGAATTGGATGCTTTTTTGGTATGTTTTATACTGATATAGGTTGACCTTTTTTTAGGTTAATTTATACCGTTCAAAAGATTTTTTATCCGTTTAAAAATCAAAAAAATAATTTAGACTAGTTTTGTTTTAAATTGTTAGTTCAGTCAAATTTACATTATTTCCTCTATATGATTTGTATTTGATGATTGGATTTAAATGTACTTCTGCAGGTTTCTTTAAGTCTAAGCTAAAATGGGTTATTAAATTGTTGTAAATATATATTGCTTGTTTTGTAACTTATTGAGCAGTGGCAGTGTTTTTAATACAATTTCTAAGTACGTATTCATATTTTAAAGTTCTATTAATTCGTTCTGCAATAGCATTTTCATATGGGGCATATTGTTCTGTCATGCTTATCATTATGCCATTTTATTCTGCAAAGGCTGTATATTTAGAGTTACAGTATTGAAAACGGCTGTCAGAATGATGTATAAGTCTTTTGTTAGGGTGTTTTCTGTTTTTAATAGCCATTTTCAGTGCTTCTACGCAAAGTGATGTCTTCATGTTATTATCTAGTTTATAGCCCATAATTTGTTTCGAATAGGCATCTGTAACGATTGCTAGATAATTGTGTCCATTGTCAGTTTTAATGCATGTTATATCACTTACCCAGAGTTGTTCTGTACGAGTAGGGATTTGGTCTTTAATTATATTTTTGTACTTTCTAAATTGATGGTTAGACTTTGTAGTTTGTTACGTAATTTTTAAGCTTAGGAACGAGCAGGTTATAAAGCCTTAAAAAGTCGTAAAATTTGTCTCTGCCTATTTTTATGTCCTGCTTTATAAAGTCTGGTTTGAGTTCAGTATAAAGCTTAATTCCGACAGTTCTCATGCTTACTTGTTTTCGGTAAGCTTGTACCATTACAATAAGTTTTCGGAATTTATTTGTTTGACTTCTTATGTTTTACATTTTTTGTAGAAGGCTTGTTTACTAATTCCAAAACACTGATAGAACCATTTTCTTTTAAACGGTTTTTCTTTTTTAGTTCTATCTCTTTCGCTAATGTTTTGGGTAAGGGCTTTTTTGATAAACCAACACCTGTAATGATTTCCATATCTGCAATGACATCTTACTGAGAGTCTTTTACAAACTCTAGTTCTTCAATACGTTCCTTTAGTTTTTTAATCTCGTTTAATTTACTCATGCCAGCGTTTTGTTGTACTAAAGTACTGTGTTTTTTGATCCAACACCCAATTGTAGTTCTAGGAACATCATATTTTTTGGAAGCAAAGTTTGTAGAGATTTGCCCATTCTGAATTTGGTCAACGATGAATAATTTGAGTTCTAAAGTTGCTTTTTCGTATGTTTTTTTTTCGCCAAGGTTGCTTTTTAGTTTTCATAAGTGGCTATAATTAAGTGTTTAATTTTTAGTCAACCTATTTCAGGAAAGTACATACTTGTAAAAGGAAACAATATTCCTGTTATGAAAGATAAACCAACTTCTGCAAGGGCAAGAATTAATATTATAATTAAACCAAATTTTTTCTTTGTTAGATTTTTTATGTTTGGTTATTTTTAAGTTTAAATTCAGGTTTTGAGATAGCAATTTCTCAACTTGTTAAATTCAACTCTCAGTTTAATTTGTGTTTTTAACTCATAATTTTATTCCGAAAACAAGTTTAAAAAAATGAGAAACTCATATTTTGAATTATTCTCAAAATTCAGAATTATTCTTATTTTATAGCATTCGATTTTTTATTGTAACGTTTTGCAATTAGAAAAGTTATAAATATAATAATTGCTATTCCTGATACTGCTCCAAGTATTAACATTGTTCTGTTTGATAATGTAATTTCTAAAAAGTTCATATTTTATTGTTTTTTATGTTTCTATTTTTCAAGCCTTATTTTTCTGGTTTAAAACTATGTTTTTTCGAGCATGTTTAGTTCTGAAATATGTTTACAAGTTAAAATTGATTTAAGCTGATAATTGATATACCATATTTGGTGTTTTATAATCTAAAGATAAGTGTAATTTTATTTGGTTGTATAAATTAATTGCACTTTTTGTGGCTCTCTTAACGTGAGCCACGTTATCAAAGGTTTGGTCGAGATAAAATTCATCTTTTAAAATACCATTTACACGTTCAGCCATGGCGTTTTCGGAACAATGATTTTCTTCAGTCATACTGATATCTATTTTCTTTCTTTTTAATATTTGAGTGTATACATTACTGCAATATTGTATTCCTCTGTCTGAATGATGAATAAGTCCATTAATGTTTTTAGCTTTATAAATCGCCTTATTTAGCGCTCTCACACATCCTTTTAATTCCAAGCTATTACTAAGGTCTTAACCAACAATTCTTCGAGAGTACATCTGTTATTAAAGCCAAGTAACAAAATCCTTTTACGGTTCTGATGTAAGTTATATTACTTACCCAAACCTGATTAGGTTTTGTAATTTCTAAGTCTTTTTATAATATTATTATACTTATAAAATCGATGATATGAGTTTGTTGTTCTGGCACTAGTTTTCCTTCTAAGTGTTAGCATTTAGTGTTTTCTAAGGACATTAAATAAAGTATCTCTACCAACTTTAATATTTACTTTATTAAAATCTATATCTAAAGATTTAGTAAGCTTACGCACCCCTTCTCTAGGAAGAGATTTGCATCTTTTTCTAACAATATTTATAATCTGTTGTTCTAGTATTAAACGTTTATCAGCTCTAGATTTGTATTTATAATAGGCATCACGTTTAAGTCCAAAACAATGGGTTATAGTCGTTAAAGACGCAAATCTCTTAGATTTCTCTTTAGCTTTTATTAAGGCTTTATACTTAACTTTTTTTTTAGTTCAGCAATAGATTTATAGCCGAGGTCTTCTGCAGCTACTTCTAAATAGGATTCTTCTACCATAGCATCGAGATCCTTTTTAAGTAGTAGTTTTTTAAGCTGTTCAATCTCTTTTTGAAGCGCTTTAATTCTAGATATTTCGTCTTTTGTTTCCACTTTTACTCTGGTGTTCATTAAGTCTTTACGATTGTACTTTTTAATCCACACATTTACTGTTGTAGGTGCAATTGAGTAGAGTTTACAAAGTTCGCTCTTTGTGTGTTTTCCGATTGTAAGTTCGGCTAAAATTTTTAATTTAAAAGGTTCTGAATACCGTCTAATTACTTTGTCATTTCTATACATAATGTTTAAAATTATGTAGCCTTATTTCAGGACGGGTCATTATTACACATAACGTTGTTGTGTATGATTAGTTGCGTGATTAAGCACGGAATTTAGCAAATAAAAATTGAATTATAAGTTTGCGAAAACTTTCGTAAGTAATTATAAGTCAAGCAATTAATTATACACGGTGTTGTAAGTAGTGCTTTTTTTATTCAGCTTGGTTTTCCGATGTTTGTTATTTAGTTCAAATGTGAGCGTTGGCAAGACATACTCTTTTGCAATTTTTGGCGTAGCGTTGGCTGTAGCGAATTGCGAATGTGTATGGCTTTGAGCGTTGGCTTTTCATTCAATTAATATTCTTTATAGTCCTTTTGTTTTCAGTCAGTCTATTTTCAAAAGGTTAGTATTCTAAAATATATCTTCTTCCTTTTCTCGTTTTGTCAATGTTTGAGTTTTAGTTTCATCTTTCTTTAAATCTTCTTTATCTGTATCAGAACTTGCTGGTCTAGCTCTTGTTGATGCCCAATCTCTTAATCCGTCAATTTTATTCTTCATTGTAATAGCAAGAGGAACAATTGCTTTTGCAGATTCAATAAGGTGTGATAATTTTATTGCAGGTTCTTCATTGTTTTCAATATATGCTTTAAACATTGCTTCTTTAACAGTTTCTTCAATTTCCGCACCATTGAAATATTTAGATTCATCAATTATTGGATTGAAGTCAGTTATATTTAATTGATTATTTTTCTTAAGATGAATTTCGAATATGTTTTTCCTTTCTTTTTTGGTTGGTAAGTCTATAAAAAATATTTCATCAAAACGACCTTTCCTTAAAAGTTCAGGTGGAAGATTGCTAATGTTGTTGGCAGTTGCAACTACAAAAACTGGTTTAGTTTTTTCTTGCATCCAAGTTAAAATGGTTGAAAATACTCTTGAATTTGTGCCTCCATCTTTTTCGCCACCACCAGTACTTAATCCTTTTTCAATTTCATCTATCCACAAAACACAAGGTGCGATTGCTTCTGCTGTCATTATTGCATTTCTTATATTGTTTTCACTACTACCAACCTCTGATTGAAATACTTTACCTATGTCTAATTTTAATAATGGTTGATTCCATTCTGTAGCAATTGCCTTTGCTGTTAAACTTTTACCATTTCCAGGAACACCTAAAAGCAACATTCCTTTTGGTTCTTTTAAACCAAAGGCTTTTGCCTTTCTTTCAAATGCTTTACTTCTTTGCTTCAACCATAATTTTAAACTATCTAAACCACCAACGCTTGAATCTAAATCCTCTGAAGTGTGATAATAATCTAAAATTCCACTTTTTTTTATAATTTGTTCTTTTTCACTTGCTATGATACTTATGGCTTCTTTTTTGTTTAGTCCAACTTTTTCTTTTGCCAATCGAAATGCCAAATCTGCTTCAACATCGGTTAATCCAGCAGCAGCATCTAAAATTAGATTTTTTAAATCATCATTTATAACTTCATTCTTTGTTACTACTTTCAACCTTTTTTCTAAATCGTTTTTATCTGGTAAAGGCATATTTAGAACTGTAACATACTTTTCTAACTCAACAGGCAATTTAAAAAATGGCGATAATAACAATAAGTGTTTATTTAATACTTTAAAATATTGTGTAAGTTTTCTTAATTGAACCACAAATTTTTCATCTCGAAACTGTTTATGTGCATCTTCAATAATGAAAATCTCTTTTGATTCTTGATTCTCATTATTACCTTTTAATAAAAATTCAAGAAATGAATCAGGATTTTTAGTTTCGCCATTATTAGGATGTTTCTCAACTTTATCTAATTTATTTGAGTTTTCATCTTTATTATGAATTTGTAAACCATCAACAATATCCCAAGTGCTAAATGCATATCCTTTTCTAAATGCTGTGCTTCTAACTTTTTGAATTATGCGACCATATTCTGGTGATGCAAGATAAATTAGAGGATAATTTGCATCAAGCATATATTTTAAATCTTCAAATGATTTTTCCATTGTTTTAATTTTTTGCTATGATTTTATTTGAAGCACTACAGTAAGACTTGTTTTTATATCTTACAGGTATTTCTTTTCTTTTTATTTCTATTCCTTCTCTTCTAGTATTTCCGAATGACTTATCTATTCCTTCCATTGCTTTATCTGCTAATTCGTGAACATCATATGGAATGTAGTTTGAATCAGAAATTATAGTACCATCTTTTAGAATTGAAAATTCTATTTCAGTTCGTTTTTCATCTTCATTTTCTAGTTTAGAATAACCAACCATAAAAAACTTCTGTTTCACTTCTTCATTTTGTTCAAAGTCATAGTCTTTTTTTAGAGAGAACCCAACACTTTCAAATTCTGTAAGAATCGTCTTTTTTGCGTATTCTACATTCAAAGTAAAAAACTCACTCTGTAATTCTTTAACTAATTCTTTCCCGTTTTTCAGGTAATAACTGTTATAAGTTACTGTTCCGTTTTTAATTTTTATTGCATATTCTCCGTGAAGCTTTGTATTTGGTATTTTAGTAACAACAACTTCATTATCACTTTTAATTTCATATTCCCAGTTAAATTTCTTAACTGCTTCAATAAAAACCTCTGTTTTAAATACTTGAGGATTTTTCAGGAAAGTGGATGTTTCAAAACAAGACATATTATCGTTTTTTTCTATTGTTGGTTCTATTTCTTTTGCTAAGAGAAAGTAAAGAGGTTAATTCAGTAATTGTTTTAGCCGGAATCTCTAACATTTCAGCTTTAATTTGCAAACCTTTATCATTAGTTAAAAGAATAGGGTTTCTTTTTTGGTATTGCAATGCGACAGATAAAATCATATTATCAGGTGATTTTTTATTTAAATCATCAGGTAAGTTATCAACTTTACTTGTATTGAAGCTTATATTTCTATTTTTTTGATGTTTGCGGATTTCTCTAATTGCTTCTTGTGCCTTTTCTTTAGTTTCACTTCTATTTTTTAAACCATCTAGTTCATCAATGACTTTAGCAGAAAAAATAATATTTTGAAGCGAACCAATTATATCAATTATTTTTGGTTCTTCTATTAGAATATTTGTGTCAATAATTATTGATTTCCTCTTTTTTATTAATTCAAACTCTTTCTCTTTAAGTAAAAACTTCTTTTCCAATTCTAAAAATAAACCAGATTCTATCTCTTTAAATTTTTCTTTTTCTTTATTTATTTTTGATTGTAAAGTTTTAAATTTTCTTTCTTCAGATAACTCTAAACTTTTCAGCTCTTCTAACATTGACGCAATGAAGGATTCTATTTTCCCGTTTTTTGCATTTTTTACAGCATTTAGTAATGCTATCTTATTTTCTTTAATTTCACTTAAAATTAAATCGTATTCAGTTACGTTATTAAAAGGGGTTATTTTAAAATCAATATCCTTAATTTCTTCTATGCTATAATTAGATAAATCGTCACTATTTATTTTTTTAGCAATTAGAGAGTCTATTTCATTACTAATATTTTCTACATACTCATCTGCAAAATCTCGTCTAAAAGTGTCAATATGTTCTTTAATATCTACATTTGAATACTTTTTAACGAATTGATATTTGATTGATTTTTTATTTATTTCTAAAGGAAAAATTTCTTTTTTATATATAGATGTTTTGTTTGAGTTTTCAGTTATTACGTTAAATTCATCTATGTTGCCAATTATTAAATATGAATTTAAAGTTTCTGAAACTTTACTTTTAAACTCTTCTAATTCAGTTTCTAAATCAACACTAACAGGAAGATAAATGAAAAGATATTTATCTTTTATGTCGATAATAATTTTAGATAATGTTTCAATTAGTAAACCTGAAACCTTATTAAACATTAACCAAACTTCATTTTCTGAATTTTTGATAATTGTATCTAATTTATCAATAAACATAAATGGTTCAATAAATTTTAGTTGATTGATGTTTTTTGCGATTTTTTCAGAAATATTTTTATCCTCAGCTATTATCCTTTCAATTTCTTTTTGAGATTTAATTAATACTTCTCGATATGAAAAATCATTAGAATTTGGATTTTGATAAATACCATATTTTTGTAAAATTTGAAAAAACAAATTGTCTGCGTTTACTTTGTTTTCGTGTAAAAATGAAGAAAAGTAATCTTTAGTTGTTTTTGAATATTCTTCATAAACAAGAGTTCTATATTTTCCAGAAATTGCATCAACCAAAAAGACTGCATATAAAGTAGCAGATTTATGTTCTTTTTCGATTAGAACAGAATCCTTAAAAGAATTCATTTTTTGAACATTATAAATTTCAGGGATTTGATTTTCTGAAAATGATTTTAATAGTTGTTCATCTTCATAATTAATCCTAGAATTAATTGAATTTTCTTCAGCATTAACACTTTTCAAAAACTCAAAATTATCTTTTGCTATTGAATGGTCATTATTTGTGTTGTCAAAATATAACTCAAACTGCTTATTTGTATGGACTTTAAATTTTTTGCCTTTTTGAAAGTATTCCTTTCCTATATCTGTCAATTGACAATAAGAATAAGAATTATCTCCAGTAGTTATCATTTCAAACTCTTCTAAACTTTGTAAAGCATCTTTCAAGATTTCATATTCTGCAAAATCTTTATATTTTTTTTGAGATGGATTATCTGTTACGTTAAATCCTAAAATCTCGCCAATTTCTTCAAAGCTTAATGCGTTTTCAATATTTAGTAAACCACAAATAGTCTTGTCAAACAATGTAAATTCAACTGCTTCTGTACAAGTTGCAGAATACTTTGCTTTTGTAAAAAACCAGTCAAAAGGTTTATAACCAAGATATATTTCTGTTAGTTTTTTATCTTGTTCTATTGCTTTAAATATGTTGTAGTCTAGGTCATTAGTCATCTCCAAATTCTTTTTTTAAGTCGCTAAAATCAACAACAATCCCTTCGTTTTTAATTGTGTCAATTACATTTTTGTAAATTTGAATTCCAGTATTATCTTTAAAGTTATAGAACATATTTTTATTACCTACTACAATTAATAATCGTTTTGCTCTTGATAAAGCAACATTTAATCGTTTTGGTGATTTTGCAAAGCCAATATCTTTATTCGTTTTTGTTACTCCGTTTTCAATCTTTTTATCACTTCTTACTGTAGAAACAATAATGATATTTCTTTCCATTCCTTGAAATTTATCTACAGTATTTAATCGAACTGGAATATCATATTTGTTTCTTGCTTTTAAGGCAACTTCTTTCAGTTTTGATACTTGATGTCCGTAAAAACTAATTAAACCAATTTCTTGTTCTTCTTGAACTTTATTTTTGTCGTTACTGTTTTGCCAATGTTTCATATACTCTTCAAATCCATTTGATTTTTTAAGTAGTTTTATGACTAGCTCAACAGCTTCAATTTCATAATTATTTATTCTTGATGTTCCGCTTAATTCTTCTGGTTCATCCACATTAACCCAAATAGTATGAATATCTGGATTTATAAATTTATTAAGTAAAAATCCGTGATGTCTAGAAAACGGATTGTTTAGATTGGTGTCATTTGCATTTTCCTTTATAGGCTTTCCAGGTTCTAAACCACCTTCATCTAAGTAGAATTGTTTAATTACATTGTTGATTTTTGGATGCATTCTATATTGTTCATTAAATGTAGATTTAATGGTTGGTGAAACTTTAGGATGCATTATTAATCTTTCAAATTGAGAAGTTTCTACAAAGTCCTTATTAATTTCAGATGCTAATTCTTTTGCTTCTGTTGTTTCAAGTGATTCTAATGTTTCTTTGAAAGTCTTATCGTGAAGCATTGGTGGTAATTGTCTATGGTCGCCAATTATAATATTTTTGCGACCAAAACACATTGGTAGTAATAATTCTGGTGGTGTCGCTTTACTTGCTTCATCTGTTATTACTGTATCAAATTCAATTGGCTTGATTATATCGTAAAGATTCATTCCTTGATATCTACCATTAAAATCATTATATTTTTTACTTAGATTTTTTGTCTTTTTATATAATTGTCCAATGTCTAATTCGCCTTCATAATCGTTGAAAATTCGTTGATAATCTGCTCCGAAATTTGGACTTCCTGCTGAACTACTTGTGCTACCAACAACATTTGCATATTTAAAGTATTTATCTTTAAATAAGGTTTTCATTTCTTTATCAGGTTGAGCCATTTCAAAAGCCCAATCTTTCATAATGTCACTATATTTTGGATTAGATTGTTGAGAATTGTTAGCAATTCTTCGCATCCATAATTGTACAGAATTATTGTAAAAATCTTCTTCAACTATTTCAACATCATCTTCTTCTAAAACTTCATTTTCGTAATTATCATCCGTTTCAAATTTTTCATCAACCCATTTCATTATACGCTCAAATGCATACTTTTTTCCTTCTTCTTCAAATTTACTAGCTCTTCCAAAACGTATTGGTTTTACTAGTGTATGATTCTTGTTTAGTAATTTTTCTAATGCGTTATCTACAGCAAGGTTTGTTTCAGAGGTTAAAAGAATTTTTTGTTCTTGTTTTACTCTTACCATTTGCCAAATCATTTCTGCAATTACTGTTGTTTTTCCAGTTCCTGGTGGACCTTGAAGCAATGCTAAATCTGTACAATTTAAAGCAGATAAAACAGCTTTTCTTTGAGAATCGTTTAAGATTAGTAATTCGTGTCTTTTTAATTCATTCCATTCCTCCTCATCTTTTGAGAGGTTTTTATAAATCTCTTCAGCTTTTGAACTATCAAAAATAAAATCTTTGATTTTTTCGTTTACAGGTTTTAAGTCTAATCCTTCTTTTGGATTAGTAATTTTATTCATTGCTTCATTTAACCAAGATATTTTTGCTTGGTCGCCTCTTAAATTTGGTGTAACAAGTTTTATTTTAGGTTCTTCCTCAATAAATTTGAAAAACTTATCTGTTTGACGTTTATCATCTGACCATTTATATGGTAAATTGAAAACATAATAATTGAAGTCTGAATTTCGTCCATTCAAATTTCCTATTACTACTTGTCTTTTATTGTATTCAAAATTATCTCCTTTATCTATATAAAACTCAGAACCTGCAAGATGTTTAGTTTTATCTAAGAACTCTTCCTTTTTAGATTTTTTAGCTATAATGTCAATTTTTACTTTGAATTTAAAATCGTCATTTAATGGCGAAAGCATAATATTAAATCTATTTAAAGATTTTATTTTCTCGTATTTTAATTTTAAATCTGAATAATCTATAAATTCAAAAGCAACAGTTTGTTGTGATTCACTAACATTTGTATCAAAATCGAATGAATAAAATTCTCGTTTTATTTCAGTCCAAAAAGTGTTTTTAAATGTTGAGTTTTCAAACCTTACTTGTTCGTTGACTCTTGATTGGTCGAATTGTATATATACTTTTGACTTAACTTTTTCTTTCCCGAAAATTGTGACTAATTCTTGGTACATTTTTTTTAGACTATCAATTTCATTATGCTTTCGTGAAAAAACATTATGTCTTAATCGTCTCAATAAATGGTCGTCTATATTTAAGTTTTTGTCTAATTTTATATTGCAATGCCAGTCAATTTCAAACTCTGCTCCATAACTTTTAAAGTAAAATTGCTCTAAAAACATTTTATCTACAACCTCTCTTTTTTGAGAGAAATTATTTATGTAAACACTTATTGTATCGCTATTATTTGAAACAATAAAACGGTTGTTAAACGCTTTACTTATTTTATTTGATATTGAAAAAGGTGTAATTTTAAGTACACAAGCAATTTGATTATTCCTTTCGAGTATGTTTGTAAAGTCTTTTTGGATAACTCTGTCTAATACATCACTAATATCTTTAAATCTCAAAAATAGGCTTCCATCAGGATTTATTCTTTCGTTTAGATTGAATGGTTCTTCTGCAATAGTCTTTTCAATATTTTTAAACTCTGGATTTTCTTCTTGTTTTAATTTAACTCGAAATTGATAGAGTGATTCGCTAATATTAATCGGTTGGTCGTATCTGACTATTTCTAATGGTTGAGAATTTTTATTAAGAATGAGTTGTTGTGCTTCAATCCATTTATCCCAAATTTCTTGTTGATTTTCAATTTCTGATTTTGGCGAAACTTCAAGATTACATATTTTGCTATATAAATCTTCTAATTCTCTTTGCGAGCGATAAGGTTTTTTGAAGTCAATTAATTTTACTGTACAATTTTCAGCAACAGTATATTCATCTGAATTGAGTTGTTGAATTTCAGATATTACATTTTTTGATTTTTGATTTATTATTGTTTTATAGTCGAAAGTTTGCTCTTGCCATTTTAAAACAATTTCAATTTGCTTATTTTCAATGTGAAAAATTACTTTATGTTCGTCCTCATTTTTCTTTTGAAAGAAGCATTTTGTTGATTTGTTTTCAATCCATCTTTTTAATTCTTCAAAGCTTCCTTTATTTTGTTTATTAAGAGTACTTACTGCTTTATTTTCGAATCTTATTATTAATTCTATAGGTTCGTCATCAAAAATATCTTCATTATTATGGTATGCCATTCATTCTCTTTTTGTCAGTTCTTTTTCGCGTTTGCTAAAAATAGCTTTTTTGCTTTTTAGCTTTAGCTTATGTGTTCAGAATAATTCAATTTGGCTAATGTATTTCTTTTTTTGTTTATTGCTTTACGGATTTCCTCAATCCTATCTGAGCGTTGGCAAAAAACAGCTCTTTTATTTTTTCAGATTTGGCATTTAGCGTTGGCAAAAAAATAAATGTGCTGTTTGCGCGTTGGCTTTTTTAGTTCAAATGTTCAATTTTAGTAGGATTTCTGCATTACTTACAACGTTGTTGTGTTATGGAAAGTTGCGATTTTTATGAACGGCTATTTTCCGCAGGAAAATTGAAGTGAGTAAAAATGCAACTGCCTTCGGTTAAGCTAAAAATAAGCAATTTTTTATACACGGTGTTACCAAAAGTAGTTTTTTTATTTTCCAATTTTTCTTATTATTTTCTAAATTCAGCGTTCGAGTGAAAATTCCGCCAATATTTTAATTCCACATCTTGCTCAATTCCGCAATTTTGGTTTTTCAGCGTTTGAGTGTTTTCTTACATGCTTAATTCCGCCAATAATTTTTACTTTTTTTTTTGATTTTAAAGAAATTCTCAGCCTTTCTGAGTTTTCGTTTTAAAGATAATTTTACACAGATTTTACTCCGCATTTTGCTCAATTCCACACTGCTCAGTTTTTACTTTTTATTTTTCTAAATTCTCAAAAATGTAAACAAAATTCTTTCAGAATTTTCCAATCTTCAGAGAGTGTTCCGCAATTTTAAATTCTTTTTTTTAGCTTTTAAATGCTATTTTAAATTCAGGATTTGAGTGATTGAGCTATTTTTGGTAACGTGTTTGTATATGGTTTGTTGCGTATTTAAAGCAACTAATTTAGTAAATAATTACCGACCAAGAAAGTCCGCGAGGACTTTCGTAAGTAAGCGAGAAGCTAGCAATAAATTATATACGGTGTTGGCAAATCGTTTTTTTATTCAATAACAAATTTGAATTTTATAACGTTTCATTTTGTTTTAATCTATTTTTCGAATATTGAATTTTTTAATACATTTTTTACAGTGTGTCCAATGAGGGTTTCCTACAATACTTATTTTAAATTCAGTTTCAGTATATAATTCAATCTCTTCTTTTTTCTCTTCCCATTCTTCATATTCATTACATAAAGAGAAAATTTTTTGTTCAGGTTTATTTGTATATTCAAAGAGATGTAAAAAATTAGCTCTTCCAGACATATCAGGTATAAAATAATATTTTTTTATTTCTTCTCTAATTTTTTCGTTTAGTGCAGCAAAGTGTATTAAATCAGTTATATGTTCATATTTTTTAAGAGATTTCATTTTTTATAATGTGTGTTTTTTATATTTGTTAACTTTTTTTTCTTCTTCATTCCAGAGGTTTTCACGCCATTCCTCTACAATTTTAATTAAATCATTAAAATTCCATTTCTCAGATAAAAGACTGAACCCATTAAAAACAGGAGAACTAGCTCCCATTTTATGAAAAAATTTATTATTTTCAATATCGTAAATTTCTTTATATTCTATATTTAAATCTTCAAGTGGTTTTATTGTATATTTATGTAATTCACTTGGTAAATCTCTATGTTTATAATAGTTTGCTATCGTTATAATTAACTCTATTCTTGTTGTTTTCGAATTTTCTAAAACTTTTTGATCTAATGAATACTTTAAATGAAGTTTTGTTAAGTCAGGATATAAATCCGAAATACTACTATTTATATAGTTTTGTAAAATAATAAAAACCGTTCCTGTCAAATGTTCCGTGTCGTCAGCATAGAAATTATCCCACCAGTCAAAACTATCATCTTTACATAATTCTGCAACATTATTCAGTTGTTTTTGAAAAGGGTTTATAATGTTTTTTATATTTTCAATTCGAGTGTCTTTTCTGAAAAAGTGTTCCATAAATTTACTGTGAAATATTGATTTTAACTTATTCAGTTTTTAATGTTTGCCAACGTGTTTGTTTATGGAAAGTTGCGGTTTTGTGTGCGAGGATTTTCCAACGGAAAATCAGAAGTACATAAAAACGCAACGAACTTTTAGTTAAGCACTAATTTAGCAATTTTTTATAAACGGTGTTGGCAAATGCGTGTTTTAATTTCCGCTTAATTTTTTCTATAATTTTCTATTTCTTCTTAAATTATTTTCCTTTTTTATAAGATACAGTTTTAAACTTTTCTTTTAAAAGTGTTTAATTTTTTACTTTGGGATTTTACTCCAATTTTTCACAAGAGTAAAAACTCCACAATTTGTTCAATTCCGCAAACTTGCTAAATTCAGGTTTTGAGTAAGAATTCCAGTATTTTACTAAATTCCGAAATTTTGTTTTTTCAGCGCTTGAGTAAATTCTTGTTATTAAAATTCTAATACTTTCCCCTTTTTACAAATTTAACGAGCGAGAGAGTTTTCAACATTCTAAATTTTTGTTTTTTCGCCGTCATAAGATTAAAGGATTTTGAATCAGAAATTTTAAGCAAAACTTTTATTTAAATAACTAATGTTTTTTTGGCGACTTTCAACCAGTTTTTGCCAACGTTGTTGTATAAGAAAAGTTGCGGTTTTGTCAGCGAGGAATTTCCGAAGGAAATTCAGAAGTTGGCAAAAATGCAACTGCCTTTGTTTGAGCACTAATTTAGCGATTTTTTTTATACGGTGTTGGGTGTAGTTTTTTTTAATACATTTCTTGTTTATTCTCTATTTTAAATAATTCCAAATTCATTTTTTGTTCAATTTCAGATTCCAAATCTTTTTTGCAACCTAATAGAATTGGTACATCTTCAGCCGTTACTAAACACCAGTTTAAATTTTCCTCGAAAAGACAAGTGTCTAATTGAAAACCATATAATTCCTGTATTTCAAAATATTTTTCCAAACCGATATTTTCATATTCTCTTTGTACTTCTTCAATTCGATAATTATATTCTTCGTTTTCATAAATTAACAAATTCAGTTTTGACTTTTCTTTCAGCCTCTCAAGAGATTCTTTAAGTTTATTTATGCTTAAGTTTTCTAAATAATGAACTCCAGGGTTTTCAGGAATTAATTCAACAGTTTTCTGTGAGTATTCTACATTGAATTTTTCTGATAAAAATTTAATTGAAACAGGTTTATACAGTTCCTCTTTTTTAAGTAAAACATTAAATTCTTTTTCAATTTTCACTCGTTTGTTTTGGTCTTCAAATGTTTCGTTTTTTAAAGGATATTTCTCGAATGGAAAATTTTCAATTATTCCATAAATCCAATGAACAATAAATTTTGATTCAAAAATTTCTGGAACATAATTTTCCGCAAAATTCCATTTTTCTGAATTTTGATTATTATAAAAATTTATAAAGTCGTTAAATATTTTCATTTTTTAATTACACCCAACGAGTTTGTTTATGGAAAGTTGCGGTTTTGTGTGCGAGGATTTTCCAACGGAAAATCAGAAGTACATAAAAACGGAACGAACTTTTAGTTAAGCACTAATTTAGCAATTTTTTATAAACGGTGTTGGCAAATGCGTATTTTAATTTCCGCTTAATTTTTCTATAATTTTCTACTTCTTCTTAAATTATTTTCCTTTTTTTTATAAGATACAGTTCTAAATTTTTCTTTTAAAAGTGTTTAATTTTTTACTTTGGGATTTTGCTCCAATTTTTCACAAGAGTAAAAATTCCACAATTTGTTCAATTCCGCAAACTTGCTAAATTCAGAACTTGAGTAAGAATTCCAGTATTTTATTAAATTCCGCAATTTTGGTTTTTCAGCGTTTGAGTAAATTCTTGTTATTAAAATTCTAATACTTTCCCATTTTTACAAATTTTAACGAGCGAGAGAGTTTTCAATATTCTAAATTTTTGTTTTTTCGACGTAATAAGATTAAAGAATTTTGAATCACAAATTTTAAGCAAAACCTTTATTTAAATAACTTATGTTTTTTTGGCGACTTTCAACCAGTTTTTGCCAACGTGTTTGTATATGGTTTGTTGCGTGGTTAAGCACGTAATTTAGCAAATAAAAACCGAATAGAAAATCCGCGAGGATTTTCGTAAGTAGGCTAGAACTAAGCAATAAATTATATACGATGTTGGCAATAGTTATTTCTTAACAATACTTTCAATTACTGTGTTAATTTCACTTTTTTCAGTGCTTCCTTCTTTATTTTTTTCATAACCAGTTTGTTGATGGGAATAAATAGCTTGGGTTGCTTGTACTAATAATTTATCATTACCATCTTCAGTTTTAGCTGTGTCTAAAAGACTTAAAGTGCTTTTTAATGCATTGGATTTATGACTGTTTATAATGTAATTATGCATTAGTGAGCTATAATTTGAAAAGCATTTTTTAACTGCAAATATTAAAAGTGATAAATAGAATATTTTTAGAGTTATTGCTTTAAAAATAATTATGTAATAAAAATTAATTGTTTCAGATTTCAGATTTTCATTAAAAGGTTTTACTTGGGTTAAATCCTCTGATTTAAATACACTTGAAACTAAACTAAAATCTTTAGAATAGGAATGAACTGAAATAATAATAAATATCAATAAAGCAATTCCAATAACAAGCCAAATTATAGCAGAGTTACGATTCTTTTTAGCGACTAATTGAAAATCAATATTTTTATCAGCTAATTCAAGCTTTGATTTAAATACATTGAATTTTTTTTCCTCTTCTGAAATTCTTGCTTGTTCAGAATTTAATTTTTCTCTTAAGGATTTAATTTCATTTGCCTCTTTTTGAATATTATCTCTTTCTTTTTCAATTTCTTTAAGAGTTTCTTTGTATTCAGATTGAAAATTTGAGCCCTCAATACTTTCTAGTTCAATGTACTCAAGAATAGTAGAAAGAGCGTTGTTTAATTCTCTAATTGCAAGATAATAATCACTTTCGTTATCAAAACTTAAAGATATACTGTCAATGGTTTTTAAAAAACTAGGTCTGTTTTCTGGGAAATACTTTTCAATGTATAAAAGTAATTTAGAATAGACTTCGCTTACTATTTCAGGTTTCCACTCATTATTTATAAACTGAAGTTTCTCTTGAAGTTCAAAAATTTTATCTTTTAGATGATTCATATTTTAATTATTGCCAACGGATTTGTATATGATTTGTTGCGTTATTTTGGACTAAATTTAGTAAAAAAAATCGGAATAGAAAATCCCCCAAGGGATTTTCGTATGTAGGCGAGAACCAGCAATTAATTATATACGTTGTTAGTTTTTCGTTGCGAAACATTTTTATAAGCACGTTTTTTTGCGTTTCTAAGTTTTTCAAGAATTTAAAATTCAAGATTTGTTTATGTTTGATTTTTTCTTTAAAATTCTAAACATTCTTTTTTAGATTCACGTAAAACAGTTTTTTTTCACGAGTTTAAAATTCAAAATTTGTTATATTTCATTAAACTTTTTCTTTAAAATTCTAAATATTCTTTTTTGGATTTAGTCAAACCAGCAATTTTTCACGAGTTTAAAGATTTTCAATTTGTTAGTTTTTTTCTAAACTTTTTCTTTAAAACTCTAAATATTCTTTTTTTAGATTTATGCAAAACAGCGTTTTTTATGAGTTTAAAAATTTACGATTTATTGATTTTTAATTATTCAAAAACATTCTCAATAATTCTCTTTTTTCTTTAATATTCTCATTTTTTCTGAGCAATGAAAACTAACGGTTTTGTGTATGGTTAGTTGCGTGGTTAAGCAACTAATTTAGCAAACTTTCACGAACCCGTGAATATTCCGCAGGAATATTCGCAAGTAGGCTAAAACCAAGCAATTAATTATACACGGTGTTAGCACACGTTTTTATTTTTATTCCATCTTTTTATATTCATAATGTTTGTCAAAAAGTCCTCCTTCATTTTTATAAATCAGTTTCTTTTTGTCAACTTCAATCAGAATATAATTCCGATTTCCAATAGTCAGAATTGAGTCAGTCAATTTATAAGTCGCATCATATTCATTTCCCATTTGGTTAATAAATATTGTTTTGTCCTTATTAAAAGTCAGAGTGGTTTCCAATTCGGTTTTTGAGTCAGATTCCGATTTAGAATCATTTTCCGTAAGTGGCTCAATATCGTCAGGAAAAGAGTCCGTTTCCGCAACCAAAATCCATTTTCCGATTAGTTGTTTTTCCAATTCAGATTGCGCTGTGCAAGAATTAATTCCGAAAATCAAAGTTAAGATTATTAATATTCTCATAGTTTTTCTCAAATGTGTGCTAACGAGTTTGTTTATGGAAAGTTGCGGTTTTGTGTGCGAGGATTTTCCAACGGAAAATCAGAAGTACATAAAAACGGAACGAACTTTTAGTTAAGCACTAATTTAGCATTTTTTTATAAACGGTGTTGGCAAATGCGTATTTTAATTTCCGCTTAATTTTTTCTATAATTTTCTACTTCTTCTTAAATTATTTTCCTTTTTTTATAAGATACAGTTCTAAATTTTTCTTTTAAAAGTGTTTAATTTTTTACTTTGGGATTTTGCTCCAATTTTTCACAAGAGTAAAAATTCCACAATTTGTTCAATTCCGCAAACTTGCTAAATTCAGAACTTGAGTAAGAATTCCAGTATTTTACTAAATTCCGCAATTTTGGTTTTTCAGCGTTTGAGTAAATTCTTGTTATTAAAATTCTAATACTTTCCCATTTTTACAAATTTTAACGAGCGAGAGAGTTTTCAATATTCTAAATTTTTGTTTTTTCGACGTAATAAGATTAAAGAATTTTGAATCACAAATTTTAAGCAAAACCTTTATTTAAATAACTTATGTTTTTTTGGCGACTTTCAACTAGTTTTTGCCAACGAGTTTGTTTATGGAAAGTTGCGGTTTTGTGTGCGAGGATTTTCCAACGGAAAATCAGAAGTACATAAAAACGCAACGAACTTTTAGTTAAGCACTAATTTAGCATTTTTTTATAAACGGTGTTGGCAAATGCGTATTTTAATTTCCGCTTAATTTTTTCTATAATTTTCTACTTCTTCTTAAAATATTTTCCTTTTTTTATAAGATACAGTTCTAAATTTTTCTTTTAAAAGTGTTTAATTTTTTACTTTGGGATTTTGCTCCAATTTTTCACAAGAGTAAAAATTCCACAATTTGTTCAATTCCGCAAACTTGCTAAATTCAGAACTTGAGTAAGAATTCCAGTATTTTATTAAATTCCGCAATTTTGGTTTTTCAGCGTTTGAGTAAATTCTTGTTATTAAAATTCTAATACTTTCCCATTTTTACAAATTTTAACGAGCGAGAGAGTTTTCAATATTCTAAATTTTTGTTTTTTCGACGTAATAAGATTAAAGAATTTTGAATCACAAATTTTAAGCAAAACCTTTATTTAAATAACTTATGTTTTTTTGGCGACTTTCAACCAGTTTTTGCCAACGTGTTTGTATAAGATTAGTTGCGTTGTTTAAGCACTAAAGTTAGCAAATAAATCACAGATAGAAAGTCCTCGTGGACTTTCGTAAATAGGCTAGAACTAGCAATTAATTTTATACGGTGTTGGGCAATGTTAACTTTTAAATTTAGTTAAATATTCTTGCATAGATTTACAAGGTAATTTACTCCCTTTCTTAAGTACTTTTGAAATAAAATCATCACATTCTACAGTGTTCATTTTTCCATTTAAAAAGGCAATATAAATAAAATCCATTGTTGTTAAATACTGTATTTTATGTTCTGTACAATAAGCTTTAATATCTTTTAAATTACTGCTCGCAAGTACATCATTATTAAATCGACAATACGCCATGCAAGCACTTTCTCCTGGTCCATAAGTTTTTTTTAGTCTAGCAAATTCTCTAAATACATTCATATCTGCTTTAATGGATAATTCTTCAAGTTGTTTGAATGTAATCATATTTTCAATTTGTGTTCGAGTACGACCTTTGAAGACTTCGTCAAATACTTCTTTAAAGATGTATAATTTATTCTCTAAAACACTGCATAAAAGACCTAATTGATCTCCTTTGATAAAGTGAATTATAATATCAGCATCAATGATTATTTTCTTTTTTTTATCAATAGTCATAAGTTAATCATTAAATAAATCTATACCAATAGAATTTAAGAGGGTTAAGTAATGACTTTCTGATATTTTTTCATTTTCAAAAAGATATCTGCTTTTTGAACCAAAATCTCCAATTACTAGGTTTTCATTTCCTTGTTCATAAAGTTTAGTAGAGTACCCGTTTTGTTTTGCTTTTAATTTAATATCCTGTCTATATTCCTCAAATTTAGAATCTGTAATAACATTTAATTCTTTTAAGCGAAATAATAAAGCAGTTCTTGAACATTTGAAATAATGTTCTGTCTTTAGGATAGTTTTTAAGTTTATCTTATTTTTTTTTAATTCTTCATCAGGAATGAAATTTAAAATAGCATCATCTGGCATTAATAAGTAAGAAGCGAAAATATCAGCTAAATATTCATTCGTTCTTTTGTCGAATTTTCCTGAAATTGAATTATGTGGGGTGAAATTTGGATCGAAGTATAAATGATATAATTCATGACAAATAGAGAAATTTTGTCTCCCTATTGAATGATTAGAATTTATAAGCATAAAGTTTTTGTCTTTAGATTTAATAGCCATTCCGGAAAAATCTTGAGACAAAGGTTTAAATATAGTAATTACATTTAGTTTAATGAGAAAGCTTTCTAAATCAATAGGTTCTAAATTACTATACCCATTTTGATTTCTAAACTCCGTAGCTTTTTTTCGTGTTTTATAAATCATTAATTAATGTATCGATTTTGATGTAATTTAAAACTATTTTTTTAAAATCGGCAATTGCTTTTATGTCAGAATCTGTGCCATTACTTCTGAAAGCAAATGAAAGATTAGCTTTCTTAATATCTATATTTTCTTCTAAAAGCTCTTCTAGTTCTATACCGAAAAGACTACATAGTTTTTCCATGTTTTCATATGGGACATCTCTTTTTCCAAGTTCATAATTAGAAATTTGTTCTCTAGAGATTGATAGGTAATTCGCTAAATGGTCTTGGTTATATCCTAAAGCTTTTCTATACTCTTTGATATTAGTCCCGATTATTTCAGTAGTGTCCATTTTAATATTAGTTTTATGTTACAAAATAACGATAAATTTAATTACTGACAAAATATGTAACAATAATTTAACTCTTGAAAACGGAATTTAGTAGTTTCCTATAATATTGCCCAACGGTTTTGTGTATGATTAGTGGCGTGTTCAAGCACCTAATTTAGCAAATAAAAACCGAATAGAAAATCCGCGAGGATTTTCGTAAGTAGGCGAGAACTAGACATTAATTATACATGTTGTTGTAAAATGTTTTTATTCATTCGGTTGCTCAGTCAGAGTATTGAATTCAAACACTTTATTTTCAATATTTTCAGTCGTGAATTTTTTAAAGTCATTAACAAATAGTGTAATATCTTGATTTTTATCACTTAATATTTCTAAATTATACTTTTCGTTTATTGTTAAATTCAAAGGAAGTTTTTTCTTGTTTATTGTGAACGATGTATAATCTTCAAACATTGTATTTATATTTATAAAATCGTCCTTTGATTTTATTGTAGTTCCAATTCCGATTCCGTCATTATTTTTTGAATTCACGTAAGATTTGAATGTGATTTTAACTTTTATAGAATCAGTAATATTCTTTGTTTCATTAATTGAAATACTATCAATTGAATGTTTAGGTTTAATAAAATCCAATTGTATTTTATTTGCAACTATTGAGTATTTTCCTGAACCAAATTCATTGATTATAAATGAAGGTCCACAAAAAACTCTTTTCCATTTCTTTTTATTCCAGTAAATTAAAGTTGAATCTCCTTTGTATGAAGTATAGCCAAAATTCTGATTAGGTAATAAATGAATAAATGATAAATTGTCAGATGTAAAATAGATTTTTTCTCTATTATTCTCTTGAGAGTATAAATTGTTAAATATTAATAGAATTCCAAATAATAAAAAAGTATTCAATTTCATATATAATGTTTATTCAAATATATCTTTCATAATTATTAAAATAAAGTTCTATTTAGTGAACGATACTTTTGGTTGAGGGAAAAGACCTTTCAGTTTAGACAAATGTTTTACAACGGTTTTGTGTATGGAAAGCTGCATTTTTGTTACGTCTGATTTTCCGAAGGAAAATCAGACGTAACAAAAATGCAACGACCTTTGATTAAGCGCTAAACTACGCAATTTTTTATACACATTGTTGTGTGTAGTTTTTTATAATTCTATTGATGGTTCTGATTGTCCAATAATATTTCTACCAAAAGTTATTAATTCAAATAGTCTTAATACTGATATTTTTAGTTCATCTTGATTAGAATAATATCCGTTTATTTTTCCATATTCAATATAGTCTGAAATATTAAATCTCCAATATCATTGTGCTATATTATTTTTCGACCAAAAATTGCAACAACTCAAAAATCCAAGACTTTCATTTCCGAAATACGGTTCATTCCATTTTTATGGACTAATGCTAATTAGATTCCAAAAATTCAGATATTCTCCTTTTAATTTAGATTCAGTTTTCCAAATATCTGAATAAAGTTCTTTTTTAGTTATTGATTCCCACTTATCCATTATAGTTTTCTATTTAATTGGCATTGTAATTTTTCCAGGAATTTCAATAAGAATACTATCTAAAGCAAATAAAGCTTGAATTTGAAATGAATTATCTTTTTTGTTTTCAGGAATGAAATCATACTCAAACTCTGACTCAGTATAATTTTCATAAATCAAAGTACTTGATTTTTTGCCTCCTTTTTTTGTTACAGCATAAATATTGTATTTTGGTAATTTTTGAATAGAAGAAAAAACAAATTTAAACTTATTAGGCTTATTTATTATTAAATCATTCTTTTCAGATATTCCCCATAAGTTTGAATTAATAAGTCTGTTATAAGTCTTATTACTCAAAGAGTCCAATAATATCTTATTCAATTTTTCTAATTCAGATATTTTATTGTTTAATTTCTCAATCTTTTTGTTTCCGCAAGAAGTAATTAAAACTAACATAAATAAAAGAGTAATAATATTTTTCATTTTTCGGATTTTTTTGGAAATTACACACAACGGATTTGTATATGATTTGTTGCGTGATTCGGGACTAAATTTAGTAAAAAAAAAGCGGAATAGAAAATCCCCCAAGGGATTTTCGTATGTAGGCGAGAACCAGCAATTAATTATATACGTTGTTGCTATTTGTTGTTTTTAATTATTCAATTTTTTCTCTAAAATTCCTTTTTCGATTTTCTAGAATCAGCTTTTTAAAAATCTTTGTTGATTTTTGGTGCTTTTTCTTTTTTGTTTTAATTTTTCTTGATTTAAAATTTATTTACAAAGTTTTAGGAATCAGTTTTTAAAATCTTTGTTGATGTTTGGTGCTTTTTCTTTTTTGTTTTAATTTTTCTTAATTTAAAATTTATTTACAAAGTTTCGTAATCAGCTTTTTTAAAATCTTTGTTGATGTTTCGTACTTTTTCTTTTAATTTTTCTTGATTTAAAATTTATTCACAAAGTTTTAGGAGTCAGTTTTTTAAAATCTTTGTTGATTTTTTGTGCTTTTCTTTTTTCTTTTAATTTTTCTTGATTTAAAATTTATTCACAAAGTTTTAGGAATCAGTATTTTTAAAAATATTTATTGATATTTTGATACTTTTTTTTTGATTTTTTTCTTGAAATAATTGACAAAATTGATTGTTCAAAACTTTGTTTTTTACTGAAATTTCACAATAAATTGCAACGTTTTTGTATATTATTTGTTGCGTATTTCGAGCAACTAATTTAGTAAATAATTACCGACCAATAAAGTTCGCGAGGACTTTCTTAAGTAGGCGAGAAGCTAGCAATAAATTATATACGGTGTTGTGCGTAGTTTTTTTGATTAAAATATCGTTTTTATTATCTTTTCTACTCCAAATATTAAATCATTTACATCATCTTTGGTAGGTTCTTTTTCTTTGTTGTGATCACAGAGGTTTCTCAAATCTCCTAAAAATTGAATTTTTCTCCAAACTGTTGTTTCAATAATATCTCCACTTTTTAATTTATCATTAAATTCAGATATAGTTGGGTTCTTTTTTGTGATTTTTATTTTATGGTTTAGACAAACTTGTGCTAAATGTTTTTCTAATATTACTCCACAAATAGCTCCAGCTCCTCTCACGAAACCTTTTTTATTTAATTCTTTTGCTGAATCCAATTCGGAATCAAAAATGTCTGCCTGTGTTAATTGTTTAATATCAAACAATGTGCTTTCAAATCTTTTTTCTACTGATTTCAATATAAATAACTGTTGTTCAAATTGTGGAATTGCAGAACTTGGAGAAGCTTTTTTGTCTCCATAAGAAGTTGTAACAGTTAAATTTTGAAGAAAGTCTTCTATTACATAATTACCATATTCAATTTTTTTTCTTGTTTTTGGTTTTTCATATAACTTAATAAAATCATTCACTCTATCAGCTAAAAGTTGTCTTATTAGGACTAGAGATTCCGAATACCAACTTTGATAATTATTTTTAAAAGAAATAATATTAGTAATATATTCTTCTCCTTTTTCCTTGCCAAATTTTTCTATAACTTGTTCCTCAACCTTTTCTTTATAAACTTGATGTTTCATTGAAATATTAAGTTTTTCTCCAGTTGTGATTAATTCAACTAAATCTTTTTTGTATTTATCTAAATTTCTCATTTTTATTTTTCATTTAGGGAATTACGCACAACGGATTTGTATATGATTTGTTGCGTGATTCGGGACTAAATTTAGTAAAAAAAATCGGAATAGAAAATCCCCCAAGGGATTTTCGTATGTAGGCGAAAACCAGCAATTAATTATATACGTTGTTAGTTTTTCGTTATGAAACATTCAAATAAGCACGTTTTTTTGCGTTTCTAAATTTTTTCTTTAAAATTCTAAACATTCTTTTTTAGATTCACGTAAAACAGCAATTTTTTTACGAGTTTAAAATTCAGAGTTTTTTTATTAAACTTTTCTTTAAAATTCTAAACATTCTTTTTTGGATTTACGCAAAACAGCAATTTTTTTACGAGTTTAAAATTCAGAGTTTTTTATTAAACTTTTTCTTTAAAAATCTAAACTTTCTTTTTTAGATTTACGTAAAACAGCGATTTTTCACGAGTTTAAAGATTTTCAATTTGTTTATTTTTTTCTGAACTTTATTTTTTAGATTCAAGCAAAACAACATTTTTTCACGAGTTTATAAATTCATAATTTATTCATTTTAATTATTTAAATATTCTCGATAATTCTATTTATTCTTGAAATTTCCATTTTTTCTGAATAATGAAAACTAACGGTTTGTATATGGTTTGTTGCGTTTTTAAAGCACTAAATTTAGTAAATAAAAACGGAATAGAAAATCCCCTAAGGATTTTCGTAAGTAGGCGAGTACTAGCAATGAATTATATACGTTGTTAGCAACTGGGTTATTTTTTCTCAATTTCAAAATCAATTAATTTTGACTTTAAGAGTTTCTCAAAAATCTTTAGTATTAGTTTATAAATATTACTAATTTCTATAACTCCAAATACAGCTGTTCTTTCAGTTAATCCTTTTTCAATTAAATCATCTATTCCGCTATTGTATTTATATTTTATTTCAAAAGCTCTTATTTCGATACACAATAAACTAACTTCTGATATTATAGTCTCATCAATATCTAATGAATGAAAACTGATTATTGTTTCTAACTTTGTCTTAAATTCATTCAGTCTATTTTTCTCTTTTGTAATTAAATCAAATCCTAAGTTAGGTGTCAAATTATTAAATGTATTTAAAATCTCTTGTTTCATTTTTAAATGAGTTATTTCATCCAAGAGGTTTAAATTAATTATTCCAATAAATCTATGATTTTTAATGTCTTTTTTAGCTGTGTAAATTGATAAATTATAAGAAGTTAGTTCTTGATTTTTAAAAGGTATTTTTTCTGTAAAATCACAAAACTCTTGAATTAAATATGAAATCTTAGTTATTATAAATTTTTTCCTTTTCTTTTTTAAAAGCCTTAATGTAAAGTAAGGTATAACAAGAATAGATAATAGAATATTTAGAATTAAGAATATAGTACTAACAAAGAATTTCATCTCAAAAGATTCCCAGTTAAAATTAGTAAAAAAGTCTATCATTATTTTCATTTTTCCTTGTTGCTAACGGATTTGTATATGGTTTGTTGCGTGATTCGGGACTAAATTTAGTAAAAAAAATCGGAATAGAAAATCCCCCAAGGGATTTTCGTAAGTAGGCGAGTACCAGCAATTAATTATATACGTTGTTGCTATTTGTTGTTTTTAATTGTTCAATTTTTTCTCTAAAATTCCTTTTTCGATTTTCTAGAATCAGCTTTTTAAAAATCTTTGTTTATTTTTCGTGCTTTTTCTTTTTTGTTTTAATTTTTCTTGATTTAAAATTTATTTATACAAAGTTTTAGGAATCAGTTTTTAAAATCTTTGTTGATTTTTCGTGCTTTTTCTTTTTTGTTTTAATTTTTCTTGATTTAAAATTTATTTACAAAGTTTTAGTAATCAGTTTTTAAAATCTTTGTTGATGTTTCGTACTTTTTCTTTTTTGTTTTAATTTAAAATCTATTCACAAAGTTTTAGTAATCAGTTTTTTAAAATCTTTGTTTATTTTTTGTGCTTTTTCTTTTTTGTTTTAATTTTTCTTGATTTAAAATTTATTCACAAAGTTTTAGGAATCAGTATTTTTAAAAATATTTATTGATATTTGATACTTTTTCTTTTGATTTTTTTCTTGAAATAATTGACAAAATTGATTGTTCAAAACTTTGTTTTTTACTGAAATTTCACAATAAATTGCAACGTTGTTGTATATGGTTTGTTGCGTATTTCAAGCAACTAATTTAGTAAATAATTACCGACCAAGAAAGTCCGCAAGGACTTTCGCAAGTAGGCTAGAACTAGCAATAAATTATATACGGTGTTAGCATACGTTATTTTACTAATTTCATTTCTTTGCAATTATGATTTATCTTTTCTAAAGCAATTATAAATTCAGAAGTATCTAAAAAATAACTTGGATAAGCTTTTTTTAATGATTTTAATGAAATTGACGAAACTAAAACTACAGCATTTTCGGTGTCTTTAATATTCTTTTCTAATTCAAGATATTGATTTGAAGCCGATTCAAATTCACTTTTCTTAAATGTCATAATATTAACTACTTTTTCTTTGATGTTAATATTGATTATATAATATTCCCCAACATATTTGTCAGTTTCTATTTGTCTCGCCGATATTCTTAAACCTTTCAGTATTGTAATTATATTCAGTCTTTGAGTATATTCAAAACATTCAACCATTAGGCTTTCCATTGTTCTTTCAGAATGTTCTTTTAGTAAAGGTAATTGTTCTTTTATTGCAAATAATGAACTTACAATTTTAAAAAAATCAAGCCATTCATCGGGACCTTGACTTGATTTCAAAGATGTTTTAGTCAAGATTCCGGCTGTTTCGACTGCTGTAGCCCAGTTATGTTGAAGTTTTGTTCGAATCTGTAACTCTAATAATAAACCATTATATTTTTCAATCTTCGAGTTATAAATGTAAATTAAATGAATACTTCTGTATCCAGATTCTTTAGGTCTTTCAACATAATCAACAACTCTTTTTAGCTTATGATTTAATTTATTTTTATCCAAGACATTTTTGAGTTTGTATAAATCTTTAGTGTCCTTTAGAACTGATCTAAATCCTCCAATATCTTGCATTCCTCCTAATCCCATATTCTCATTTAAATCTAATTTGTATTCAATAGAAGTTAAACGTTTTAATCTTTGAGATGTTAAAATAGGTTCAATTTTGTTCTTTTCAGTAACTCGAAGTAAAGCATTTTTCATAACATTCAAAGGATGAAGGTGATTAGTTCTCCATCTGTTAATTTTTTCAAGTGCAAGATTTCTATCTTCTTCTGTTTTTGAAGAAAGTATTTTTTGTCCTGCTTTCGATATTTCTTTTTTACTGAATGTCATTTTTAATGTCTAGTCCTGAAATATGGCTACAGGTTAAAATTGAATTTAGGCTGATAATTGATATACCATATTAGGTGTTTTATAGTCTAAAGATAAGTGTAATCTTATTTCGTTGTATAAATTAATTGCATTTTTTGCAGCTCTCTTTGCGTGACTCACGTTATCAAAGGTTTGGTCGAGATAAAATTCATCTTTTAAAATTCCATTTACTCTTTCTGCCATTGCGTTTTCGTAACAATGATTTTCTTCGGTCATACTAATCTCTATCTTTTTTCTTTTGAGTATTTGTGTGTATAGATTACTACAATACTGTATTCCTCTGTCTGAATGATGAATAAGTTGTTTAATGTTTTTAGCTTGATAAATAGCCTTATTAAGAGCTCTTAGACATCCTTTTAACTCCAAACTATCACTTAGGTCGTAACCTACTATTTTTCTAGAATGCATATCAGTTATTAAAGCCAAATAGCAAAACCCTTTTACGGTTCTAATGTATGTGATGTCAGATACCCAAACTTGGTTATTTCTAGTAACTTCCAGGTCTTTTATGATGTTGTTATATTTATAAAAACGATGATAAGAGTTCGTAGTTCTAGCACTTGTTTTTCTTCTAAGTGTTAACATTTTATGCTTTCTAAGCACATAAAATAAAGTATCTCTACCAACTTTAATATTAGCTTTATTAAAATCTACATTTAAGGATTTCACGAGTTTTCTTACACCTTCTCTAGGAAGGGATTTGCGTCTTTTTTTAACGATGTTAATAATCTGTTGTTCTAGTTTTAAACGTTTATCAGCTCTAGATTTGTATTTATAATACGCGTCACGCTTATGTCCAAAACAATGGGTTATAGTTTTTAAAGAAGCAAATCCCTTAGATTTCTCTTTAGCTTTAATTAAGGCTTTATACTTAACTTTTTTTTTAGTTCAGCGATAGATTTATATCCTAAATCTTCAGCAGCTACTTCAAGATAGGATTCTTCTACCATAGCATCGAGATCTTTTTTTAGGAGTAGTTTTTTAAGCTGTTCAACCTCTTTTTGAAGTGCTTTAATTCTAGATATTTCGTCTTTAGTTTCCACTTTTACTCTGGTATTCATTAAGTCTTTACGATTGTACTTTTTAATCCACACATTTACTGTTGTAGGAGCAATAGAGTAGAGTTTACAAAGTTCGCTCTTTGTGTGTTTTCCGATGGCAAGTTCGGCTAATATTTTTAATTTAAAAGGTTCACTGTAACGTCTAATTACTTTGTCATTTCTGTACATAATGTTTAATATTATGTAGCCTTATTTCAGGACGGGTCATAATGTATGCTAACGTTGTTGTGTATGGTTAGTTGCGTGTTTCAGCAACTAATTTAGTAAACAAAAACGAATGCGAGAAAATTCCGAAGGAATTTTCCAAATAAGCACTTGCCAAAGAAATTAATTATACACGGTGTTATGTGCAGTATTTATTTTTCAGCTAGCTTGTTTTTTATTATTTCTTCGAACTCATTTATTGATGAGGAAACTAATAAAATTTTTCCTTTATCATCAATCGCAATGTAGCTCGGTAATGATTTGATTTCAAAACTCTTTGCAAAATGACTATCAAATGCCTCAGTACCAGCATACAGTTTTAAGCCATTTAAATTTAGTTTATCCAAAGCGTTATCCCATTTGCTTCTATCACTATCTAAAGATACCGTTAAGAATGCAAGTTTATCCTCATTTGAGTTACCCTCAATTAACTTATTCCACTTAGGAAATGATGATATACAAGGTCCACACCAACTTGCCCAAACATCAATAAATATTATTTTGTTTGCAAAGTCAGAAGATTTATGTTTTTCTCCATCAACATTTTCCAACTCAAAATCTGGTGCTATTTTTCCAATCGCAAACTTTGACATTGAATTTTCTACTTGTTTTAATTGATTCTCGACAATTTCCAAATTATTTTGAGTTTCTTGGTTCTTTAAGCTGTTTATTACTTTTTGGAACTTATTTATGTTTATACTGGCTTTAAAAATCTTAGCAGACGATATAAGGTGATTTACAAAAACAATCTTTTGTAATTGGTTTGTTTCGCTATTTTTATATAATTTATCAATTGCCTCAAAACCCTTATTTAGATAAAGTTCGTAGGATGATAAATCACTATACGGATTTTCGTATCTAACAATGCTCATTATTGCATCGTTTATGAAGTTAACATACTCTCTATTTGCAAATAAATTTTTATCCAAAAGATTTACTTTATCCGAGTAAGTCAAAATCTCATCCGATTTACCATAGAATTTTAATTTTTTAACAATATCAGGTTTCTTACCACTCATACGATAATATAAGTTTGAATAGATTAAAGAACTTTTCTGTGATGTTATAAATTTTTCTTGGCTCTGTATATTCGAGTTGGCAAAATATTTTTCTAAATAACTTATTCTCAAATCCGTTATGCTGTCTTGAATTAAATAATAATCTATGTCAGCCGTGTTTCTTGTCGCAAGCACAGAGTGTTTGTCTGACATATTTTTTTCTGTTTTTATCCAATATTTTTGTTGGTCAATATAATACTTGGTAAAATCAGCTTGTTTCCCGATAATCTTTATTGAATCGGGTTCTAACAAGTTTAAATCAATTTTGATTGAAGTTGTTAATTCTTTAGGTATTAAGAGTCTTAAAGGCTTTTGTCCGTTGAATAAAAATAAGCCATCAGATTTTAGAATATTACTTTCAAAACTAAAATCACCATTTCCATCGATTTTAATTGTGTCTATAACAGTTGATAGTCCAATTCCAGTTGAATCTTTTGCAAATAGAGCATAATCATTTGTATTATTTGAAACTGTTCCAGAAATCTGAATTTTTTCTGGTTTTTCTTGACAAGCAGATAGCAAACAAGCACAAATAAAAAAAATAATAAAGTTTTTCACAGGTAGGTTTTTATTGCACATAACGTGTTTGTGTATGATTTGTGGCGTGTTTAAGCACCTAATTTAATAAATAAAAACCGAATAGAAAATCCGCGAGGATTTTCGTAAGTAGGCGAGAACTAGCCATTAATTATACACGGTGTTGCCCACAGTTATTTTATTCCGATTTTATTAATTCCGTTAATTTTTTTTCAATTTCGTAACCTTTAATTCCTAACAAATTTTCAAAATATTCTTTTATCTCGATTTCGTTTAAATTATAGGTTTCTTTTAGTCCGTTTATAATCGTTAATAAATATTGCTCACTCGGTGGATTTATCTCTTCTGTCAGGTCTTTTTCATTCGTAAATGTGAAAATTGGATTCCCATTTTGCTCGCCCAAATAAAGTAAATTCCCATACCAAGATTTTTCTTCAATAATAAGAGAACCTTTTTCTTTTGCTTTCTTAAAATCAATGAGTAATTCTCCTTTATGATTAGTTTCTTGTTTTACAATTTCAACGTACTGTTCAGTTGTGATTAAGTACATTCTTCCGAAAGTCTGAATCTTATCGTTGAATTCGGTATTTATAAATCCGACACCACAAGAATCCCAACTTTTAGATTTTTTCGCAAAATAAAGTTCGCTATTTATGTAAACTTCCTCTTTTTCCTGTGGTAAAGTTTTATCTGAACAACCTTTATAAGTTTTCTTTGAGCCTTTTGGTTGTCCACCAAGAATGTAACAATGGAATCGACTTTCCAAAATGTTTGAACCATAACTGGCATACCAAACTTGTTTTATTTCCTCTGACATTCGGTTTCGTTTAATTGTGGGCAACGTTGTTGTATATGGTTTGTTGCGTGTTTCAAGCAACTAATTTAGTAAATAATTACCGACCAAGAAAGTCCGCGAGGACTTTCGCAAGTAAGCAAAAAGCCAGCAATAAATTATATACGGTGTTGGCATTTCGTTATTTTTATTCGTTTATTAATTTCTCTTCTTTCATTAATTCTATTGCTCTTTCAGTTTCTTTTTCTCCGTTTGACATTGAACCTGGAAGCATTATCAGTCTTTTCTTAATTTTTCCGTTTTCTTCTTCAAAGAGAATCTCAAATCGAGAGCGAGTTATTCCGAAAGTAGCTTTCTTAAATTTCACACTTTTAATTTTAGTTCTTTCAATTATTGGTGTTGCTGAATTCTTCAGACTTGTAAATATTCCATAAATTAGAAATAAGCTAACTATTAAATAAATTACTGATATAGGAACTTGTCCTTTTTGAAAACTATTAAAAGCCGAATAAAGCAGGAATGTAGAAAGTCCGCTATAAATTATCAAAATTCGAGTTATGTTTTTTCCAACAGTAACTTTTGCAACATTTCCAATTATTCCGTCTCTTGTTAGAATAATTTTATTAGGTAAAATATGGCAAAATCCTGTTTTAGTTTTAAATGTTTTTTCGTTCTCCATTATTCATTTATATAAACCCAAAATTTTTCCATTTCATTATTTTCGTATGCTAATATAAGTTTCATTAAATCATCTGATAATTCTTGATTAAGAATTTCAATTCCTAAATCTGGTCTAAAAGTCCAAATCCAAGAAATAATTTCTTCAATAAGTGGTGGTTCGTTATCTGGACAAAATTCAATTGAGTTCTCATTAACGCCAATTGTGTTCGCAAATAAAACTCCAACTGCTGAAATTCGTTCATCCAATTTGTCAAATTCAATGATTTCAGAGAATAGAACTTCCTTTGGTACTAATTTCAATATGTTATCTAATTCAATTTTCATTTTTCTGTCTAATGAATGCCAACGTGTTTTTGTATGGAAATTTGCGTTTTATATGAACGGCATTTTTCCGCAGGAAAAATAGAGTTTATAAAAAAGAACAAACTTGTGATTAAGCCAAATTAAGCAATTTTTTATACAAGGTGTTGCAAAATGCGGGTTTAATTTTCAATTTTATGTTTTCAATTTTCACCTTTCTTTTTTTTGAGTTTAAGAGTAAATTCCGCCAAGATTTTAATTTCTCAATTTATTCAGTTTCTCTATTTTAGTTTTTTCGTGCTTTCAGCCGCATTTAATTCCGAAAGCGAGTAAACCTTTTTGTTTGTTCTCTAAATCTCTCAGCCTTTCTGAAATTGTGTTTGAGAGTTAATTCCAACAACATTTATTCAACACTTTGCTTAATTCCTTAATTCTCTTTTCAAACAGTAAATAAGTTTCAAGTTTTCACTAATTTTCAAACTAGTTAAATTTGACCAATTTTTTCAACGTTCTGAAACACTAATTATTAATACAATTCTTTCAGAATTTTCCAATCTCGAGAGAGTGTTCCGCAGCATTTTTTTCAAACTTTTTTCCGCCTTTTGAGTTTTCTAACTTGTAAAATAAAATATATTTTAAAATAACTTTTGTTCTTAAATTATACTTTCAGCCAGTTTTTTGCAACGTTGTTGTATAAGCTTTGTTGTGTGTTTTAAGCAGTGAATTTAGTAAATAAAACACAAACCAAGAAAAACCGCGAGGTTTTTCGCAAGTAGGCAAAAAGCCAGCAATAAAGTTTATACGGTGTTATATGCAGTTTTTTTTAGTCATTTTGTTTTTCCTAATATTTCTTGGTCATAATCATATTTCAGTTCATCTGGAAAATTTCCATTTTCAACTTTGATGAAATAGACATAAAACCTTTCAAATAAATCTTCAATTTTTTTATTCAGAGGTACGGTTCCGTATTTATTTTTTTCCGCATATTCTTCTATTAATTTAGAAGTTATACCATTTGGAAGACCAGAAATAAACAATTCAGATATATTTAAGTTTTCATAAAATTTTTTAAAAATTATGTTGAAAGACTATATTTACTGAATACGTATTAACTAAAGAATTCAAATTCAAATTTGGATTTATTCCAATTCCGAAATTCTCTTTTGTATAAAAAATTAGTTTTACTCTTAATGGAAAACCAATAGTTGATTCTTTATTTGTTTTGAAGTCAGTTGAATAATTTTTGACACTATAATTAAAATATCCTAATCCTAAATGTCCTTCTAATTTTAACCAATCATTCAATTCAAATTCTCTTCCATAAGTTGCATTTAATTGATTATAATGCTCTCTACCATCATACAAGTTGAATTTAAAGTCCTTATTCAGATATAAAGAAAAAATGTGTTTATTTAGATTAACTGATAAATCTAAATTTACAGTAAATCCAGCAGTAGAAGTGTCAGAAATGTCAGTATTATCAGATGATAAACCAGATAAACCAATACCTAAACTCGTAGATTTCAATTGCAATTTATTTTCCTGTGCAAGAGTGGAATTATAATAAAATAAAGTAATTATTATAATACTCAAAGTCATTTTTTTCATAGAACCTCATTTTTTTTAAATGTCTTGTCCTGAAATATGGCTACAGGTTAAAATTGAATTAAGCTGATAATTTATATACCATATTTGGTGTTTTATAATCTAAAGATAAGTGTAATCTTATTTCGTTGTATAAATTAATTGCATTTTTTGCGGCTCTCTTAGCGTGAGCCACGTTATCAAAGGTTTGGTCGAGATAAAATTCATCTTTTAAAATACCATTTACACGTTCAGCCATGGCGTTTTCGTAACAATGATTTTCTTCAGTCATACTGATATCTATTTTCTTTCTTTTTAATATTTGAGTGTATAGATTACTGCAATATTGTATTCCTCTGTCTGAATGATGAATAAGCCCATTAATACTTCGACTAGGCTCAGTACAAGTTTTTTTAGCTTTATAAATCGCCTTATTTAATGCTCTCACACATCCTTTTAATTCCAGGCTATCACTAAGGTCGTAACCAACAATTTTTCTAGAATACATATCAGTTATTAAAGCTAAGTAACAAAAGCCTTTAATTGTTCTGATGTAAGTTATATCACTTACCCAAACTTGATTAGGTTTTGTAATTTCTAAGTCTTTTATAATATTATTATATTTATAAAATCGATGATATGAGTTTGTTGTTCTGGCACTAGTTTTCCTTCTAAGTGTTAGCATTTGGTGTTTTCTAAGGACATTAAATAAAGTATCTCTACCAACTTTAATATTTACTTTATTAAAATCTATATCTAAAGATTTAGTAAGCTTACGCACCCCTTCTCTAGGAAGAGATTTGCGTCTTTTTCTAACAATATTTATAATCTGTTGTTCTAGTATTAAACGTTTATCAGCTCTAGATTTGTATTTATAATACGCATCACGTTTAAGTCCAAAACAATGGGTTATAGTCGTTAAAGACGCAAATCTCTTAGATTTCTCTTTAGCTTTTATTAAGGCTTTATACTTAACTTTTTTTTTAGTTCAGCAATAGATTTATAGCCGAGGTCTTCTGCAGCTACTTCTAAATAGGATTCTTCTACCATAGCATCGAGATCCTTTTTAAGTAGTAGTTTTTTAAGCTGTTCAATCTCTTTTTGAAGCGCTTTAATTCTAGATATTTCGTCTTTTGTTTCCACTTTTACTCTGGTGTTCATTAAGTCTTTACGATTGTACTTTTTAATCCACACATTTACTGTTGTAGGTGCAATTGAGTAGAGTTTACAAAGTTCGCTCTTTGTGTGTTTTCCGATTGTAAGTTCGGCTAAAATTTTTAATTTAAAAGGTTCTGAATACCGTCTAATTACTTTGTCATTTCTATACATAATGTTTAAAATTATGTAGCCTTATTTCAGGACGGGTCAAAATTGCATATAACGTTTTTATATATGGTTTGTTGCGTATTTGGAGCAACTAATTTAGTAAATAAAAACGGAATAGAAAATCCCCTAAGGATTTTCGTAAGTAGATAAGTACTAGCAATAAATTATATATGTTGTTGTAGCCAGTTTTTATATTCTCATTAATATATCAATTGCTTTTTGTCTTATATTTCTGTATAAAGAATTAAAATTGTCAGGAAATGTATAAATATATAAATCATGTTTTTTTTTCATTCCAAGTAGCAGTTTTGTATCAGATTTTATTGTCGCATATGAATTTGGGCTTTCAATAAGTCTTTCTAATGAACTTTCAATTTCAATAATTGGATAATGCATTAGAATTTTACTTTCAAAAAAATCTTTATTATTTTCCATTTCTTTAACAACTAAATTGACAGTTGATTTAACAAAAGAATATGGATTAATATCAATTTTATTATAAGAAATAAATACTTTTTGGTTACGATATTCAGAGTCTTGATTACGTAATGAATCTATTCCTTGAATTTCGGCTAAACAAAAACTTTTAAGTTTGTCAAGCTTATATCTTTTAGATAAAGAAAATAAGTCTGATATTATTACAGAAAGTTTTTGTTCACATTTTGTAAGTTCTCTTATGTAGTTTGATATTTCGTCATTTAAAGAGTTTAATTCTTCTTTTTTAGGCAATGATTTAAGCCAGTCATTAATTCTTATTGAATCATAAGTGTTCGCCTCTGTATTAGATGTACCATTTCGGTAGTATGCTTTCCCTGATTCCAAACCTTTAAGGTCTTTTACTATTGGAACAATTGGTGTTTCATATTTTTCAATTGGAAATTCAAGAATACCAAACTGTTTTTTGTCATACTTTATCGTGTAAAATGAAAATATTGGTCTAGGAAAGACTTTGTCTTTTATTTTATCTTGAAGAATAGCGTCATCTATTTTATCTATTATTCCTATAACTTCTATTTCTCCATCATTTAATTCCTGAATTCCAAAAATTATAAATGATGTTTCCGTTCTAATAGTATTTGAAAATGAAATTACGTCTTTGACAAATTTTGATGTTGCAGATTTGTCTTTGTCCTTTTTGAAGTTATAAAATTCTCTTTTGAAGTCCAAAACTGAACTTTCATTTTTACTAATTAGGTTTTCAAATTGGTTTTTCGTAATCATTTTTTAAATTGGCTACAACGTTGTTGTATATGGTTTGTTGCGTGTTTTAAGCAACTAATTTAGTAAATAATTACTGACAAAGAAAGTCCGCGAGGACTTTCGTAAGTAAGCAAGAAGCCAGCAATAAATTATATACGGTGTTGTACATAGTACTTTATTCCGATTTTTTTATTATACATTCCAATTTGTTTTTACAATTAGTCCAAATTTCATCTTCCCAATTTTTTTCAATTAGTTCCTTTTTATATTCTATTAAAAATTCTTTCAAATTAATTAAAAAAAGTGTTGCATTTATTTTCCTCTCCTCTTTTTCATAAAGTTTACCTTCTCTTGTTATTTTAAAATTGGAGTAAGTTTCCCCTTGATGTAGCAAGGCATTTCTGATATTGGTGTAAAATTTATCTTGTTGAAATATTTTTAAATCATTGTTGTAAGAAAAACATTTTTTAAAAAAAACATCAAAACTCTGTATTCCACTTATGTTCTCGGTTTTATCAATACCTTGAATGAATGAAGATATAGTTTCAATCATCACACAAGAGCTTACTAAAATTAAAAACCCACTTTTAAATTCTGTTTCAAAAACCTTTTTTATTACTTTTTTTTTGTCTTTTTGATAAATTTTTTTTTTGTTATCTGAGTATTCAAAAACTTTAATAAATCTATAATAGAAACGTTTATAGATTAATTCAGCTATTTCTTTCTTTTTTTTCTCTTTAATTAATTCTTCAAGTTCTGTCATAGAATAATTAATAAGAATTCCTTTTTTTGTATAAAATCTTAAAAATGAAGTGTTATTTTTCATTAAATAGAGAGAATTGATATGTTAAATGTTTTCCTTCTTGATCGTAATCTTCTACAGGATTATAAGAATAGATAGCTAAATAATTATGAATTCGATATACATTCATTGATTCGTTCAAGTTAATCTTTCTCTTATAAGAATACTTCCAGCTATTAAAATCAATTATTTTTTTTATTTTTTCTAATATTTTTCTATTACCTGTTGAAAAGTTTATAAGTTCAATATTTTCATAAACATTAAATTGAATTAAAATAGAAACTTCTTCTTTGAAAAATAAAGAATAAAAGGTTTCATTATTAGCTTCTTTTATGAAGTTAAAGCCATTGTCTTTCATTATCTTTAATAATTTCACTTTTCCTTTTACTAAATCATTACCTAGTGGTAATTGAGCATAAGTGTTTTGACTTAAAATTATAGAAAGTATAATAAAAAAATGTTTCATAAGGTTATTTTTTTTGGTATTATGTACAACGTTGTTGTGTTATGGAAAGTTGCGATTTTTATGAACGGCTATTTTCCGCAGGAAAATTGAAGTGAGTAAAAATGCAACTGCCTTCGGTTAAGCTAAAAATAAGCAAT
This sequence comes from Polaribacter sp. ALD11, assembly GCF_002831685.1. Lineage (NCBI taxonomy): Bacteria > Pseudomonadati > Bacteroidota > Flavobacteriia > Flavobacteriales > Flavobacteriaceae > Polaribacter > Polaribacter sp. ALD11. The sequence goes on along the minus strand of NZ_CP025119.1, from coordinate 1,268,374 downwards.
TTTTTATACACGGTGTTACCAAAAGTAGTTTTTTTATTTTCCAATTTTTCTTATTATTTTCTAAATTCAGCGTTCGAGTGAAAATTCCGCCAATATTTTAATTCCACATCTTGCTCAATTCCGCAATTTTGGTTTTTCAGCGTTTGAGTGTTTTCTTACATGCTTAATTCCGCCAATAATTTTTACTTTTTTTTTTGATTTTAAAGAAATTCTCAGCCTTTCTGAGTTTTCGTTTTAAAGATAATTTTACACAGATTTTACTCCGCATTTTGCTCAATTCCACACTGCTCAGTTTTTACTTTTTATTTTTCTAAATTCTCAAAAATGTAAACAAAATTCTTTCAGAATTTTCCAATCTTCAGAGAGTGTTCCGCAATTTTAAATTCTTTTTTTTAGCTTTTAAATGCTATTTTAAATTCAGGATTTGAGTGATTGAGCTATTTTTGGTAACGTTGTTGTATATGGTTTGTTGCGTGTTTCAAGCAACTAATTTAGTAAATAATTACCGACCAAGAAAGTCCGCGAGGACTTTCGCAAGTAGGCAAGAAGCCAGCAATAAATTATATACGGTGTTGTGTGTAGTTATTTTAATCGTTCAACATTGGTTAAATATTTTTTACAAAGTCTTTTTTCTCTTGTATCGAAAAGAGCTTTTTTTATTGCATATGTTCCTCCAAGTCCAAGACCAACTGCTCCTAATGTTTCTTTTGCGTATTCTGCTGATAATGCTTGTGGATTATTAATTAACATATAAGTCGCTAATGATATTGAAGCAAGTCCAGTTCCCATAAGAACTATTTCTCTTGTTAGTTCAGAGTAAATATCATTAAAACTATTTATAAATTGTCTTTCTGAAACTCCGTTTCCAATTGACTCTTCCAAAAGATTAATTTGATTGTTAAATGCAGTAATTCTATCTCTATTTTGATTTCTAAATTCAATTAACCTGTCAAATCCAATTTCTGAAATATTTGCAGGTACAAGTAAATTTATTATTCCTTTCATAAACTTATTTCTGTTTCTTATTCCAGGATTATAAACTTTTGAGAAATTAGAATAATTATCAAATTCAACATTGTCAGTTATTATTGAGCCATTTCTTTCATATGAAATTTCTTGGGCTAAATGAGTCATAAACAAAAAAGCCAATTCTTTAGGCAAAATTAAACCTTCTCCATTTCTTCTCCCAATTCTTTCTCTTTCACAAAACTCTCCAAATTGATAAGAGAATTTCTCTGAAAAAATTTGATATGTCCAATTTCTTTCATTTCTCCAACTTCTCTCAATATTAATTCGATTCATTAATGGACCTCTTCCGTACGGATTTTGTAAGAATTTTTGAGCTTCCTCAATTGATTTAATTGAAGCTCTTTCTCCTTGTTGAAATTCAGGTGAATACATTTCGACCAAATCAGTTTCATTTAATAATCTTCTGTATTCGTCCGAAATCAAATTTTGTCTGCCATATGGCACAATACTCTCAAATTTTTCCAAATAAAGAATTGAAAACTTTAGCCATTCAGTATTTGGCGGTTCTAAATTCGGATAGTATATAAATTTCTTCATATGGTTTCTCTAATTACACACAACGGTTTTGTGTTATGGAAAGTTGCGATTTTTATGCACGGCTATTTTCCGTAGGAAAATTGAAGTGCATAAAAATGGAACTAACTTTTTACAAGCTAAAAATAAGCAATTTTTTATACACGTTGTTGCCTAAAGTTGTTTTTTTATTTTTCCGAATTTGCTTATTATTTTCGAGATTTAGCGTTCGAGTGAAAATTCCGCCACTATTTTTAATTCTACAATTGTTAAATTCCGCTATTTTGGTTTTTCAGCGTTTGAGTGTTTTCTCACGTGTTTAATTCCGCAAACAATTTTAAATATTGTTTGATTCTCAGAAAATTCTCAGTCTTTCAAAATTTTACACTTGTGAGATAATTCCGCAAAGTTTTTATTCCGCATTTTGCTCAATTCCGTAATGCTTTTTTCATTTTTCTCCAACTTTCTCAACTTTCCAACATTGAGAGAGTCTCTAACATTTAAAATTCAAGAGTTTTATTCGCTAATTTTTTCAGGAATTTGAGTGATCTGGACAATTTTTGGCAACGTTTGGTATATGATTTGTTGCGTATTTCGAGCAACTAATTTAGTAAATAAAAACGGAATAGAAAATCCGCCAAGGATTTTCGTAAGTTTGTAAATCACCAGCAATAATTTATATACGGTGTTGTATTTAGCGGTTTTGAGTTCTAAATAATCTTTCTACTTGAAATTTTATTCCGCTCTTTTTTCCCGCTTCAAAGCTCAATATTTTTTCCACTTTCAATACTCAAATTCCCTATTTCCTTTTCTGCTTTAAATTCCGCTGTTGTGCTAAAATCTTTTCTCTCCACAGTTTTTTTCCGGCTCAAATTTTACTTTTAAATGATTCTTTAATTTTCCTGTTTTATTCAATTTTCAGATTTCCGCCGTTGTGTTAAAATCTTTTCTTTCCACAGATTTTTTTCCCGCTTTAAATGAATCTTTAATTTTTCATTCTATTTCTAAACTAGTCTTAAATGATTTTTAACGGTACAATTTTCTCTTAAAATGGAGGAGAAGATATTTTCATTTTTAGTTTTTGAGTATTTCTTTTCGGCGTGTAATTATGTCAATTTACTTTTTAGAACTCCAAAATACAAATTAGGAATTTCTGGCTGAAATTCCGCCGTTAAATACAACGTTGTTGTGTTATGGAAAGTTGCGATTTTTATGAACGGCTATTTTCCGCAGGAAAATTGAAGTGAGTAAAAATGCAACTGCCTTCGGTTAAGCTAAAAATAAGCAATTTTTTATACACGGTGTTACCAAAAGTAGTTTTTTTATTTTCCAATTTTTCTTATTATTTTCTAAATTCAGCGTTAGAGTGAAAATTCCGCCAATATTTTAATTCCACATCTTGCTCAATTCCGCAATTTTGGTTTTTCAGCGTTTGAGTGTTTTCTTACATGCTTAATTCCGCCAATAATTTTTACTTTTTTTTTTGATTTTAAAGAAATTCTCAGCCTTTCTGAGTTTTCGTTTTAAAGATAATTTTACACAGATTTTACTCCGCATTTTGCTCAATTCCACACTGCTCAGTTTTTACTTTTTATTTTTCTAAATTCTCAAAAATGTAAACAAAATTCTTTCAGAATTTTCCAATCTTCAGAGAGTGTTCCGCAATTTTAAATGCTATTTTAAATTCAGGATTTGAATGATTGAGCTATTTTTGGTAACGTTGTTGTGTATGATTAGTTGCATGTTTTAAGCACTAAAGTTAGCAAATAAAACACAGATAGAAAGTCTGGCAGGACTTTCGTAAATTGGCTAAAACCAAGCAATTAATTATACACGGTGTTGGCAATAGTTATTTTATATTTCCAATTATCTTATCAAAAAATAAATTTGATGAATTGTCTAAAAGCACGAAACTTGTTTTCTTTTTAGTATTTCTAATAAAATAAGTATTCGCTGCTAACCAGGCTCCATTGTGCATAACTACATCTTCATTTATAATTACCCAACCAAACCCATAATTTGATTTTTCTCCATTATTTAGTATTGGTCTTTTAAAAGCTTCTTTTAGATTTTCACTATTAATGAGTTTATTTTCGTACCAAAACTTATCCCATATCACAAAATCATTTAAACTACTAAAAACGCCACCATCGCCTGCGACTCCATCTATAAATGTAGGTTTAATTTCTCGAATTTCTCCAGCTAAATTTTCAAAACCATCAGTTTTTCCTTTGAACGTTTTATCTTCTGAAATTAGATTCCAAACTCTGGTGTCATTCATTCCTAGCGGAATGAAAATATTATTCGTCATAAAGTTCTCAAAAGATTGATTTGAAACTAATTCAATTATCCTTGCTAAAGCTATGTAGTTTGTATTTGAATACTCGTATTTGTCGTTTGGCTCAAAATTAGCTTTGGGTTTATTCTCAATTATAAGGTTAATTGCTTTTTCATTTGTTAAAATTCCAATTTTACCTTTAGCTTTTTCTGCTAAATCTAAATATGAATCAGATATTCCCGAAGTTTGATTTAATAAGTTTCTAATTGTAACATTATGATACGGGAAATTTGAAATATATTTTGAAACTAAATCGTCGTAATTAATCTGTTCTTTTTCTTTTAAGAGCATTATTCCAATTGCAGTAAACTGTTTTGATATTGAAGCAAGTCGAAATGACGAATTAATATTTAGTTTTTCAGTTTTTTTGGAATTAGTGAAGCCATATGTTTTTGCCAATGTTGGCTTTCCATTTTTCGCTATTAGAATTCCGCCATTAAATTTTCTTTCAGAATTTAGTTTTTCTAACCAATTATCAATCAAAACAATTTTTTCTTTTTCGCTTGAATTTTTAGGGATATTTAATTCAGGGACTTGAAGAAAAAAAACAAAAAACCAGACAAAAAATCCGATAACTATTATTCCAATTCCGAGTATAATATAAAGTACTACTTTCATATTTTATTTTCCATTTTTCTTGTATTCCGCAATTTTCATCTTAATTATTGCCAACGTTATTGTATATGGTTTGTTGCGTTTTTGAAGCACTAAATTTAGTAAATAAAAACGGAATAGAAAATCCCTAAGGATTTTCGTAAGTAGGCGAGTACTAGCAATAAATTATATACGGTGTTACCCTTTGTTATTTTTCAGTTCGTAAAAGGTTATAATTATTTACTAATACAGAAGCAGATATGTTTAAAAGACGTTCTAATTCTCGTATCATTTCTACTGTTAGTTTTTTCTTTTTATTTAATATTTCAGATACTCTACTTTTTCCACCAATTACTCCAATTAAATCTTTTTGCTTAAGATTCATTTCTTCCATTCTAATTTTGATAGCTTCAATTGGGTCGGGAGCTTCAATAGCGTAGTGTTTATTTTCATAATTTTCAATTAATAAAGATAATATTTCAGCTTCATCTCCTTTTTTTGAATTAGCATCTGCATCAAATATTAACTCAAGTCTTTCAATAGCTTTGTCGTAATCTTGTTCTGTTTTGATAGGTTTAATGTTCATAATTCGATGTTTTTATTAAATAGTGTCAGCGTTAATTTTGTCATATTCAGCATGAGTTCCAATAAACCTAATAAAAGCCCATTGTCTAACATAGTTGAATTTTACAATAAGTCGATATGAGTTTCCTTTAATATTAAAAACAACTCTACTATCTTTCAAAATACTTGCATTAATATAAGTTTCCTTAACTTCATTTGGAGAGTTCCAATTAGAATTTTTAGCAGTTTCGTACCAAGTTTTTAAATATTGTTCAGATTCTGCATGTTTTTCCCAAAATTCACGTAAAGTTTTTTTTGCTATTATTCGCTTCATATTTTATTATCTGTTGCAAATATAAATAAAATGTTCTCATTATACGAACTTTTCGTCTTTTTTTAATAAAGGGTAACGGATTTGTATATGATTTGTTGCGTGATTCTGGACTAAATTTAGTAAAAAAAATCGGAATAGAAAATCCCCCAAGGGATTTTCGTATGTAGGCGAAAACCAGCAATTAATTATATACGTTGTTAGTTTTTCGTTGCGAAACATTTTTATAAGCACGTTTTTTTTGCGTTTCTAAGTTTTTCAAGAATTTAAAATTCAAGATTTGTTTATGTTTTATTTTTTCTTTAAAATTCTAAACATTCTTTTTTAGATTCACGTAAAACAGGTTTTTTTACGAGTTTAAAATTCAAAATTTGTTATATTTCATTAAACTTTTTCTTTAAAATTCTAAACATTCTTTTTTGGATTTACGTAAAACAGCGATTTTTCACGAGTTTAAAGATTTTCAATTTGTTTATTTTTTTCTGAACTTTTTCTTTAAAATTCTAAAGTTTATTTTTTAGATTCAAGCAAAACAACATTTTTTCACGAGTTTATAAATTCATGATTTATTCATTTTAATTATTTAAATATTCTCGATAATTCTCTTTTTTCTTTAATATTCTCATTTTTTCTGAGCAATGAAAACTAACAGAACTTTTATGAAAGTTGCGGTTTTGTAATTGCGAGGATTTTCCAACGGAAAATCAGTTTATTTATAAAACGCAACGAACTTTTAGTTAAGCACTAATTTGAAAATCAATTTTTATAAACGGTGTTGGCAAATGCGTATTTTAATTTCAACTTAATTTTTCTATAATTTTCTACTTCTTCTTAAATTATTTTCCTTTTTATAAGATACAGTTCTAAATTTTTCTTTAAAAGTGTTTAATTTTTACTTTGGGATTTTGCTCCAATTTTTCACAAGAGTTAAAATCCCACAATTTTTCAATTCCGCAAACAACTAAATTCAGAACTTGAGTAAGAATTCCAGTATTTTACTAAATTCCGCAATTTTGGTTTTTAGCGTTTGAGTAAATTCTTGTTATTAAAATTCTAATACTTTCCATTTTTACAAATTTTAACGAGCGACTACTTTTTTCAATATTCTAAAATTTTGTTTTTCGACGTAATAAGATTAAATAATTTTCAATTTCAAATTTTAAGTAAAAACCTTCTTTAAATAACTTCAGGTTTGGCGACTTTAACCATTTTGCCAACGTGTTTGAATTTTGTTCTGAATTTAAGCAAAAGGAAAATAATCCATAAAATTCCGAAAAATAAATAAAACAAGCAACTATTCAGACTTTAAAATTCTGTTCTAAGAAATAATGTTTAATCAATAAATTTTGATTCTTATAGTTTTACAGCTTTCTTTTTAAATTCGCTAGATAAGTTTTATAAGTTTGGTTTTAATGCACTACAACGTTGTTGTGTAAGATTAGTTGCGTGTTTCAAGCAACTAATTTACTAGATTAAACACGAACGGCGAAATTCCGAAGGAATTTCCCAAGTGAGCTAAAACTAGCAATTAATTTTACACGGTGTTGTACACTGTAATTTTATTTTATAGAATCTTTCACATATATTATTTTTTCAAAATACGTTTTTGACGTCAAACTATCTATTCCATTTTCAAAATTCCCATTTGCATATTCAAGCATATAACCTCTTATTGTTTTTTCTCCTGAACTTTCAAAATAGTAACCAAATGTTGTAAAATATTTTTGTTCAACATCTTTAAACCATTTTTGATTTACTTTATCTATTGTTAAATTATAAAAAGTATCTAATTTAACTTCAGTTTCATTTGAAAAGTCAGCATTGAAATTATTTTTTGACTGTCCAATTATAACCATTAATTGCGAATTCTTTTCACTTATCATAGGTGAACCTAAATAAGCAATAGCTTTCATTGATTCATTAAATTCAACAGTGTCTTTTCTAAAATGAATAACATTATAATTTGTAGAACGAATTCCCAAAGTATCATTGATAAATTCCTTCTGTTTGAAAATTGAATCTTGATTTCTCCAACTTATGGTATCTCCTTTTTTATTCAGAAACCAAACTCTATTAATTCTTGAATGTTTGTTAATCACAAACCATTCTCTAATTTCTCGTAATTCTCCGCTTTTTGAGTATAAATTCCAAATTCCAAATGGTTTTCCGTTTTTTCTACTTTTCCCTTTTTTGAAAACATTTCCATTTTTATAGTAATAAAATACACTGTCAAATTCAGGTTTCTTAACTAACTTCCTATAAACTTGATTTGGTTCTGATTTATAAAACTCGAGAGTTTCATTAGTCAATTTTTCAGTCTTTTTATTTGTACAAGATGAAATTGTAAAAGTTGAAAATAATATTAGAAGTAGGTTTTTCATTTATAGTGTACAACGTTGTTGTATATGGTTTGTTGCGTGTTTCAAGCAACTAATTTAGTAAATAATTACGGACAAAGAAAGTCCGCGAGGACTTTCGTAAGTAGGCGAGAAGCCAGCAATAAATTATATACGGTGTTGCCAGTAGTTTTTATCTTTTATTTGATGATAATTGAATTATTAAATCTTTCAATTTGTTGAAGTCTTCTGATTTTATACTTGAATCTTTTTTCAGGACTTCATTAATTTCATTTATGTTATCTTCAAAAAACGTTTTCTTTTTATTTTCAAAAACATCTTTTAAGTCATTAATTTTTTTCTTCCTTCCTTCATATTCTATAGGATATTGTTTTTTATCAACGTTTTCAATTTCTTTTTCTTGTAATTTAATTTCAGAACTTTCTTTTTCATATTGTTTAAATTCGGATGCAAGTTCTACTTCCTTAAACCTTATCCAGTCACTTATTAGAAAACCCATATATTTTTTTTGAAGAATTTCTCTAATTTTATTATCTGAAAGGTCTTTTAGATAAATTTCGTATTCTACATTTTCTAAATCTTTTGAAAAAATATCTTCCTTATAGCTTTCAGTGATTTTTTCTGAAATAGCAATAATTGAAAATATTAATAAACATAAAAGTACCAAATTAGTTTTGTCAGAAATGTCTAAGTTAGATAATAGATATATTGAAATTACTACTACTAAAAGCGAAATTAAAAAAATAACTTTTGACATTATATCATTATCATCGGTCTTATTTATAGCTTTATATAAATCCGTTTTTTTTGAAAATAGAACTATAAATAAGAAGAATAAATTAAAACCAGTTAAAGTAAATAAAATATATTCAAGTGTATTATATACAAAACTATTTGACTCGTAGTCTTTCCAAAGAACTATAATTGCTGGAATTATTGTTGAAAGAAAAATTCCAGATATGATAATGCTTAAGAAATAAGTTTCTTTGTTTTTCGAAACTTTTAGAATTCTAACAGAAGAAGTGTTTTTAAATGAAGTTATAAAACTAAAATAGATAAAGTATAATGCCAACGAAATACAAAATGAATACCAGCAAAGTTTAGTTAAGTTATATGTCTCTATGTTTTTGAAATTTATTATTCCAATTAAATCAATAATTTTGAATATTATTATTATAATTAAAGAATATAAAACATAATTTGTTATTCCTGTTGCTTTTTTTCTTTGTAGGTTTCTATCATTTAATTTTGTAATGTATTCTCTCATTTTTGTCGATTCTTCAAATTACTGGCAACGAGTTTGTTTATGGAAAGTTGCGGTTTTGTGTGCGAGGATTTTCCAACGGAAAATCAGAAGTACATAAAAACGCAACGAACTTTTAGTTAAGCACTAATTTAGCAATTTTTTATAAACGGTGTTGGCAAATGCGTATTTTAATTTCCGCTTAATTTTTTCTATAATTTTCTACTTCTTCTTAAAATATTTTCCTTTTTTTATAAGATACAGTTCTAAATTTTTCTTTTAAAAGTGTTTAATTTTTTACTTTGGGATTTTGCTCCAATTTTTCACAAGAGTAAAAATTCCACAATTTGTTCAATTCCGCAAACTTGCTAAATTCAGAACTTGAGTAAGAATTCCAGTATTTTACTAAATTCCGCAATTTTGTTTTTTCAGCGTTTGAGTAAATTCTTGTTATTAAAATTCTAATACTTTCCCCTTTTTACAAATTTTAACGAGCGAGAGAGTTTTCAATATTCTAAATTTTTATTTTTTCGACGTAATAATATTAAAGAATTTTGAATCAGAAATTTTAAGCAAAACCTTTATTTAAATAACTTATGTTTTTCTGGCGACTTTCAACCAGTTTTTGCCAACGTGTTTGTGTAAGCTTTGTTGCGTTGGTTTAGCAGTAAAGTCACTAAATAATTACTGACCAAGAAAGTCCGCGAGGACTTTCCCAAGTAAGCAATAAGTAAGCAATAAAGTTTATACGGTGTTGGCAATAGTTATTTGATTCTAAATTTTAATTGAATTTTCATTAATAAAATCAGCTATTACTTCTGAAATTTGATCAAGTAATTCTTTTGAAGCTCCATTTGTCAATTGTCTTGTATGAATTACTAATTTTGGATTTTTACTTTTAGAATAATGAATCCACATTTTATCTGATTTTGCACAATCTATTTTTTTGTCATATTCAACATTAAATAATTCGCAGACTTCTCCTTCGTAGGTTTCAATATAGTTATTATCAGTTGCAGTTATTAAAACTATTGGAAATTTTTGAATAAATTCACTTTTCCAAAAATGTTCTTTCCTTTTTTTTAATTCAAATTTAAAACCATCAAGCTGTTTAGCTTCATTTGTAGTTGGTGCAACTAAATTACTTAATTCAGTTGTAAATACATTTTCTACAAATGTTATTTCGTAATCTTCTTTTTTGGGTTTTGTTTTTTCTAATTTGGCAATTATTTGATTATATACTTTTTCATACTTTTGCCAAGTATGATTGTGGTTTCTTACGTTTTTCTCTACTGGAACAAAGCGCTTTGAGTAATCATTTGTTTTTTCTTTCCAAGAGTTTGCGCTACCGTGAGTAATTGTTGTTCCAATTGGAACGCCAGCTTCTTTTCCTATAAACAATATTTTAGCATTTGGATTTCCTAATCCAACATATTGATTTTTTTTAATACTGTTTTCAATTAATTCTTCAAATTCTTTTGAGTAATTCATTTATAATTTTTTAATTCGTTATTTTTTAATATTAATAAATTGTTTATTATTTTTCCTTGACTGTCAAATATAGATTTAGTGCAATGTTTGCATTTGTTAGGTTTTGGTTCAGAATTATGAAGAATAATTAAATTAAACTCATTGCATTTTGGGCAACTAAACTGATAATAAACAACTTCTTTTGTTTTTATATATCCTCTCAAATCAAATTTTAAGTCATTTAAGTCGTCATTTTCTAAATCTTCAAATTTTTTAGAATTTACAATAATTTTTGTTTTTTCTAAATTTATATAACTTGAATATTTGTTGCTTTTCCATTTTTCTTGTTCTTGAATTTTCACTTTAAACAAATGTTCTATTTCTCTATGTTTAATGTTTTCGCCATAATTAAATATGATAATATTAAATTCTTTAATTAATTCAGAAATCTCACTTTTTTTCTTATTAAATTCTGTTTCTTTTATTATTGAAAAATTTTCTGTAAATTTTATTTTTCTTGAAATTAAGTAGTATATTTTATCGTGAAATATTTGATATTTTTCATTTCTTAAATTTTCGTTTTCAGAATTTTCTACAATTAAAATTTTATTATTTAAATTTTCTCCTTTTTTAGTTAAGTTCATTTTCTACATTTTCAAACAAATCTAAAATTTAAAGAATTAAGGCCAAAGCTGAAAGAAGACTTTTTAAATTCAGCCGTATTTTCGTTTTTAATGTCTAGTCCTGAAATATGGCTACAGGTTAAAATTGAATTTAGGCTGATAATTGATATACCATATTAGGTGTTTTATAGTCTAAAGATAAGTGTAATCTTATTTCGTTGTATAAATTAATTGCATTTTTTGCAGCTCTCTTTGCGTGACTCACGTTATCAAAGGTTTGGTCGAGATAAAATTCATCTTTTAAAATTCCATTTACTCTTTCTGCCATTGCGTTTTCGTAACAATGATTTTCTTCGGTCATACTAATCTCTATCTTTTTTCTTTTGAGTATTTGTGTGTATAGATTACTACAATACTGTATTCCTCTGTCTGAATGATGAATAAGTTGTTTAATGTTTTTAGCTTGATAAATAGCCTTATTAAGAGCTCTTAGACATCCTTTTAACTCCAAACTATCACTTAGGTCGTAACCTACTATTTTTCTAGAATGCATATCAGTTATTAAAGCCAAATAGCAAAACCCTTTTACGGTTCTAATGTATGTGATGTCAGATACCCAAACTTGGTTATTTCTAGTAACTTCCAGGTCTTTTATGATGTTGTTATATTTATAAAAACGATGATAAGAGTTCGTAGTTCTAGCACTTGTTTTTCTTCTAAGTGTTAACATTTTATGCTTTCTAAGCACATAAAATAAAGTATCTCTACCAACTTTAATATTAGCTTTATTAAAATCTACATTTAAGGATTTCACGAGTTTTCTTACACCTTCTCTAGGAAGGGATTTGCGTCTTTTTTTAACGATGTTAATAATCTGTTGTTCTAGTTTTAAACGTTTATCAGCTCTAGATTTGTATTTATAATACGCGTCACGCTTATGTCCAAAACAATGGGTTATAGTTTTTAAAGAAGCAAATCCCTTAGATTTCTCTTTAGCTTTAATTAAGGCTTTATACTTAACTTTTTTTTTAGTTCAGCGATAGATTTATATCCTAAATCTTCAGCAGCTACTTCAAGATAGGATTCTTCTACCATAGCATCGAGATCTTTTTTTAGGAGTAGTTTTTTAAGCTGTTCAACCTCTTTTTGAAGTGCTTTAATTCTAGATATTTCGTCTTTAGTTTCCACTTTTACTCTGGTATTCATTAAGTCTTTACGATTGTACTTTTTAATCCACACATTTACTGTTGTAGGAGCAATAGAGTAGAGTTTACAAAGTTCGCTCTTTGTGTGTTTTCCGATGGCAAGTTCGGCTAATATTTTTAATTTAAAAGGTTCACTGTAACGTCTAATTACTTTGTCATTTCTGTACATAATGTTTAATATTATGTAGCCTTATTTCAGGACGGGTCATAATTATTGCCAACGTTTTTGTATATGGTTTGTTGCGTGTTTCAAGCAACTAATTTAGTAAATAAAAACGGAATAGAAAATCCCTAAGGATTTTCGTAAGTAGGCTAGAACTAGCAATAAATTATATACGGTGTTGTGTTTTCGTACTTTTTATTCAGCTGTTAATTTAATTGATAATCCTAAAGCATTGGCAAGAAGTGCAAAGTTAGATAATCGAATATCTTCTCCATTTTCAATTCGAGAGATATATGGTCTTTTTTTCCCCACTTTTTCAGCCAAATTATCTTGAGTCATATGCAATTCTTTTCTTCTATTTTTTATTATTTCACCAAAATAATAAGAAAAAGCATTTTCTCTAAATTCTTCACGTTCTTTAGAGCCTTCTTTTCCGTATCGTTTAGCTATTAATTCTTTTGCGTTTATTGATTTTCCCATAATTACTTTTCTTTTAGATAATTTTCTAATATTTTTTCTGCTTGTTTGATAGCTTTTTTATAATCTTTAGTTCCTTTTTTCTGAAAACCACATAAGCAGACAGCTTTTGTTGATTCATTAAAATTTAGATGGTCGATAGCAAAGATTACAACTCGATATTCATTTCCTGCTTTTATACGTAATTCATAAAATTTTGTTGATTGTAATTTTTTTAGAAAATTAGAATTAACAATTTTATTTCTCCAATAACTTCAATTAGCTGGAAGAATTTTAGTTCAACCTTTTTATTTTGGTTGTCGATAAAGTCCAAACATTCTTCTGTAATATCGATTTCTCTCATATCACAAATGTAACGAATTAGTTACATATTTTATTTAAATTTCTAAATTATTTTTTCAAACTCGTAATTTTTGTATGAAACACAACGTTGTTGTGTTATGGAAAGTTGCGATTTTTATGAACGGCTATTTTCCGCAGGAAAATTGAAGTGAGTAAAAATGCAACTGCCTTCGGTTAAGCTAAAAATAAGCAATTTTTTATACACGGTGTTACCAAAAGTAGTTTTTTTATTTTCCAATTTTTCTTATTATTTTCTAAATTCAGCGTTCGAGTGAAAATTCCGCCAATATTTTAATTCCACATCTTGCTCAATTCCGCAATTTTGGTTTTTCAGCGTTTGAGTGTTTTCTTACATGCTTAATTCCGCCAATAATTTTTACTTTTTTTTTTGATTTTAAAGAAATTCTCAGCCTTTCTGAGTTTTCGTTTTAAAGATAATTTTACACAGATTTTACTCCGCATTTTGCTCAATTCCACACTGCTCAGTTTTTACTTTTTATTTTTCTAAATTCTCAAAAATGTAAACAAAATTCTTTCAGAATTTTCCAATCTTCAGAGAGTGTTCCGCAATTTTAAATTCTTTTTTTTAGCTTTTAAATGCTATTTTAAATTCAGGATTTGAGTGATTGAGCTATTTTTGGTAAAGTTGTTGTGTTATGGAAAGTTGCGATTTTTATGAACGGCTATTTTCCGCAGGAAAATTGAAGTGAGTAAAAATGCAACTGCCTTCGGTTAAGCTAAAAATAAGCAATTTTTTATACACGGTGTTACCAAAAGTAGTTTTTTTATTTTCCAATTTTTCTTATTATTTTCTAAATTCAGCGTTCGAGTGAAAATTCCGCCAATATTTTAATTCCCATTTTGCTCAATTCTGCAATTTTGGTTTTTCAGCGTTTGAGTGTTTTCTTACGTGCTTAATTCCGCCAACAATTTTTACTTTTTTTTTATTTTAAAGAAATTCTCAGCCTTTCTGAATTTTCGTTTTAAAGATAATTTTACTCCGCATTTTGCTCAATTCCACACTGCTCAGTTTTTACTTTTTATTTTTCTAAATTCTCAAAAATGTAAACAAAATTCTTTCAGAATTCTCCAATCTTCAGAGAGTGTTCCGCAATTTTAAATTCTTTTTTTTTAGCTTTTAAATGCTATTTTAAATTCAGGATTTGAGTGATTGAGCTATTTTTGGTAACGTTTAGTATATGAAAAGTAGGGCAGTTGATAAGCACTTACTTTCGGTTTTGCACTTAGCCATATTTTTCATTTTATTTTTATCTTTTCGTTTTTTAAAATACAAATTAAAAATATGGCGGACTTTATAAATAAGCACAAGCTTTTGTTTAAGCACTAATCACCCTATTTTTTATATACATTGTTACCTGCTGGCTTTTTTTCCACAAACTTGCTAGCGTTGGCGGTTTAAGCTCTTTTATTTTTTTGTTCGTTGGTTTTCTTTTAGCGTTGGCAAAAAATAAATGTGCTTGAACCTTGCGTTGGAATTACAATGAAGATGAATAAGGCAATGATTTTATATAGTCTTCCATATATTTCCAATTTGGTTTTCCTTTTTTGTCAATGGGTAAAGATATTTTTTCCTTGTTCAATCTATAATCACTAATTTCTCTGGCAAAGTTATATTTAGGTTTAATAGATTCAATAACTGGTTTTAGGAAAATAGCTATGTATTCATTTAATTCAATTTTTTTATCAAGAATTGAAAGAACTGTACAATGGTCAGAAGCTACAAAATCATAGTTGTGATAAAACACATATCCAACGCTTCCGCTATTGTTAATTGTCATAGCATTATTGTAGATTTTCATATAATCTGGTGGCGAAATATAATTATCAATACCATTATTTTCTTTTGTAGAAGAAATGTACGCTATATCTCCATCATTTTGGTCTAGTTTGGTTAACCTTTTACCTCTTTGAAATTTTAAAACATCATAGAAATTAAATTCTTTCCAAGTTTCAAATTCAAATTTTAATGACGATTTCAGAATTTCAGGTTCTCGTTTAATACTATCATCTAAAAGTTCAAGTAAAGTGATTTCATCAATATCTTTGGTTAGCAGATTTAGCTTGAATTTTAAAGAAAATATTAAATACTGCTTGATACTTTTTATAAATGATTTTTCACTCAAATGGTGATAATCTGTTTTCGAATGAGCTTGAATAATCCATTCATCATTTGAAGAAATTTTAGTTTGAACTAATGTTAAGTTATCTTCAAGAGATTTAGCATTATCAATTTTATTGAGTACTTCCTTTTTTATAGGGGTCCATTTATTAAGTACATCTGTTCTTCCTCTATTTTTAGAAAGTATAAAACCATCATCTTCTAAATTATAGAATACAACTTCCTTGTTATTGTGAGGGAAATTAGTTTCAAAAACTGCAACAGCTGTATGTGTTGAAGCATTTGGTTGAAATAATTCTCCAGGCATATTAATGACATATTTTAAAGTATGTTTCGATAATATTCTATTACGAATAACATCATCTTTAAAATATGTTGAAAGAGGTGCTATGATTACTCCAAATCGACTTACGTTGTCTAATAATGATTCAAGAAATTGAATTTCTTTTTTAGTTGGATTTGTATTATTATCTTTTCCCCCATATGGTGGGTTTATAAAACCAATTGTTGGTATAATCCCTTCTTTCTTTAAGTTTTTAAGAATATCAGTTGCCTTTTCTGAAAAGGCGTCAACGTGATATATTCTTGACTTTCCATCACCTCTAAATAGCATATTGGAAATAGCAAGAGAATACATTGTACTACTATTTTCAAAGCCAACTAATTGATTTTGTTTTAAGCTTTCAATCCTTGCTGTCTTATTGGTAAGGTTAGAGTTCTCAATTTCTTTAACCAATTTATTCATTCCAGATATAAGAAATGCACCTGTTCCACAGCATGTATCAAATATTACATCATTCGTTCGAAAATCTACGAGGTCTGTAAATAGTTTTGTAATATGATTTGGTGTTAAAACAATTCCTTTTTTAACATTGGCTACTCCTGCATATCTCAAAAACTCCTCATAAAATTTTCCGATTATATCATAGTTTGTTTTTTTGTTGAATAAAGGAATTACATTGTTTTCTAGTTCTTTTAGAATATCTTTTAATATATCAGAAGAGTTTAAATCATTATCTGTTGTAATAAATGCAAGTTCATTTATAAGGATATTTATCTTATCAGCATCTATACTTTCATTAGTAAGAATGTCAAGTATAGTAGTCGGAATATTTCGAATGATATTTGCAGTTGACCAATTACTATAACTTCTTTTAAAATCATTCGAAACATTATCTTTATCATAAAGACAAATCATTAACGCACTTAAAAGAATAGGTCTTTTTTGGGAGTCTAATGTTCTAAGAATTCTATTGATTTCACTTGAGGATTTCGAGATGTTTTTTGAAATACTTTCAATGTCAATATTCTCAAAAAAAGCTAAATAATCTTCTTCGTCAAGAATTTCTTTGGTGTCAATATCCTTTAACTCATTCTCAGAAATTATGAAAGTTGTAATTAAATGATTGTACTCATCATTTATATCACCAGAAAATGCAATTCCAATTATAGACCAATCTTTAAAATGTTTCTCTAATGTAGTGTCAATTTTAATAAGGTTTTCTTTAAGGAAAAATGAAGTGTAATGAAGCGCACCATCAACAGCAAAATCTTTGGGCTTATTTCTTTTTTTAGATTCGTGGTCTCCAATAGAATCTTTATTTTCAATTAGAATTAATATTTTTTTATTCTCATTTACATAAATTAAGTCTGGTTCACCACGAAAACCTGTTCCTGCTTTACTGGCTTTATCTAAAACAGTCTGAATGTATGAATTAGACGTTTTTTTTGTCTCCCAAGAATTATAATAGTTCTTGGTATTTGACAAATAGTTGAATAGGTCAATATCAACTTTGGATTCGTTTTTTCTTTTTTTTGCCATTTTACAATTCTAATTCACCTTGTTTTACATTCTTGTTTCTTAAATACTTTGATTGGGATTCAGCAACTGAAAAAACAGAATCTGAACAATTGTATTTATGTGCTTCTTCAACTAAAATATCTGCTACGTATAAATTTTTTAATTTTTCAATGTCTTTATTTAAAAAAACAGCAAGTTTTTGGAAATTAGAATAAGGGAATTTTTTCCGTCCGTTTTCTATTTTACTTAGATCAGTCATTATAACACCGACTTCTTGTCCAAAATCACTTTGATTTAAACCTTTTTTATCTCTTTCAGACCTTAAAAACTCACCAAATGTTGCCATTATTCTAACTTGCTATTTTTAAACTTGCTAATATTTAGCAAATATATAAAAATATTTTAATTTCAAGTGTTTTATAGGGGATCAAAACATAAATGAGTGAGTGGTGGGAAAAGGCAAGCTCTTTTTGTTTTTTGAGGCACGAAAAAAATAAAATGTGCTTGACTGCGCGTTGGCTTTTCAGCTTGCAGGTAACGTTGTTGTATAAGAAAAGTTGCGGTTTTGTCAGCGAGGAATTTCCGAAGGAAATTCAGAAGTTGGCAAAAATGCAACTACCTTTAGTTAAGCACTAATTTAGCAATTTTTTTTATACGGTGTTACCCAAAGTTTTTATTTCGATTTCTGTTTTTCAAATTCAATTAACAATACTTTTTTGAAATTTTTAAGCTCTTTCTTTTTAATTTTTCTTTCATAATCACCAATGTTTGTGAGAACTTTTATAATCAATCCAGATGTTTTTTTGTCAAAATCTTTCCACTTCGTTGTAATTTTATTCGAATGATAAAAGTACCAATGAAGAATTTTAAAAAATTCTCCAGGAGTTTGAATTGTTCTCAAATGTTGTTTAGTTATTCCTGAATTGTCCTTAATTAGGTTTCGCATTTGACATTCGTGCCAAAAAGAACTTATTTCATATTGTTTGATATTAGAAGAACCACTTTTATTAATTAATTCCGCTGGAAAAATGTCTAGCTGTTTTTTATTTTGAAGTATTATTCCTTTGATTATTATGTCAGTTTGAGATAGGTTTTCCAATTTAGCACTAATTGTTGGAGGTAGGTAACCAAGAGGGTTCATTGTTTTCACACAAGCTCTTGAAATACTTAAATCAACAAGTAGGATTTTTAAGAGTTTAGATTTTTTTCTGTCAATAAGATATTTAATGTAAAAACCTATTGCACCAGATATTATTGTCAATAGAAAAATAAATAAAGGAGACTGTATTATTGGTGTGTGTAATGTGATCATAAATTTTCACTTCATCAATTTTGGGTAACGAGTTTGTTTATGGAAAGTTGCGGTTTTGTGTGCGAGGATTTTCCAACGGAAAATCAGAAGTACATAAAACCGCAACGAACTTTTAGTTAAGCACTAATTTAGCAATTTTTTATAAACGGTGTTGGCAAATGCGTGTTTTAATTTCCGCTTAATTTTTCTATAATTTTCTACTTCTTCTTAATTTTTTTTCCTTTTTTTATAAGATACAGTTCTAAATTTTTCTTTATAAAAGTGCTTAAGTTTTTTACTTTGGAATTTTGCTCCAATTTTTCACAAGAGTAAAAATTCCACAATTTGTTCAATTCCGAAAACTTGCTAAATTCAGAACTTGAGTAAGAATTCCAGTATTTTATTAAATTCCGCAATTTTGGTTTTTCAGCGTTTGAGTAAATTCTTGTTATTAAAATTCTAATACTTTCCCCTTTTTACAAATTTTCACGAGCGAGAGAGTTTTCAATATTCTAAATTTTTGTTTTTTCGACGTAATAAGATTAAAGAATTTTGAATCAGAAATTTTAAGAAAAACCTTTATTTAAATAACTTATGTTTTTCTGGCGACTTTCAACCAGTTTTTGCCAACGTTGTTGTGTTATGGAAAGTTGCGATTTTTATGAACGGCTATTTTCCGCAGGAAAATTGAAGTGAGTAAAAATGCAACTGCCTTCGGTTAAGCTAAAAATAAGCAATTTTTTATACACGGTGTTACCAAAAGTAGTTTTTTTATTTTCCAATTTTTCTTATTATTTTCTAAATTCAGCGTTCGAGTGAAAATTCCGCCAATATTTTAATTCCACATCTTGCTCAATTCCGCAATTTTGGTTTTTCAGCGTTTGAGTGTTTTCTTACATGCTTAATTCCGCCAATAATTTTTACTTTTTTTTTTGATTTTAAAGAAATTCTCAGCCTTTCTGAGTTTTCGTTTTAAAGATAATTTTACACAGATTTTACTCCGCATTTTGCTCAATTCCACACTGCTCAGTTTTTACTTTTTATTTTTCTAAATTCTCAAAAATGTAAACAAAATTCTTTCAGAATTTTCCAATCTTCAGAGAGTGTTCCGCAATTTTAAATTCAGGATTTGAGTGATTGAGCTATTTTTGGTAACGAGTTTGTTTATGGAAAGTTGCGGTTTTGTGTGCGAGGATTTTCCAACGGAAAATCAGAAGTACATAAAAACGCAACGAACTTTTAGTTAAGCACTAATTTAGCAATTTTTTATAAACGGTGTTGGCAAATGCGTATTTTAATTTCCGCTTAATTTTTTCTATAATTTTCTACTTCTTCTTAAATTATTTTCCTTTTTTTATAAGATACAGTTCTAAATTTTTCTTTTAAAAGTGTTTAATTTTTTACTTTGGGATTTTGCTCCAATTTTTCACAAGAGTAAAAATCCCACAATTTGTTCAATTCCGCAAACTTGCTAAATTCAGAACTTGAGTAAGAATTCCAGTATTTTACTAAATTCCGCAATTTTGTTTTTTCAGCGTTTGAGTAAATTCTTGTTATTAAAATTCTAATACTTTCCCCTTTTTACAAATTTTAACGAGCGAGAGAGTTTTCAATATTCTAAATTTTTATTTTTTCGACGTAATAATATTAAAGAATTTTGAATCAGAAATTTTAAGCAAAACCTTTATTTAAATAACTTATGTTTTTCTGGCGACTTTCAACCAGTTTTTGCCAACGTTGTTGTATATGGTTTGTTGCGTTTTTGAAGCACTAAATTTAGTAAAAAAAATCGGAATAGAAAATCCCTAAGGATTTTCGTAAGTAAGCTAGCACTAGCAATAAATTATATACGGTGTTGGCAACAGTAATTTTTTATTTTCATAATTTCTTTAATAATTCATTTATTAAAACAGCTGTTGGTCTTTTTTCTTTTTTTGTGTATTGACTTATATGTTCTGTAAATAAAATTAAAGAACCTTTTAAATTTGTTTCTGTAATTTCAGATGAAATCCTTTCGTTAGATTCTAAAAATCCTGAAATTTTGTATAAATCTCCACACATATAACTTTGCACAAAATTAAGTTGGTAACCCATCCAAATAATTCCTTTTTCTGATAATTTTCCCCAATATGCAGCAGACTCTTTGTTTTTTACTATTATTAATTTTGGTTTAATATCATTTTCAATAGTTTGTTGAGTGATTTTCAATTGTTCTACTAAAAAACGAATTCCATTATTGTTTTTTAAAATCTCTTTTTTTAATTTATTTTGTTCTTTTTCTCTGAAATAAAATATATCTAAATAAGCAGATTTCTCTCTTAAATCTATTGAGTTTTCTGGGTCAAAAACTATTTTTTTTAAAGGATTCCAATAATTATCATATTTTTCTTCTTTTAAAGTCAATTGAAAGTCAAAACCAAAATTCCCTAATTCTGCATCTTTCCTAAATGAAGGATTAATTCCTGTTATAAGAATGTCTTTTTGAGAATTATTTTCTGAAAATACAAAACCACGTTCTTTTATGAAATTAGGTAGTTGGTTTATAAAATCTTTAGACCATAAGTTATTAAGTTTTTCCTTAGTATTCATTTAATCTTTTGTTTAGAATTAAAATGTAAAATTTGACTTTTAATTACCAAATTTCAAAGAGGACTTTTTTAGTTTAGGTAGATTTTTGCTCTTATTGTTGCCAACGTGTTTGTATATGGTTTGTTGCGTGATTTAAGCACCTAATTTAGTAAATAATTACGGACAAAGAAAGTCCGCGAGGACTTTCGTAAGTAGGCAATAAGCCAGCAATAAATTATATACGGTGTTGTGCAACGTTATTTATTTATGAATTCACGTTTAAACTCAATTCTAGAATTTTCAGCCAGTTCTATGTACATTGCTTTCGCATTCAATATATTTGGTTCAACAAATCTATTAAATAGGTAAGTTTCTATTTCATTTTCGTCTTGTTCAAAGTGTAAACAATCCGTAATATTTTCTCCTTGTTCTCTATGTGCTTGAATCGTTTTTGCTGATAATTTTTCTATTTTAATTATCTTAACAGTTGTAGTTATTTTTTTCTTTTCTTTTAAATCCTTTTTTAATTTTGAAATTTGCAAAATCCAATTTGCTACTAAAATTGTTATAATTATTAAAACTAATGAAAAAACTATTGCAGGAATAAAGCCAAGAGATTCCATCATATTTCCAGAAACTCCAGAGCGTCTCGCTTTTCTCCCAAATAATTTTGCGGGAATGAATAAAAAACCACTCCAAAAAATTATACCTCCAATTGAAGTCATATAAAATTTCGGAAGGTTTTCCTCATATATACGTTTAATAGTTTTTAGATTTATTTCATTAAATTTTTCCATATTATTTAAATTAACGGTTCATATTTTTTATGTTGCACAACGAGTTTGTTTATGGAAAGTTGCGATTTTGTGTGCGAGGATTTTCCAACGGAAAATCAGAAGTACATAAAAACGCAACGAACTTTTAGTTAAGCACTAATTTAGCATTTTTTTATAAACGGTGTTGGCAAATGCGTATTTTAATTTCCGCTTAATTTTTTCTATAATTTTCTACTTCTTCTTAAATTATTTTCCTTTTTTTATAAGATACAGTTCTAAATTTTTCTTTTAAAAGTGTTTAATTTTTTACTTTGGGATTTTGCTCCAATTTTTCACAAGAGTAAAAATTCCACAATTTGTTCAATTCCGCAAACTTGCTAAATTCAGAACTTGAGTAAGAATTCCAGTATTTTACTAAATTCCGCAATTTTGGTTTTTCAGCGTTTGAGTAAATTCTTGTTATTAAAATTCTAATACTTTCCCATTTTTACAAATTTTAACGAGCGAGAGAGTTTTCAATATTCTAAATTTTTGTTTTTTCGACGTAATAAGATTAAAGAATTTTGAATCAGAAATTTTAGGCAAAACCTTTATTTAAATAACTTATGTTTTTTTGGCGACTTTCAACTAGTTTTTGCCAACGTGTTTATATATGGTTTGTTGCGTGATTTAGTACCTAATTTAGTAAATAAAAACTGAATAGAAAATCCGCGAGGATTTTCGTAAGTAAGCAAAAAGCCAGCAATAAATTATATATGGTGTTGGGCGTAGGCTTTTTTGTTCAACTTTTTTTCAAATTCTATTTTGTTGTTCTAAATCTTTCAATTCTTTCCTGTTTTAAAGTACAATTCTGTTTTTTTCTAAAAATGATTTTTTTTCGTAATTATTTATCATTTCATTCATTTTTTCTTTTGGATATTTCCAATTCAACATTTTGTTCGGTGAACTATTTAGTCTGCCATTCAAATCTCTAAAGTTCATATTTTCATAATCTCCAAATTCATATTTCCAATCCTCAAGAAAAAGCAAACAGTTATTTAAAGAACCATTAGTACTTCTGTCATTATTTGTTTCCTGCAATTTAATTTCTCCGATTATTTTCTCCACCAATTCATATCTTGTTTCAATTCCGTCAAAAGTTAGTTGAGCAAATAAATTCTCTTTAAAAATAGAAGATATATTTTTTAAGTCAGTTTTCTTTATATTCGGTAAGATTAAAAGGTATTTTGTCATTTTATTGATTAATAACCAACATTTTTTATGACTTACATAAAATAGAGTAGAAGTCCAATCTCCTAAATATTCATTATTAAATTCCTCATTTTCAGATATAAATTCTTTCGTTATTTTTTCTAACTTTCGAGTTGTAAATATTCTTGTTTTACTCATTTGTCAAGTTTTAACGTTCTGATTTTTAGCTTACGCCCAACGTTGTTGTGTTATGGAAAGTTGCGATTTTTATGAACGGCTATTTTCCGCAGGAAAATTGAAGTGAGTAAAAATGCAACTGCCTTCGGTTAAGCTAAAAATAAGCAATTTTTTATACACGGTGTTACCAAAAGTAGTTTTTTTATTTTCCAATTTTTCTTATTATTTTCTAAATTCAGCGTTCGAGTGAAAATTCCGCCAATATTTTAATTCCACATCTTGCTCAATTCCGCAATTTTGGTTTTTCAGCGTTTGAGTGTTTTCTTACATGCTTAATTCCGCCAATAATTTTTACTTTTTTTTTTGATTTTAAAGAAATTCTCAGCCTTTCTGAGTTTTCGTTTTAAAGATAATTTTACACAGATTTTACTCCGCATTTTGCTCAATTCCACACTGCTCAGTTTTTACTTTTTATTTTTCTAAATTCTCAAAAATGTAAACAAAATTCTTTCAGAATTTTCCAATCTTCAGAGAGTGTTCCGCAATTTTAAATTCTTTTTTTTAGCTTTTAAATGCTATTTTAAATTCAGGATTTGAGTGATTGAGCTATTTTTGGTAAAGTTGTTGTGTTATGGAAAGTTGCGATTTTTATGAACGGCTATTTTCCGCAGGAAAATTGAAGTGAGTAAAAATGCAACTGCCTTCGGTTAAGCTAAAAATAAGCAATTTTTTATACACGGTGTTACCAAAAGTAGTTTTTTTATTTTCCAATTTTTCTTATTATTTTCTAAATTCAGCGTTCGAGTGAAAATTCCGCCAATATTTTAATTCCCATTTTGCTCAATTCTGCAATTTTGGTTTTTCAGCGTTTGAGTGTTTTCTTACGTGCTTAATTCCGCCAACAATTTTTACTTTTTTTTTATTTTAAAGAAATTCTCAGCCTTTCTGAATTTTCGTTTTAAAGATAATTTTACTCCGCATTTTGCTCAATTCCACACTGCTCAGTTTTTACTTTTTATTTTTCTAAATTCTCAAAAATGTAAACAAAATTCTTTCAGAATTCTCCAATCTTCAGAGAGTGTTCCGCAATTTTAAATTCTTTTTTTTTAGCTTTTAAATGCTATTTTAAATTCAGGATTTGAGTGATTGAGCTATTTTTGGTAACGTATTTGTTTATGGAAAGTTGCGGTTTTGTGTGCGAGGATTTTCCAACGGAAAATCAGAAGTACATAAAAACGCAACGAACTTTTAGTTAAGCACTAATTTAGCATTTTTTTATAAACGGTGTTGGCAAATGCGTATTTTAATTTCCGCTTAATTTTTTCTATAATTTTCTACTTCTTCTTAAAATATTTTCCTTTTTTTATAAGATACAGTTCTAAATTTTTCTTTTAAAAGTGTTTAATTTTTTACTTTGGGATTTTGCTCCAATTTTTCACAAGAGTAAAAATTCCACAATTTGTTCAATTCCGCAAACTTGCTAAATTCAGGTTTTGAGTAAGAATTCCAGTATTTTATTAAATTCCGCAATTTTGGTTTTTCAGCGTTTGAGTAAATTCTTGTTATTCTAATACTTTCCCCTTTTTACAAATTTTCACGAGCGAGAGAGTTTTCAATATTCTAAATTTTTGTTTTTTCGACGTAATAAGATTAAAGAATTTTGAATCAGAAATTTTAAGCAAAACCTTTATTTAAATAACTTATGTTTTTCTGGCGACTTTCAACCAGTTTTTGCCAACGAGTTTGTTTATGGAAAGTTGCGGTTTTGTGTGCGAGGATTTTCCAACGGAAAATCAGAAGTACATAAAAACGCAACGAACTTTTAGTTAAGCACTAATTTAGCAATTTTTTATAAACGGTGTTGGCAAATGCGTATTTTAATTTCCGCTTAATTTTTTCTATAATTTTCTACTTCTTCTTAAAATATTTTCCTTTTTTTATAAGATACAGTTCTAAATTTTTCTTTTAAAAGTATTTAATTTTTTACTTTCGAATTTTGCTTCAATTTTTCACAAGAGTAAAAATTCCACAATTTGTTCAATTCCGCAAACTTGCTAAATTCAGAACATGAGTAAGAATTCCAGTATTTTACTAAATTCCGCAATTTTTTTCAACGCTTGAGTAAATTCTTGTTATTAAAACTCTAATACTTTCCCTTTTTTACAAATTTTCACGAGCGAGAGAGTTTTCAATATTTTAAATTTTTGTTTTTTTGCCGTCATAAGATTAAAGAATTTTGAATCAGAAATTTTAAGCAAAATCTTTATTTAAGTAACTTATGTTTTTCTGGCGACTTTCAACCAGTTTTTGCCAACGTTGTTGTGTTATGGAAAGTTGCGATTTTTATGAACGGCTATTTTCCGCAGGAAAATTGAAGTGAGTAAAAATGCAACTGCCTTCGGTTAAGCTAAAAATAAGCAATTTTTTATACACGGTGTTACCAAAAGTAGTTTTTTTATTTTCCAATTTTTCTTATTATTTTCTAAATTCAGCGTTCGAGTGAAAATTCCGCCAATATTTTAATTCCACATCTTGCTCAATTCCGCAATTTTGGTTTTTCAGCGTTTGAGTGTTTTCTTACATGCTTAATTCCGCCAATAATTTTTACTTTTTTTTTTGATTTTAAAGAAATTCTCAGCCTTTCTGAGTTTTCGTTTTAAAGATAATTTTACACAGATTTTACTCCGCATTTTGCTCAATTCCACACTGCTCAGTTTTTACTTTTTATTTTTCTAAATTCTCAAAAATGTAAACAAAATTCTTTCAGAATTTTCCAATCTTCAGAGAGTGTTCCGCAATTTTAAATTCTTTTTTTTAGCTTTTAAATGCTATTTTAAATTCAGGATTTGAGTGATTGAGCTATTTTTGGTAACGTGTTTGTATATGGTTTGTTGCGTGGTTTAGCACGTAATTTAGCAAATAAAAACCGAATAGAAAATCCGCGAGGATTTTCGTAAGTAGGCTAGAACTAGCAATAAATTATATACGGTGTTGCCACCAGTTTTTAATTCCACATTTTCTCAAATAACTTCGGGCAAATCGCTTTCATAGTTTCAGGTTCTTCCTCTTTCCAAGTAAACTCAAAATTCGGATAATTCCCTTCGTTAGTTTTGAAATCATCAGATATGTAATCGTATAGTTCTTTCCCTGTTTTATTTTCAAACGCAGTTAATGCAACATACCAAAAACTTTCAAAATCATAATATTCTTCGCCTTCTACAAATTCCGAAATTAAACTGTCTGGATTTTCCTTTGCTTTATAATATGTGTCTTTTCCTCGTGATATAATCCAATTTCTAAAATATTCAAATCCATCGTCCGAACAACCACCATTCATTATATATCCAGCACACCACATTTCAGAGTTATAAGTATCGTAAAGAAGTTTGTCAGTTCTTAATCGGAAACCAATCATTTGTTTTGGTGTCAATTTTTCAATTTCTTTGACTAAAAACCTTTCTTGAGCATCTTGATTTTTAGTATTCTTTACTGAAGAGTCGACTATATTCCAAAATATTGTTTCGTCCAACATTTCACTCGTTTTCTCAATTTCTTGATTATAATTTTTTGGTGTTTCTTTTTCGGTTGATTCTTTCTTTCCAAAAAGTTTGTCAAATATTCCCATTTGGTTATTATTTTTCGTGTTTTGATTACAACTTAATATTAAAAATGATGTAAATATTATTGTCGTGAGTTTCATTTTTCAAATTGGTGGCAACGAGTTTGTTTATGGAAAGTTGCGGTTTTGTGTGCGAGGATTTTCCAACGGAAAATCAGAAGTACATAAAAACGGAACGAACTTTTAGTTAAGCACTAATTTAGCAATTTTTTATAAACGGTGTTGGCAAATGCGTATTTTAATTTCCGCTTAATTTTTCTATAATTTTCTACTTCTTCTTAAATTATTTTCCTTTTTTTTATAAGATACAGTTCTAAATTTTTCTTTTAAAAGTGTTTAATTTTTTACTTTGGGATTTTGCTCCAATTTTTCACAA
The DNA here is from genome assembly GCF_002831685.1 of Polaribacter sp. ALD11. Taxonomy (NCBI): domain Bacteria; kingdom Pseudomonadati; phylum Bacteroidota; class Flavobacteriia; order Flavobacteriales; family Flavobacteriaceae; genus Polaribacter; species Polaribacter sp. ALD11. The sequence goes on along the minus strand of NZ_CP025119.1, from coordinate 1,241,186 downwards.
GAGTAAAAATTCCACAATTTGTTCAATTCCGCAAACTTGCTAAATTCAGAACTTGAGTAAGAATTCCAGTATTTTATTAAATTCCGCAATTTTGGTTTTTCAGCGTTTGAGTAAATTCTTGTTATTAAAATTCTAATACTTTCCCATTTTTACAAATTTTCACGAGCGAGAGAGTTTTCAATATTCTAAATTTTTGTTTTTTCGACATAATAAGATCAAATAATTTTGAATCAGAAATTTTAAGCAAAACCTTTATTTAAGTAACCTATGTTTTTCTGGCGACTTTCAACCAGTTTTTGCCAACGTGTTTGTGTAAAATTAGTTGCGTGTTTTAAGCACTAAAGTTAGTAAATAAATCACAGATAGAAAGCCCGCGAGGACTTTCGTAAATTGGCTAAAACCAGCAATTAATTTTACACGGTGTTGTAGTGCGTTTTTATTTTTTCAATTAGATTGTCGGTTAATATAATCAGCTCAATTTTTTCAGGTTTCCAACTGTCCTCAATAAATTTTCCAACATTTGATGAGAAAATATCCCAATTCAAATTCAGAATTTTTCCAAAGTCAATAATTAATTCTCTCAAATTGTGTTCATTTTTATTTAATTCAGTCATTATCCAATCTCCAATTCCGTAAGCAGATTTTAGGTCTTCAGAAAAACTTAAATAATATTTCGGAATATCATTTTCATAAATAACATTTTCGTTAAATTCCAATTCCAAAAAAGGGAAATATCGTTCATTATTTTTTCCGTCTATTAAATATGATTCCGTTTCAAGAGTTATTTTTTCAATTCGGTTTTTTAGAAATTCAGATGTTTTTCCATTCCAACCACATTTTGAACAGTTTCCGTTTTTAAATTCGTGTTTACAATTCGGATAATCATATAATTTGTGAGCGCAATCTGGACATAAATCTGTCATTTCCGAACTATTTCTAAAATATTCGGATTCACATTCTGTACAATTATTTTTCTCTCTGTTCATCGGTTCCTCAAATGCACTACAACGAGTTTGTTTATGGAAAGTTGCGGTTTTGTGTGCGAGGATTTTCCAACGGAAAATCAGAAGTACATAAAAACGGAACGAACTTTTAGTTAAGCACTAATTTAGCAATTTTTTATAAACGGTGTTGGCAAATGCGTATTTTAATTTCCGCTTAATTTTTCTATAATTTTCTACTTCTTCTTAAAATATTTTCCTTTTTTTATAAGATACAGTTCTAAATTTTTCTTTTAAAAGTGTTTAATTTTTTACTTTGGGATTTTGCTCTAATTTTTCACAAGAGTAAAAATTCCACAATTTGTTCAATTCCGCAAACTTGCTAAATTCAGAACTTGAGTAAGAATTCCAGTATTTTACTAAATTCCGCAATTTTGGTTTTTCATCGTTTGAGTAAATTCTTGTTATTAAAATTCTAATACTTTCCCCTTTTTACAAATTTTAACGAGCGAGAGAGTTTTCAATATTCTAAATTTTTATTTTTTCGATGTAATAAGATTAAAGAATTTTGAATCACAAATTTTAAGCAAAACCTTTATTTAAGTAACTTATGTTTTTCTGGCGACTTTCAACCAGTTTTTGCCAACGTTGTTGTATAAGCTTTGTTGCGTTGTTTAAGCAAGTAATTTAGTAAATAAAACACGAACGGCGAAATTCCGGAGGAATTTCCCAAGTGAGCTAAAACCAGCAATAAAGTTTATACGGTGTTGTAGCAAGTTTTTTACCATTTCAAATTTTCAAAATCAATATTATTCTCATTGACGGTTAGTTCGTGTACTTCACAATTATGTCTTTTCGCTTCTTTTTTTAAGAATTCTTCATATTCTCGATATTCAGATGTAAATGGAATTCCTCTTCTTAATAATTCAGGTAATTTCCTAAAAGCTTTTTTCCCTCCATTTAGTATTAAAAAATCTGCATTTATTCCGTTTAGAAGTTGGTACACTTTTTCGTTTTCTCCAAAATCTCCTGAACTAAAAAAATGTTTTAATTCTAAACCACCTTTTTCGTCATATTCAATTGCTGATTTTTCTAACCAAAATTCAAATTGCATAAATATTGATATTTCCAATTTATTAGTTTCCAAATAACGCATATTAAACCTCAAAGCTGAAAGAGCAAAAATTATATGAACCCAAGTAAGTTTACATCCTAAATGTTCTATTTCCTCAAAGGAAAAATGACTTGTTTTTCTTTTTAGCCTACTTCCTTCGTGAGTTTTTCTTAATTCGTATGAAAAACCACTTATTGCATCGTCTCTTTCTTCAGAATTTCTTACTTTATCTGACTTTTCATTTCCCCAAAAATTTTGAACAATTGAGTGAACTGTTCTTATGTCGTCATAAGTTCCCCATATTTCAATTCCAATTCCGTTTTTTGTTGGTTTTAAGTAAAACATTTTCTTTCAATTTCAAATTTCATAAGTTGGGTTTTTAATTTGCTACAACGTTTGGTGTAAGAATAGTTGCGTGGGTTAAACACCTAAAATAATAAAAATTGACCGAGCCTGTGGAAATTCCGCAGGAATTTCCAAGTAGGCGAGAAATAGCAATTATTTTTACACAGTGTTGTACGCTGGCTTTTTATTCCTTACTACTTTTTATCAAATCGTTCTGCAAAAATTCAAATTTCGATTTTTTCCAAAAAGACAAATTAAATAATCCTGTAGTACTGTCCTCTTTCCAAATCCCATTTTCAATCGATTCTACAGTCCATTTTATAGGTTTATTACCTTTTTTGGTCAGTTTTAATCTACAATCTTTAGAAAGTCCGAACGCAAAGCAATTCAGAGCATCATTTTCATTATAAAATTCCTCGTGCCAAAAGTCAAACGCAACAGTGAAATTTTCATTGCCGTTATCAGTCAGAGTTACTGGAAATCCGTTTTCATTATTTGGATTCACAGTTATTGATTCCGCATTTAATTCATATTCCGCTTCTGGATATTTCTTTAATCGGCTTACTATTTTGTTTATTGTTTTGGTCATTTTTTTTAGCTGGCGTACAACGAGTTTGTTTATGGAAAGTTGCGGTTTTGTGTGCGAGGATTTTCCAACGGAAAATCAGAAGTACATAAAAACGCAACGAACTTTTAGTTAAGCACTAATTTAGCAATTTTTTATAAACGGTGTTGGCAAATGCGTGTTTTAATTTCCGCTTAATTTTTTCTATAATTTTCTATTTCTTCTTAAATTATTTTCCTTTTTTATAAGATACAGTTTTAAACTTTTCTTTTAAAAGTGTTTAATTTTTTACTTTGGGATTTTACTCCAATTTTTCACAAGAGTAAAAACTCCACAATTTGTTCAATTCCGCAAACTTGCTAAATTCAGGTTTTGAGTAAGAATTCCAGTATTTTACTAAATTCCGAAATTTTGTTTTTTCAGCGCTTGAGTAAATTCTTGTTATTAAAATTCTAATACTTTCCCCTTTTTACAAATTTAACGAGCGAGAGAGTTTTCAACATTCTAAATTTTTGTTTTTTCGCCGTCATAAGATTAAAGGATTTTGAATCAGAAATTTTAAGCAAAACTTTTATTTAAATAACTAATGTTTTTTTGGCGACTTTCAACCAGTTTTTGCCAACGTTTTGTATATGGTTTGTTGCGTTTTTGAAGCACTAAATTTAGTAAATAAAAACGGAATAGAAAATCCCTAAGGATTTTCGTAAGTAGGCTAGAACTAGCAATAAATTATATACGGTGTTGTGGTGCGTTTTTTATATTTTCACAATTAAATATATCTGTAATCTCTAATCTATTGAAAAAATTAAAATCTTTCATAAATATCTTGCTTTTTAGTAGTTTTCTACTTTGATATTCGCCAATAGATTCGCTGTTTTTTAAATCGTTCATATCTGATTCATCAATTTTCTGACTTATTTTGGTCATTCGTAATATTTGAGTTTCAAATGGCTGAATTTTTTCATAGAAGGATTGGTCATTATTTTTGGCATTTTTTAAAATCTCACTTACTTCATCGCTTCTGCCTTGAGATGCACAACCTAAAACCCAATAGAATTCTAAAATATAATCTCTATTTTCACTTTCTCCATATTTTTTAAAATTGTCGTGCAATTCCATAAAATACAAACCAATATCTGTGATTTTTGAATAGTCTAATTTTTTCTCCTGCGAATTGTATGTTTGTTTTACTTTACTGGGCTTTGAAACCTTTATTTTTGATTCTCTTTCAGCTTGTATTTGGTCTTGACGTTCTATTTGTTTTTCAAGGTAGCTTTTAATTCTATTATCTATTTTGTTCCAAAATCCCATATGTTTTCTGTGAGTTTTTTAAATTCCTAGCATCGGTTTTACCATTTCATAAATTGGTGAAGAAAGTAAACTTGTAAAAGTTCCAATTCCAATATCTTTAATTAATTCTCCAATTATTAAAAGTCGGGTTTTAATATCTTTTCCATTATTTAATTTACTTTCTGTTTTTTCTATTTCTGCCGATAATTCTTGACTTTCAGAATTATTAATTCCTTTCAAATCTTTACGAATTAGCTCAAATATTTTAGATATATCTTCGTTTGAGTATTCAATTTTTTGGGTTTGTACGGAATTGTCAGAATTAATCTGAAATTGAGTTGGTGAATTTATGTCTCCAAAATCCATTCTTAATTTTCCGTTATTTTTTTTCTTGTCTGTCATATTTTTATCTAACCAATCAGTAATTAATTCTTGTTGAGTTTCTGAATTTCTCTTTTTTACTATTAGTGGATATACAACATATTTGATGTGTTTTTCAAATTCGTCTTTTTTTCCATTTTGTTTTTTTATGTAAAAATCTTTATGAAAATTCAAAATTTTTTCCAAATCATAAACTGGTTGAAAATTCATTAATTTGTAAGCAAATTGCTCATCATAATCTTTCGTAGTTGTTTCTCGGTAAAATGTTTGACTTGAATAAGTTCTTTCTCCCCAGCCACCTCTACTTGGTTTACCTATTGTTGCAGAAACCATTTGCTTTCCTAAATTCCGCAATTCAAATTCGGTTTCAGGTAGGTTTTCGTTAGTACTAATTGAATAAAATTCGTTCATTTTCTTGTTTAGACAACTGTTCGTTTAAATGCACCACAACGAGTTTGTTTATGGAAAGTTGCGATTTTGTGTGCGAGGATTTTCCAACGGAAAATCAGAAGTACATAAAAACGCAACGAACTTTTAGTTAAGCACTAATTTAGCATTTTTTTATAAACGGTGTTGGCAAATGCGTATTTTAATTTCCGCTTAATTTTTTCTATAATTTTCTACTTCTTCTTAAATTATTTTCCTTTTTTTATAAGATACAGTTCTAAATTTTTCTTTTAAAAGTGTTTAATTTTTTACTTTGGGATTTTGCTCCAATTTTTCACAAGAGTAAAAATTCCACAATTTGTTCAATTCCGCAAACTTGCTAAATTCAGAACTTGAGTAAGAATTCCAGTATTTTACTAAATTCCGCAATTTTGGTTTTTCAGCGTTTGAGTAAATTCTTGTTATTAAAATTCTAATACTTTCCCATTTTTACAAATTTTAACGAGCGAGAGAGTTTTCAATATTCTAAATTTTTGTTTTTTCGACGTAATAAGATTAAAGAATTTTGAATCAGAAATTTTAGGCAAAACCTTTATTTAAATAACTTATGTTTTTTTGGCGACTTTCAACCAGTTTTTGCCAACGTTGTTGTATATGGTTTGTTGCGTGTTTCAAGCAACTAATTTAGTAAATAATTATTGACCGAGAAAGTCCTCGAGGACTTTCGCAAGTAGGCAAAAAGCCAGCAATAAATTATATACGGTGTTGCCACCAGTTTTTTATTCATATTGAACTTTCACTCCTTTTTGTTCAAATTTTTCAATTGTTCCTTTTATTTCCAATTCGTTAAAATCATTTTCTCTTATTAGTAAATAATTCAGTTTCGGCAAAGTCAATAATGTATCAGGAATTGAAGTCAAATCATTTCCATTTACTGCAAGACTTTCTAAATTTTTAATTCCGCCAATCCATTCAGGAATTGCTTTAATTTCATTATATCCAATTGTCAGTCTTTTAAGTTTCGGAAACTCTAAAATACTTTTAGGAAATACTTTCAGTTTATTAGAATGCACATTTAAATACTCAAGATTTCTCAACTCTAAAAGTCCGTTTGGAAGTTTAGTCAGATTCTGATAATTTATTAAAACCTCTTTTTGGTCAAGATAATTTCCGTTTTCATAACCTGCTTTTAGATTGTTTTTAAAATTTTCATTTTTGAGTTTTTCACAAATTAAATCTCCAATTGAATCTCTGTAACTATAGTCAACTTCTCCCAAATCGCTTATTGTTCCAACAACGTAATTAAATTTGTAATTTTTTTCTCCGTAACAATTATATTGCTCAAAGTAAGTTGCTGAAAACTTTTCTCCACTACCAACTACAGGAAATCTATATCTATGCTTAAATGTTTCCTTTTTTGAAGAAGTAAGTAAAATTCCATTTTCGGGAATTAATATTTTATTATTTGTAAAATAATTACTTTCGAGTTTTGGTTGGTTCTCTATTCCGAAAACTATTATAAAACTCTGATTTTTTCCAACAAAAGGTTCATTTTCATTTGTGAAATAAATTTCACTTCCAACGTCCCAATTTAAATGGTACAAAGTGTGGGACAGAACATAGACAAATATTAAAGTCCATTCAATAATTTGTCGGTATTTGACTTTAAATTTTTTAAGTAGAAAACTTGTTAATACTAAAATTGAATAAATTCCAAACAACCAAAGTATAGCTCCAATTCCCCAAAATCCCATAATTAAGAATATGAAAATTCCGAAAAGGAAGACTATTATACTAAATGAATATATTGGATTTCTGATTTTCATTCAAATTGGTGGCAACGTTGTTGTGTTATGGAAAGTTGCGATTTTTATGAACGGCTATTTTCCGCAGGAAAATTGAAGTGAGTAAAAATGCAACTGCCTTCGATTAAGCTAAAAATAAGCAATTTTTTATACACGGTGTTACCAAAAGTAGTTTTTTTATTTTCCAATTTTTCTTATTATTTTCTAAATTCAGCGTTCGAGTGAAAATTCCGCCAATATTTTAATTCCACATCTTGCTCAATTCCGCAATTTTGGTTTTTCAGCGTTTGAGTGTTTTCTTACATGCTTAATTCCGCCAATAATTTTTACTTTTTTTTTTGATTTTAAAGAAATTCTCAGCCTTTCTGAGTTTTCGTTTTAAAGATAATTTTACACAGATTTTACTCCGCATTTTGCTCAATTCCACACTGCTCAGTTTTTACTTTTTATTTTTCTAAATTCTCAAAAATGTAAACAAAATTCTTTCAGAATTTTCCAATCTTCAGAGAGTGTTCCGCAATTTTAAATTCAGGATTTGAGTGATTGAGCTATTTTTGGTAACGTTTTTGTATATGGTTTGTTGCGTGTTTTAAGCAACTAATTTAGTAAATAATTACCAACCAAGAAAGTCCGCGAGGACTTTCGCAAGTAGGCAAGAAGCCAGCAATAAATTATATACGGTGTTGTAGGCAGTTTTTTATCCGATTGCTGTTATTGAATTCGCTACTCTTTTTTCATTCCCAATTGGTGTAGTGTAATATCTTTGTTCGATTCCAAACATTAATAATTTTAGACTCTGTTCATTTCCAATATCAAAGCATTTATCTTCTTCTGAAAACTCTAAATCTTCGCAATACACTTTTATATAATCATAAATTGATGTTTTTTGTGCGTTACTAAAATTATTAAAAGTATCCATTGCCATAGCGATACGTTTACGATTTGCTTTTTGCACTCTTTCAGCACTATAATCGTCTGTTAAATTAATAAAATCATTTTCTAAAAAGGTAGCAGTATCTTCTTCTGTTGCTTCACGATATAAAGTCCCTATTCCACTAAAAATAGTTGTAATTGAAGTTAATTTTTTAAAATATAATATGTCGTTAATTTTATCATAAATAGCATCTGCTAAATCTTTTATAATTATTATAGGATTGTCAGTTTGTAATTCAGGTTCGTTTGATATGTGAAACCATTTTCGATTTACTGTTTGACTCTTTGATAATTTTTGAAAATAATAATAGCGATTGCTTTGATATGAACATAAGTAACTTAATCGAGAATAGTCAGCGTTTGTAATTTGGTTAAATTCGGCTGAATTAAAATCGTTAGTAATCAAATCTATTGAGTATTCGGTTTCTGAAAAATTGGTGATTGCAAACCATTCATCATCCTCCAATTTGTAGTTAGTGTCATAAGCGTGTGGATTGTCTAAATCGTTTGGTAAATCAAAGATATTTTCGCCAGACATTAGTTTTACAATTTGTCCGTTTCTTATTGATTTTTTGGCGAGTAAGTGGTTCATATTTTTTTAAGTTAAGTCAATAAAAGTAAAGTCATTAATTCTTTTTAATTTCTCAAATTCTGTGTTTTTAGGGTCTTTTAGTATTTTACGAGTTATAACGAAAATTTTTATTTCGTTAGTCGTTGTTAAATAATAAAAATGATATTTAAAAATTAGGAATAATGGATTAAAATATAATGTTTGTGATAAGAAAGTAAAAACAAATAAAATTGCAAAAACAAAAATTAAAGTATCGACATAGGGAATACTTAGAGCAACGAAAAAATAGCCTAAGTAACTTGGCAAGAATGCATTATTAGCCTGTTCAATACTTTTTATTGTTCCTTTTGATATGTTGTCTTCTCCTAAATATTTAGCTATTAATAAACTCACAAATGTCAAAATAATAGGAATTAAAAAGTATAGAGCATAGGAAATGTAATTCGGTAAACAATATAGTTTACAATGAAAATCGTTTATTAATACTTGTTCTTTTACTAGATAAATTACAATTATTAAAGATGTAGCATTGAATGTCAGTAAAAGTCTATAAATAAAATTCATTCTATTTTAGTTAATGGTTTTGTCAAATTGCCTACAACGTTGTTGTGTAAGATTAGTTGCGTGTTTTAAACACTAAAGTTAGTAAATAAATCACAGATAGAAAGTCCGCGAGGACTTTCGTAAATTGGCTAAAACCAGCAATTAATTTTACACGGTGTTGGTGCCAGTATTTTTTTCGGAATATTAAATATTCGTATCTGCTTTATCTTTGATTTTGTTTTTCATAATATTTATAGTTTCAAAATGAACTTCTTCAATAAATTTCATTAATTGTTCATTTGAAATATTTTCACCGTGAATTTTTTTGGCTTTTTTTATAATTTCATTTATATGTAATTTGTTTTCATCTAATGAAATTATGTCAGAATAATTTTTAGTTAATTCTTCTACTTTTGTTAATTCAAGTTTTCGGCCTTGAATTTCACCAAGTAACATATAAACATTATTAATAAATATCTTTCTTGGTTTAATTTTTCTATCTCCAGAGTAAATTGATGTTTTGAGAGAATATATTCGTTGTTTTATGACTTTCTCTTCTAAAGAAATACTCTCATAATTATGACCACATTCATTTCTGATTTTCCTTATAATATTCAAATCATCCATTGTTCTTTTTGAAATTAAACCCAATGAAAATGCTAATCTTATTCTTGAAGAGAATGTTGCTAAACTTCCTTGACCACTTAACATTTCATCTAATGTTTTTTTACTTCCAATTAAATAATCTTTGAACATTTCCTCAAGTTCATAATCTAAAAAAGAAGTTGCCATTAGAACACAACCTCTGTCAGATTCTTTCATAAGTTCAAATCTTAATTTGATTGATTTTTCAAGCGATTTTAAGGAGTCAATATTTACCTGTTTTTTCATTTTTCCTAAATTTTCATAGAATTACTTGGATTCAGTTTTATATTGGCACCAACGAGTTTGTTTATGGAAAGTTGCGGTTTTGTGTGCGAGGATTTTCCAACGGAAAATCAGAAGTACATAAAAACGCAACGAACTTTTAGTTAAGCACTAATTTAGCAATTTTTTATAAACGGTGTTGGCAAATGCGTATTTTAATTTCTGCTTAATTTTTTCTATAATTTTCTACTTCTTCTTAAAATATTTTCCTTTTTTTATAAGATACAGTTCTAAATTTTTCTTTTAAAAGTGTTTAATTTTTTACTTTGGGATTTTGCTCTAATTTTTCACAAGAGTAAAAATTCCACAATTTGTTCAATTCCGCAAACTTGCTAAATTCAGAACTTGAGTAAGAATTCCAGTATTTTACTAAATTCCGCAATTTTGGTTTTTCAGCGTTTGAGTAAATTCTTGTTATTAAAATTCTAATACTTTCCCATTTTTACAAATTTTAACGAGCGAGAGAGTTTTCAATATTCTAAATTTTTGTTTTTTCGACGTAATAAGATTAAAGAATTTTGAATCACAAATTTTAAGCAAAACCTTTATTTAAATAACTTATGTTTTTTTGGCGACTTTCAACCAGTTTTTGCCAACGTTGATGTATAAGCTTTGTTGCGTGGTTAAGTAGTGGATTTACTAAATAAAATACGAACGGCGAAATTCCGAAGGAATTTCCCAAGTGAGCCAAAACCCGCAATAAAGTTTATACGGTGTTGGCAATAGTAATTTCTCCGCATTTCTAATTTCATGTTTTATTTTCTAAATTTCTCCTACCTTAATTTTTTCATTATTTTAGATTACACAACTTGCTCAATTCCTATTTTGTGATAATTTCGTAATAATTTAGATCTTTAAATTTATTTCCATGAAAATTACTCAATTCCGTATTATTGGAAATTATAAAAGACTTTTTCAGGGTTCAGTTCGATTTTTTATAATTGATATAATCAATTTATAACAATATATAATTCCGAGTAAAAACGTAACCCCGCTAATCCAATATTCAGCTTTTGAGTAATAACTAATTCCAGTAATTATTCCAAATACGGTCCATAATAGGTTCGTAAGTGTTTCATTTTTATTCAATTCTTTCAATTCTTTCAATTTTTTCAATTCTTTCAGTTTTTTATTATTGCCAACGTTGTTGTATAAGATTAGTTGCGTGGTTTAAGCACCAAAGTTAGCAAATAAAACACAGATAGAAAGTCCGAGAGGACTTTCGTAAATTGGCTAAAACCAGCAATTAATTTTATACGGTGTTGGCATTTCGTTGTTTTTATTCAGACTTCTAATTTTATTCAGTTTTTTATTCAACTTTTTCAAAATTACCTTTGCCATCATTAAACCCATCTTTAAAAGATTTTTTAGTTCCTTCCCAATCCATAACTGATTCAATTATAAATATTGTAAAGATTCCTAAAAGGAAAAAAGCGACATCTCTTTTTGTGATTTTCATATTTTATGTTTATAATTTTATTTGGCTAAATTCCGTTTTCTGCTTTTTCAGCATTTGAGTGAATTCAGACAGCGTTTTATTTCGTAATATTTTTCAATTTCGATTGAGTGAACAATTCCGCAACTTGCTAAATTCTGCATTCGATTCAGGTTTTGTTTTTCAGTTTAGTTTGAGATTTGACGATTTAAGTAAAATTCAAATTTAGTAAAGATTATATTCAGAATTTTTCTTTTCTTTTTTTAAATGTTCTGTTAAGCGTTTTTGCTCAACAATTTTTTCTTTTTCCGTCAAAAGCTTATTTCCTTTAATTTTCTCTTTTAAAGAATTGTAATTTTTCTTTAGAGATTCAATATGGTCATTTTGTCCAAAAGAATGTAATTTTAATTCTTCCATAATTTTCGTTTTTTTGAGTTCGCTTGTCAATGAATGCCAACGTTGTTGTATATGATTTGTTGCGTGTTTCAAGCAACTAATTTAGTAAATAATTACCGACCAAGAAAGTCCGCGAGGACTTTCGTAAGTAGGCAAGAAGCCAGCAATAAATTATATACGGTGTTACCCAACGTTTTTTATTTTCAGATTAAATTAATTCCTGCTTTTGCAAAAATATCTTGCAATTCCTTTTCAATCGGAAATGTTTTAAAGGTGGGACATTCGCTCCTCCAGGATTTCCAACTGGAATTTTTCCAACAAACGATTTTACACCTCCAAAATTAGACGTGGAATTTGTCCGATTATTTCTTTTCCGCTTTTGATTTTAATTCCGAATTGTAACATTTTCCAATGTGCAAAAGTATGAGCGTAAGGATATTTTTGTCCGATTATGTGCGCTCTTTCCAAATGATTCCACGCACTTTTTAAATTTCCGTTTGAGTATTCAGTTCCGTATTTGTCTAATTCCGCTTTGTAATACGGTTTCAGACTTTTAGGCATTAAAGCATAGAATTTCATATCGTTTATTTAGATTTTAAACTTAACCATATTTTTCTATAATTCAAGAAGTGAATAATGCAAGTTTCACGTAACTCAAAAAATTGTTGACCTGACCTTTCAGACACATACCATTCAAAAAAGCCATCATCAAAAACATCTGGCATTATTTGATAATAAGGCGATTTGCTTTCTAATTTTACTTTATCGGATTTTCCCCATTTTCTGTGAGCTCCTTGAGCAAAAACATAATCAATTCCAGTATATAATTTTAAAAATTTTCTGGCTTCTTTTCATTAAGATATTCATTTTCTAAATCCATTATTTCTTATGTTTTTTGGTTGAGTTCGGTTTTTTTTCAAATGTTGGGTAACGTTGTTGTGTTATGGAAAGTTGCGTTTAAAGTGAACGGCTATTTTCCGCAGGAAAATAGGAGTTTACAAAAATGCAACTAACTTTGGTTAAGCTAAAAATAAGCAATTTTTTATACACGGTGTTGTCTAGTTATTATATTCATTTTCTTTATATTTCTATTAAATCCTTATAAATAAAGGGTTTTGTTGTTTTTCATAATGCAAAGTAATGTAATTAAATACAATAAAACGCATTGTTTGTTGTACCTAATGTTGTACCTTGGTGTAGGTTTGCAGCCTATTGCACTATCTATAAATCAATATGTTATGTCTTCAATAAAATTAATTCTTAAAAAAAACAAGATAGATAAATCAGGTGAAGCACCTTTATATATTAGATTAATAAAAGACCGTAAAACAAAATTTATTTCTTTGAGTTTAAAATTAAACCCAAATGAATGGGATGAAGATAAACAAAAAGTTAAAAAGAATCACAGTAATTCTTCAAGATTAAATGCTTTTATATCTCAAAAAGTAGCGGATGCAAAAGGAGATGTTGCAGACTTAGAAAGAAAAAATAAATCTGCATCAGCACGAAAATTAAAAGAAGCAATAAAAGGGAAGCCATTAACTAATTTCTTTGAGTATTCATATAACCGTTGTGAAAAACAAAAAGACACACTTGCGTTATCAACTTATAATAACTACAAAAACTATCTTAAAAAGTTTGAAAAATATATAGGTCATAAAGATTTAATGTTTGAAGATATTACGGTAACTGCTTTAAAAGATTATGCAGGTTACTGTAGCACTACTTTAGGTAATAATAACACGACTATAAATTTTTCTTTAAAGATTCTTAACTTAATGTTTAAAGAGGCGCAGAGAGAGGACTTAGTGCCTTTAAGTCATTTTCCTTTCAGTAAGTTTAAAGTAAAAAAAGCAAAGAGTACAAAACGTTATTTAACAGCAGAACAATTAGATGCTTTTATTAAATTAGAGGTTTCTGGTAAAGCAAGAGCACAAGTTATAAAAGATATGTTTATCTTTTCAGTCTTTGCAGGTGGTTTAAGGTTTGGTGATGTAATCGAGTTAAAATGGAATAATTACAATTCTAAAGAGCAAAAAATAACAAAAAATATTCGTAAAACGAATAGGCAGCATAGTATAAAGATAGGTCAAAAGGCTATTGATATTTTAGAGAAATATAAAACATCAGATACTAAACAGGATGATATAATATTTCCTTTCGCAAATATTGATAAAGATTATTTTATAGATAGAGAGCGAAGAGCAAAAGTTGTAGGGCAAGCAATTGCATTAAGCAGTATGTATTTAACAAGAATGGGTAAAAGTTTAGAATTACCTTTCTCCTTAACATTTCATATTAGTAGACATACATTTGCTACCAGAGCGTTAAACAATGGTATGAGAATAGAATACGTATCTAAACTTATGGACCATTCAGATATTGGAATAACACAAGTATATGCAAAAATTATAAGTAGTGAATTAGATAAAGCAGTAGATAAATACATCAATTAAGTTATGAGAGAGTTTTCTAAAGAAGAATTATTGATACTTGAAAAAAGTGTTAAACAAATTGAAAATCAAATTTCATCTGGAATTTATGAAAAAACGGATAAGGATAGAATGTTATTCGCATCTTGTCTTAATGATGAAGAGAAAGAAAAATTAACAAAAAAGATGATTAAGAAGCAGCAGAAGAAATTAGCAAATTGTCCTGCTGATATTTCTGTATATATAACAGCTTACATTAATCCAAGTGAATTTGATATTGGTAATGGTGATTATCATCAGTATAGAGAACTAATAATTAAAAACTATGTATCTTCTACACTCATTGAAGTTTGCGAAAACCTATTAGAAAATAAATTTTCTAATATAGAATCAATAGAAAATGAGAGTGAGTATTTTTGGGAGGTTTTAATAGAGTCTAATGTGTATGGAATTGATAACATACAGATAAGTGATTTTATTAAATATATGATTGTTGGAGATAAATTAATAAGCTATAAGTCTATTTTAAAAGCAGTAGAATCAGAAAAATTGCAAAAGGAATATGAGAAAACTGAACAGGATGATGATAATGATATTTATAAATTACTTGATGATGTAAGGTCAAAAGACTTGACACGTTTACAATTATTCAACATTGTTAAAGAGCAAACAAATTTAGATGCTACATCTTTAAAGTATTTCCATCACGATATAGAAGTTTATGTTTTTGCAGAAAAAGATGAATATGAAAGTAATTATTCTTTTGAACAAGTAGAAGAAGAGTTGGAGAGGGTAAGAAAAAGAGGAAACTCAGAAGAAGATTTGATGCGTTTAGGCTATATCCGTAAGCATTTAAGTTTAGGTATATTAGGTAGAAAAGAAGGTGAAGTTGTTACTTACATAGATAAAGAAAGATTACTCTTTCCTTTTGAATTTTATTCAATTTATGAAATGCAGGGAATAATAAAATCAGAATTAGCAAAACAGGATAAAGTAAAAGTAGGAGAAGATAATATTTCTAATAAAATAGATAAACTTAAAACAGACCTTTCTGTTCCTCAATTATCATTAATATTTAAAATGATAAATGATTTAAAACCTAAAATATTTAATACAAAATCTGATGCTGAATTATTTCGTTTTATATCAGCTAATTTTCAAACTAAAAAATCTTCTGAAAAAGGAATTAGTACTCAGAAATTAAGAAACGAATTTAATACACCTGAATTAAAATCTATTGAATTTTGGGAGAAACACTTGCATACAATGTTATCAAATATTAGAAAATTAAAATAAATTAATTCAAGGTAAACTCAATGTTTATAGGGAGTTCGGTTGGGGTTATATAACCTTATGTAACTGTTTTAGCTTCCTTTGTTGACTCATATTTGCTTCATATTTAAATCATTAACATTTAAAACAGAAGTAAATGGAAGCAGTAATTTTAACATCAGAACAGTACAACAACTTAGTAAATCGTTTAGATAACTTAAACGGTAAATTAGAAGAAAATTCAAAAAAACCTCAAAACGTTTTTCTTGACAATCAAGAGTTTATTCAGCTAATGCATATTAGTAAAAGAACAGCTCAAACTTGGAGAGATGAAGGTAAAGTATCATTTTCTCAAATAGGTAGTAAGATTTACTACAAAATGAAAGATGTAGAAGTCTTACTAGATAAGAACTACAACAAAGCCTTTAAAAATAAAAGGTAATCGTTTTGTATGACACAATAAAAATTAAGTATCGTGTAACTAATTTACCAATAGAAGTTTTAGAACAAAAAGAGAAACCATTTATCTGGAAAGGGTTAAAGTGGTGTCCTACTTATAATGATAAAACTAAAAAAGTAAACGGTTATAAAACAAGTGTAAGCAATTTAGATTTACGTTTAAAAGGTAATACAATATTTTGTAATAACTCGCTACAAAAATGGTATATGGGTAATAATTATGAACCATTTATTTATTCACAAGTAGTTGATGCTTTACTAAAATTAGATAGCATATTGCCTTTTAATATTTATGAAGCTAATATTCATTATGTAGCAGTAGGTGTCGTTATTGAAGAGGAAGCAAAACCAATTCTAGATACTTGGTTGAGCTTAAACGGTAAACCACCAATACCAATGTTAGGTGCTAATAAGCAATACGGTAAAAAGTTCTACCTCTCTGATTATAACGTAAAGGGTTATGATAAAACCTTTGAAGTAAAAACACACAACCGTATTAAGTTAAGTAAGCCACTATTTAGGTTTGAATTGGAAATATATACACGCAATCTAAACAAGCGTAAAAATTCCATTGGAATTTACACGGTTAAAGATTTAATTGATAAGGAAAAATATAAAATGTTAGCAGATGAGTTATTGAATAAGTACGAAAAGATAGAAAAGAAACAGAGCATTCCGTTATCTAAACTCAATAATAAAGAAAAAGAAACTTTAGCATTATTTCAAAATCAAGAAATATTAAAACAGTATAAAATAGACCATTTTGAGACGTTTGGTAATAGAAGAACTGTTTATAATAGAATTAAGAAACTATCAAATAACAAACATCTAAATTACATAAATGAGCAATTAAAAAAGAATCTTAAATACACGCTATTTTAATACTTGTAATATAACATAAAACAGGGGTAAAAACTAAATACGGTAAACCTCATTATTTAACCAAATTATATTTATATTTTTATAGTTATTATTATGAAAAAGAAAAAGATTAATGAACGCATCCCAAATAGAAAAAAACGTAACAGCATTAGTTGAAAACTTCAACCAAAAAGAATTTATATTCGACTTACTGAAAGCGTACGGTATTTCTAAAACATCAATTACACGTTTAAAGAAAGGAGATTTTAATTTATCTAAAATTGAAGGTGAAGTACTATATAAAAGTAAAATGCTTTTTAAAGAAGTAATATCAGGTTCACTTTTAAATACTATTGATGAATTAACAAAAGATATAGCTTCTTTAAAACACAATCCAAGATTTGTAATTGTAACCGATTATAAAACAGTATTAGCAAAAGATATAAGAACAGGCTTAGCGTTAGATACACCTATTCTTGAAATTCATAAACACTTTGGTTTCTTTTTACCTTGGGCAGGTCAAGAAAAATATGCGCAAACCAATGAGAATTTTGCAGATAGAAAAGCGTCCTACCAAATGGCGAAGCTCTATGATATTTTAGTTACAGAAAACCCAAATATCTATGATGATGGTGGTCATAACTTAAATATTTTTCTATCACGTTTATTATTTTGCTTTTTCGCAGAAGACACAGATATATTTTCGATTGAAGGAGTGTTTACAGATACCTTAGAGCAACATACTCAAAAAGATGGTAGCGATACACATACATTTTTAGATAGGCTTTTTAAAGTTCTTAATACAAAAGACAACAGCACAGAAGCATCACCTTTTAAAGAGTTTCCGTATGTAAATGGTGGTTTATTTAGAGATACAATAGTATCACCAAAATTCACAAAAGAAGCACGTAAAATAATTATTGAATGTGGTGATTTAGATTGGAGCGAAATCAATCCAGATATTTTTGGTTCAATGATACAAGCAGTGGTAAACCCTGCTTACAGAAGTGGTTTAGGTATGCATTATACCTCTGTTCCAAATAT
Organism: Polaribacter sp. ALD11; assembly: GCF_002831685.1. Taxonomy (NCBI): domain Bacteria; kingdom Pseudomonadati; phylum Bacteroidota; class Flavobacteriia; order Flavobacteriales; family Flavobacteriaceae; genus Polaribacter; species Polaribacter sp. ALD11. The sequence continues at coordinate 1,223,485 of NZ_CP025119.1, read as the reverse complement.
TATGAAAGTGATTGAGCCTTTGTTTCTAAATGAATTATATGAAGAGTTTGAAAAGCAAAAAGGCAATGCTAAAAAATTACGCCAGCTAATTTACAGGCTATCTAAACTTAAAATATTTGACCCAGCTTGTGGTAGTGGTAATTTTTTAATTATTGCTTATAAAGAATTAAGAAAACTAGAAATACAAATTTTACAAGAAATACACGATTTAGAATCTCAACAATCTATTGTGTTTACGGAAGTGAAGCTTTCTCAATTTTATGGTATTGAGTTAGATGATTTTGCTCACGAAATGGCTATACTTTCTTTATGGTTGGCTGAACACCAAATGAATAAAGAGTTTGTAGATGAGTTACATGACTTTGGTAGAGCAAAACCTATCTTACCTTTAAAAGAAGCAGGTAATATTACACAAGGGAATGCCACACGTTTAAACTGGGAGGATACCTGTCCTAAAAATGAAAATGATGAAATTTATATTTTAGGGAATCCGCCTTATTTGGGTACACGTAATCAAGATAAGGTTCAAAAACAAGAAATGAAAAGTGTTTTTCATTTAATAAAGAAAAGTGGGAAGCTTGATTATATTTCTTGTTGGTTTTTATTAGCCTCTAATTATATCACAAATACTAAAAATAAATATGTTTTTGTTTCTACAAATTCTATATGTCAAGGTGAACAAGTCCCTATTTTATGGCCATTAGTATTAGGGGATAATTTGGAAATTCAATTTGCTTATCCTTCATTTAATTGGAGTAATAATGCAAAAGGAGGTGCAGGTGTAACAGTCGTTATTATTGGTGTTGGGGTTAAAAATAATTCACCAAAAAACTTGTATTTAGAGAATAATTTAAAAAATTCTGTAAACCATATAAATTCTTATTTGGCAGGAGCGCCAACTATTTATGTAAATAGTAAAACTAAACCAATAAACGGTTTGCCTGCGATGGTAAGAGGTAATTATACGGGGTGTTGCAATGCTTTAATATTGACTTTTGAAGAAAAAGAGAAATTGATAAAAGATGTGCCTACTTCTGCTAAATTTATAAGACCATTTGTAGGTTCTTCTGAATTTATTAAAAATGATTTTAGATATTGTTTATGGATTTCGGATAATTCATTAAACGAAGCGGAACAAATACCTGAAATCTCAAGAAGAATTAATCAAGTGAGAGAAGAGAGATTAAAAAGTACTGATAAAGGTCAAAATAATATAGCGAATAGTTCTCACCAATTTAGAGAGTTTAAAGAAACAACTACACAATCAGTTATAGTTCCCGTTGTTTCTTCACAAAGGAGAAGGTATATCCCAACTGGCTTTGTAAGCTCTGAAACAATAGTTCCTAATTCTGCACAGATTGTTTATGATTGTGAAACTTGGGTTTTTGGTGTAGTTAGTTCGAAAATTCATATGTGTTGGGTTAGTACTGTCGCTGGTAGATTACGTGGTGACTATAGATATTCTTCCTCAATTTGCTACAACGTATTTCCTTTTCCAGAAATAAGCCAAAAACAAAAAGAGCAAATTAATCTACACGTTTTTGAAGTATTAGAAGAACGTGAAAAACATTCAGGCAAAACATTAGCGCAATTATACGACCCAGATAAAATGCCTAAAGGGTTAAAAGAAGCGCATCATCAATTAGATTTAGCGATAGAGCGTTGCTATCGTTTAAAACCATTTGAGAGTGATACAGAACGTTTAGAATATCTTTTTAAAGAATATGAAAAGATGATAAATAAAAATACATTGTTAGCAAAACCAAAAAGAACACGTAAAAAGAAAGCCTAATTTATGCCAGATATAGTACACATAAAATACCAACAAACAGGAAAAAGTAAAAGTACCAATGAATATGGTATGAGAGAAATGCAACAAAAAGCATTCGAGGCTCGTACTGCTCAATATTTATTAATTAAAGCACCGCCAGCTTCTGGTAAATCTCGTGCATTAATGTTTATTGGTTTAGATAAATTAATAAATCAAGATATTAAAAAGGTAATTGTAGCAGTTCCCGAAAGGTCTATTGGTAGTTCGTTTGCTAAAACAGAATTAAAGAAGTTTGGTTTTTTTGCAGATTGGCAACCTAATCCAAGATATAATTTATGTACGCCTGGTGTAGAAAAAAGCAAAGTAACTGCATTTCTAAACTTTTTAGAAAGTGATGAAAAAATACTAATATGTACACACGCTACTTTACGTTTTGCTTTTGATGCAATAGACGAAAAACAACTAAATGATTGTTTATTGGCAATAGATGAATTTCATCACGTATCTGTAGATGGCGATAACAAATTGGGTATTGTACTAAGTAGTATAATGGATAAATCTACTGCGCACGTAGTAGCAATGACAGGTTCTTTCTTTAGAGGAGATTCTGTACCTATTTTATTACCAGAAGATGAAGCAAAGTTTACTAAAGTTAAATATGATTATTACCAACAATTAAATGGCTATAATTATTTAAAATCATTAGGTATTGGGTATCACTTTTATCAAGGGAAATATACTTCTGCTATTCACGAGATATTAGATGAAAATAAGAAAACAATAGTTCACATACCAAGTGTTAATTCAGGTGAATCTGAAAAAGATAAAGAACAAGAAGTTGGTAGAATTATTGAAACAATTGGTGACATTGATTATCAAGACCCTAAAACAGGAGTGTTGTATGTCAAAAGTAAAAAGTCAGGTAAAATTATAAAAATAGCAGACCTTGTTAATGATATTCAAAAAGAAAGAGATAAAATACAAGAGTATTTGCGTAATGTAAAAAGTGTAGATGATATAGATATTATCATAGCATTAGGTATGGCAAAAGAAGGGTTTGATTGGCCATATTGTGAACACGCATTAACGGTTGGTTATAGAGGTTCATTAACAGAAATTATTCAAATTATAGGTAGGGCAACAAGAGATAGTGCAAATAAATCACATTCACAGTTTACTAATTTAATTGCGCAACCTGATGCAGAAGATGATTTAGTAAAACTATCCGTAAATAATATGCTAAAAGCTATTACAGCATCATTATTAATGGAACAGGTATTAGCACCTAACTTTAAATTTAAACCAAAATTTCCAGACGAAGATGATGATGATTCAGAAGATGACGATGATACTATAAAAATAAATGGCTTTAAGTTACCAAGTTCACAAAGAGCAAAAGATATTATTGAAAGTGATATTAATGACTTGAAAGCAAAAATAATGCAAGATGATACAATGCTAAAGGCAATGCCTGGTAATGTAGACCCAGAAGTTATTAATAAAGTATTGATACCTAAAATTATTAAAGAAACCTATCCAGACTTATCAGATGAAGAAGTAGAAGCTGTACGTCAACATATAGTTGTAGATTCTGTAATTAAAAATGGTACTATTGAAGAAGTAGGTGATAAACGCTTTATTCGTATGGCAGATAGTTTTGTTAATATTGATGATATTAATATTGATTTGATAGATACAATCAATCCATTTCAAAAAGCATTTGAGATATTATCTAAATCTGTAACAGCATCAGTATTTAAAGCAATTCAAGAAACTATTGAGGCGACAAGAATAACAATGACAGATGAAGAAGCAATTATATTGTGGCCTAAAATAAAGAACTGGATAGCAAAAACAGGAGAACAACCAAGCATTCAATCTTTCGACCCACAAGAAAGACGTTTAGCAGAGGCAATCATATTTTTAAGAGAGCAAAAGCGTAAAGCCCAAGCAAATGAGTAAAAAGAAAATATTAGCAGATATATTTAATGATGATGAGTTTGGAATTTTAGATTCTAAAGCCAAAAACTCTAATGTAAAAACTGAAGATGAACGCTTAATTGAATCGTTCCAAGATATTAATGTCTTTTTTGAAAAAAATAATCGTGAACCAGAAGCAACTAATGTAACTGAGTTTAAACTACTATCAAGATTAAAAGCATTAAGAAAAGATGCTAAAAAAGTAGAGGTTTTAAAACCTTATGATTCACATAATCTTTTAAATACCAAAGAAGAAATAAAATCAGTAGAAGATATATTAAATGATGATGATTTAGGTATATTAGATACAGATGAAACCTTGTCTATATTTAAGTTGAAGAATGTAAAGAGCGCATCAGAAAGAGCAGAAACAGATTTTACAGCAAGAAGAAAAGCAATGAGTAATAAGGATTTTGCACCTTATGAAACACAATTTAAAAAAGTACATAAAGAATTAAGAGAAGGTAAACGTAAATTAAAAGAATTTAAAGACGTAGAAAAAAACCTTGAAGAAGGTAAATATTATGTTTTAGATGGTGTATTGTTATTTTTAGAAAAAGATGGTTCAGAAGATAGGCAAATAGGTGATAGAACAAGAAAAGATGGTAGGACTATAACTATTTTTGAAAATGGTACAGTTAGTAATATGTTTTATCGCTCATTGGCAAAAGCATTATATAATAACGGAAGTATTGTTTCAGATACAGATAAAGATGCAGAAGAAGAACTTTTTAAAAATGCAAATATTGTAAATGAAGAAGATGTTCAAACAGGTTGGGTATATGTATTAAGGTCAAAATCTACCAATCCAGATATAGCAGCAATTAATGATTTGTATAAAATTGGCTTTTCATCTGTTGATGTAAATGAGCGTATTAAAAATGCTTCTAAAGAATCTACTTATTTGTATGCAGATGTTCATTTATTGGATAAGTACGCTTGCTACAATATAGAGGCGCAAAAGTTTGAGCATCTAATACATCGTTTCTTTGCAGATGTTTGTTTAAATGTAGATGTCTTTGATGATGAAGGAAAAAGGATAACACCAAGAGAATGGTTTGTTGCACCAAGACCAATTATTGATAAAGTAGTTACATTAATTTTATCAGGTGATATTGTGAAATTTAAATTTGATAGTGTTAATATGGTATTAATAGAAAAATAAAAAATGCACTTATATAACTTAAAATCAAAAGAATATACTAGTATTTTAAAAGAGAAACCATTTAAATTAGAAAGAGAAATACAATCGCTTTTTGAGAATAATTTAAATGAGTTAATGGATTTACAATTAGTAAAATCAGAATTCTCTATTAAAAATAAACGTATAGATACTTTAGCATACGATAAACAGTCAAATGCATTTATAATAATTGAATATAAAAGAAGTAAAAATATAAGTGTAGTAGACCAAGGATTTACATATTTAAGTTTAATGCTAGAAAATAAGGCTGATTTTATTGTAGAATATAACGAGACTTTAAAACAAAACTTAAAACGTACAGATGTAGATTGGAGTCAAACAAGAGTAGTATTTGTATCTACAAGTTTTACAGAAAATCAAAGAGCAGCAACAAATTTTAAAGATATAGCGATTGAGTTGTGGGAAGTGAAACGTTATGAAAACAATTTGATTAGTGTAGATCAAATAAAGAAAAGTAAATCGGCAGAAAGCATCAAGCCAATTACATCAAGCAATACACAATTAGAAGCAGTTACAAAAGAGATAAAAGTATATACAGAAGAATTTCATTTAGATAGTTATCCAGATAAAGTAAAAGAGTTGTACGAAACCTATAAAGACGCTATTTTAGCCTTAGCAGATGATATTGAATTAGAGCCTAAAAAACTATACATAGCTTTTAAAAAGGATAAAAATATAGCTGATATTGTTACACTTAAAAAGGGTATTAAACTATTTATCAATCTACAAAAAGGTAAATTAGAAGACCCTAAAAACCTAATGCGTGATGTATCAAATACAGGTCATTGGGGAAATGGAGATTATGAATTAGTAATAAAAAATAATGATAATTTAGAGTATATTCTATACTTAATTAAACAAGCTATATAAATTTATGTTTAAATTAAAAAAAATAGTTGACTTTGCAATTTGGTATTTTGTTTATTTAATTTCAAAATCAATTTTTAGATACAGTTTTAATAATAATTTGTTTTCACAAAAAACTTTATTAATACTTCTTTTATTTCCTTCTGTATTATTTTCTCAAACCCCTTCTTATTATTCAGGTATTGATTTTTCACAATCAGGTGAAGATATTAAAACACAACTAACCACATTAGTTACAAATACACATACTATTTTAGTGCGTTACACATCAAGTTCATTAGATACTTGGGATGTTTTAAAACAATCAGATTTAGAGAATCCATCAAGTTCTGATATTTTATTAATGTATGGTTATAATAATACTGATGCACTAACGAATAACGATTATTCTCGTAGTAAAGATTTATCGTGTCATTCGTCATCTTGTATTGGTTTGTGGAATCGTGAACACGTATTTTCAAAGTCTTTGGCTACACCTAATTTAGATAATTCTTACCCAAGTTCAGGTACAGATGTTCATAATTTAAGAGCTTGTGATAGTCAAATGAATAGTTCACGTAACAATCGTCTTTTTCAAGATGATGTCGGTAATGCACATATAACAACAATTGGTAATTTTTATCCAGGTGATGAATGGAAAGGTGATGTAGCTCGTATTATAATGTATATGTATACACGTTATCCAGACCAATGTAAAGCAATAAATATAGGGTATGGTAATTTGAATAGTACATCAACAATGCCGAATGTCTTTTTGGAATGGAATGCGCAAGACCCTGTTTCTCAGTTTGAAAGAGGTAGAAATGAAATAATTTATTCAGCACAAGGTAATCGTAATCCATATATCGATAATCCATATTTATCAACATTAATATGGGGTGGTAGTATTGTAGAAGACACTTGGGGTACTTTAAGTTTAAATAATGTAGTTGCTCAGTCTTTAAATATATATCCTACGTTTACAAAAGATTTTATTTACATTAAAGATGAGGTTAATTTTGGTATTTATAATTGTAATATTTACAATACTTTAGGTCAGTTAGTTTTAAAATCAAAATCAGTAAATAGGATTGATATTTCTTCTTTTTCAAAAGGTTTATATATTTTGAAAGTAGAAGTTAATAATACAATTGTTAATAAAAAGATAATTAAGTTATAGATTTTTTATTCCCCACAAAACAAAATCCAGTTTTTTCATAACTTCAAAAGTCTCTGTTTTTTGTTTTGTTCCGCACACCTCCGCAAGTTTAGCGTTTTAGTATTCTAAAGGTACTTGCATTTTACAGCTTGTATTTTCGCAAACTCAAATACAACTATAAAAAGCAATCTTTAATATTGTTTTCATAAAACCCAAAACTCCCCAAAGCTAAGTTACATAATAGAAGTTATAATACTCTTTCGTAAACTCCAGGTAGTTATAACTGCTATTATGTAAAATAGCCGCTCATCCAGCGCTCATGTAGGATATTTATAATAATATTTAGATATTTTAATAACAATTCGGCTGTGTTGCATTGTTTTTATAAGTGCTTTTGGCAACTTTAAAATCAACCTAAGAACTCAATAATTAAAAGCAGAAAATTAAATACAATTTATAAAGCACCTATAAAATCAAAAAAAGCCAATAAGAGTAAAACTTTTTATTTGTGAAGAAAATTAGTAGCAACCGTTTTCACTAAAAGTAAATGCAAGTATAAAAATAGAAGAAGTAATTTAATAAGAAAATCAATTCATTAAAATTACAAATAGGAGGCATTCACTTTTAATAAAACCTCAATAAAATTAGAAAGCACAAATAAAAAGTCTTTACCCTTATCCTCGCTTCTGCCAGCGCACTAGGTACTTTAATTATTTTAAATGAAATTATTTAAAAGAAAAACCCACATCGTAGAGAGGTGGGTAAATTGCTATGTAAAAGTCTATGAAAAGACTTCTATGAAAAAGAAACTTAAATATATGAAAAAAAATGATGATTAATTGATTTTAGACAAAATATTATGTCATTCAATCGCCATTGGGCTCACATTTTTAAAAATTGACAAACCCCACGCTCAAATCCAGCCTCTGTTTATCAATATTTAAAAACGAGGAAAGCATTTTTTTCCTTATCTCATTCAGCTGCAAAAAAAAAACGGCTAAATTTATTTAGTTTCTTCGCAAAAAAAATATTTACTTGTCTCATTTCTTTAAAAAAAAAACTGGAAAAAATGATGAAATCACTTTTTTAATGTCGTTTTCTTAAATAATTATATTAACACTAAGCAATCGAATGAAGCTTAGCGCATAAGTATCTTAAAGCCTTTAAAACAGCTAATAAGTCATATTTTTATCATATATTAAGATAGTAAGTAAGGTTTAAAAGCAATATCAAGTCCGTACCAAATCCGAACGAGTATTAATTTTAAATTTAAATAGTAATGGGTAAAATTGCACAGGGTATTTTAGGAGGGTTATCAGGAAAAGTAGGTAACGTAATTGGAGGTAGTTGGAAAGGTATTGACTACATCAGAATTAAGCCATCAAGCGTGGCGAATCCTCGAACAGAGGGACAGGTAAATCAGCGTAATAAATTTACTATTACATTGGAGTATCTGCAAGCGACTAAAGGTTTTATTAAAATCGGTTATAAGTCATTTGCGACCAAGAAAACAGAATTTAATGCAGCAATGTCTTATGTGTTAAATAATGCGGTAGGAGGAATTGCACCTAACTTCACGATTGATTATTCTTTAGCTTTATTGAGTAGGGGTTCTTTATCTAGTGTATTGAATGGTATAACCGATTTAACAACAGCAGGACAAGTAAGTTTTGATTGGGATGATAACTCAGCAGAAGGCAATGCAAATACGACTGACAAAGCAATGGTATTGGTTTATAATCCGAGCAAAAAAGAATCAATTTCTATTTTGGATGGTGCTGATAGAACTGTAGGTTCGCAAGTGGTTACAATACCAAATACCTATGCAGGAGATACAGTAGAGCTATTTATGGCGTTTGTTTCTGCCGATGGTACACAAGTATCAAACAGTTTGTATTTAGGCTCTGGTACGGCAGCTTAATAACTTTAAGCGTAAATACAAGCAAAGAGAAACCGTTACAATATATTTGTAACGGTTTTTTTGTGACTATAGATCACTATATTTTCTTCACAATTCTATAATTTTAAAAGTTGTACCTATGTTGTACCTTTTTTTAATTATTGTTATTTAATCTAATAAAATCAATACATACAGGGTGTTGCTTACACAACACGGTGTTACCAAAAGTAGTTTTTTTATTTTCCAATTTTTCTTATTATTTTCTAAATTCAGCGTTAGAGTGAAAATTCCGCCAATATTTTAATTCCACATCTTGCTCAATTCCGCAATTTTGGTTTTTCAGCGTTTGAGTGTTTTCTTACATGCTTAATTCCGCCAATAATTTTTACTTTTTTTTTTGATTTTAAAGAAATTCTCAGCCTTTCTGAGTTTTCGTTTTAAAGATAATTTTACACAGATTTTACTCCGCATTTTGCTCAATTCCACACTGCTCAGTTTTTACTTTTTATTTTTCTAAATTCTCAAAAATGTAAACAAAATTCTTTCAGAATTTTCCAATCTTCAGAGAGTGTTCCGCAATTTTAAATGCTATTTTAAATTCAGGATTTGAATGATTGAGCTATTTTTGGTAACGTTTTTGTATATGGTTTGTTGCGTTTTTGAAGCACTAAATTTAGTAAATAAAACGGAATAGAAAATCCCTAAGGATTTTCGTAAGTAGGCGAGTACTAGCAATAAATTATATACGGTGTTAGCAATTGTATTTTAATTCTTTTCCTAATAGTTTATTAAAAAAATCTTCTGTTACTTTTAATAAATCGTCAATCAGTAATCTGTTCTTAATTATCAATTTTGGCTCTTCTACTAATTCTCCTTTTGGACTGAAGTCAAAATATTTTAATTTATTATTAAAATCATTAAATACTTTCCAATCCTTTTCTGTTTTCTTTACAAATCCTTGAGAATGGATTAATTTATTCCTAATTCGTTTTATTTTCAAAATAAATTGCCACTCTTTGTCCAAATTTCGGAAATTTACGTTGCAAGATTTCTCTAGAAACTGTTTTGCTTTCTCAATATCATTAGTTCCTTTCAAGTCGTTAATAGAATATTTCGTTTGTTTTTCAAATTCGTAATGTTCACAAATTAATTTCAATTCGTGTTCAATAAAAGTTATTATTTGTACTAAAAACGATGCTCTAAAATTATGAGGAAATAAGGTTGCAATATCTCCACTTCTATAATAATAGTCTTTTGCTATTTGATTATATTTTTTATAGTCATCTTGGTCTAATTCTGCCAGACTTTTATTATACGATTCGTCCAATGACTTTTTCTCTTTGTCTAAAAAATTCTCAATTGTAGTTTGATATTTTTTAAAATCAACCAAAGAAAATTCAATTCCGAATAATAGAAATTCTGCATAATCAATAATCGGTATTTCTGTTGGTTTGGTCATATAATTGCTAACGTTGTTGTATATGGTTTGTTGCGTGTTTTAAGTAACTAATTTAGTAAATAATTACCGACCAAGAAAGTTCGCGAGGACTTTCGTAAGTAGTCGAAAAGCCAGCAATAAATTATATACGGTGTTGGCATTAGTTTTTTATTCCGCTAAATATTTGTCAAATGTTTCTTCAAAATTCAGCTTGATATTTTGGGCCTCCGAAACTGAAAGTCCGCAACCACCTTCAAAGATTGTCAAAAACGATTTTTCATAATAAAATCGGATAAATGTAAAGACTTCCTTTTGTCCTTTTATTTTATTCTCATTTATAGTAAACTCATCCTTTTCAATTCCGTATTCACATTTTAAGATTGGTTTATTAATTAATTCTCCGAGATTTTCATTTTCTTTAACTTCATAAACTTGCCATAAATCAGATTCGTTTCGTAATTCATTCTTTTCCAGTCTTTGTTTAAGTTCCGAAAGTTGGTTCAGATTTATTTTTATATGGTCTCCATCGAAATCTCCTTCAATTTCCATAAACATATCAAATTCGGAAAACGTTATGAAAAAAGTCCAAGGAAGGTAATCGTCATTATCTTTATTTTCATTGAAATCCACTTGATAAATTTTATCAACTGTTTTTCCTACGATTTGATTAATAAAGTTGTTAGATTTCAATTTGGTGTTCGTTTTTTTAATTAATGCCAACGTTTTTTGTATAAGATTTGTTGCGAAAATCATTACTGATTTAGGTTAAAAAAAAGTGGCAAAAAATCAGTAATAATTTTCGTAAATAGTTGATAATTAGCAATAAATTTTATACGGTGTTGTGCCACGTTTTATTCAGTAAATGGTTTTTCATTCTGCCAATATTAAAATGAATGAGTTTTTTAAAATGTGTTGTTATGATGATTTATTTCAAAATTCCATACATAGCTAGTAAAACAATTGACAATGAAGAAAAAATATAAAACAAATATTCAAAAATTAAAAACATTTTTTTCGGAGGAAAATCTTTTTCGAATTTTTCGTGTAGATTCCCGTTCAATCTACGTGATAAATTTTCCCGTTGGAACATTAAAATCCGATGTGATTCTTCAACTTGACGAAATAAAGAAACGATACCCGAAAGGATTGCGAGAGATATACTTATCAGGGTTGCCGAAAACAATAAGTGAACGTGAGTGTAAGGACTATTTACTCCTTTAAAAGCTACTAATACAGAAATTAAACCAACTAATATTGTGATAATATTCCTTGTTATATTATTTTTTTCAGTATCATTATATTTTTCAAGGTCTTCTATTTTTTTTATGAGATTGTTTAGGTATAATGTGTCTTCTTTACTGAATTTGATGTTTTCTTTCATGTATTTTTCAGATTTTCGAGTGCGTAATGTGGCACAACGAGTTTGTTTATGGAAAGTTGCGGTTTTGTGTGCGAGGATTTTCCAACGGAAAATCAGAAGTACATAAAAACGCAACGAACTTTTAGTTAAGCACTAATTTAGCAATTTTTTATAAACGGTGTTGGCAAATGCGTGTTTTAATTTCCGCTTAATTTTTTCTATAATTTTCTACTTCTTCTTAAATTATTTTCCTTTTTTTATAAGACACAGTTCTAAATTTTTCTTTTAAAAGTGCTTGAGTTTTTTACTTTGGGATTTTGCTCCAATTTTTCACAAGAGTAAAAAATCCACAATTTGTTCAATTCCGCAAACTTGCTAAATTCAGAACTTTAGTAAGAATTCCAGTATTTTATTAAATTCCGCAATTTTGGTTTTTCAGCGTTTGAGTTAACTCTTGCTATTAAAATTCTAATAATTTCCCCTTTTTACAAATTTTAACGAGCGAGAGAGTTTTCAATATTCTGAATTTTTATTTTTTCGCCGTAATAAGATTAAAGAATTTTGAATCAGAAATTTTAAGCAAAACCTTTATTTAAATGACTTATGTTTTTGTGGTGACTTTCAACCAGTTTTTGCCAACGGATTTGTGTTATGGAAAGTTGCGATTTTTATGCACGGCTATTTTCCGTAGGAAAATTGAAGTGCATAAAAATGGAACTAACTTTTTACAAGCTAAAAATAAGCAATTTTTTATACACGTTGTTGCCTAAAGTTGTTTTTTTATTTTTCCGAATTTGCTTATTATTTTCGAGATTTAGCGTTCGAGTGAAAATTCCGCCACTATTTTTAATTCTACAATTGTTAAATTCCGCTATTTTTGTTTTTCAGAGTTTGAGTGTTTTCTCACGTGTTTAATTCCGCAAACAATTTTAAATATTGTTTGATTCTCAGAAAACTCTCAGTCTTTCAAAATTTTACACTTTTGAGATAATTCCGCAAAGTTTTTATTCCGCATTTTGCTCAATTCCGTAATGCTTTTTTCATTTTTCTCAACTTTCCAACATTGAGAGAGTCTCTAACATTTAAAATTCAAGAGTTTTATTCGCTAATTTTTTCAGGAATTTGAGTGATCTGGACAATTTTTGGCAACGAGTTTGTTTATGGAAAGTTGCGGTTTTGTGTGCGAGGATTTTCCAACGGAAAATCAGAAGTACATAAAAACGCAACGAACTTTTAGTTAAGCACTAATTTAGCAATTTTTTATAAACGGTGTTGGCAAATGCGTATTTTAATTTCCGCTTAATTTTTTCTATAATTTTCTACTTCTTCTTAAAATATTTTCCTTTTTTTAGAAGGTACAGTTCTAAATTTTTCTTTTAAAAGTGTTTAATTTTTTACTTTGGGATTTTGCTCTAATTTTTCACAAGAGTAAAAACTCCACAATTTGTTCAATTCCGCAAACTTGCTAAATTCAGAACTTGAGTAAGAAATCCAGTATTTTATTAAATTCCGCAATTTTGGTTTTTCAGCGTTTGAGTAAATTCTTGTTATTAAAATTCTAATACTTTCCCTTTTTTACAAATTTTCACGAGCGAGAGAGTTTTCAATATTCTAAATTTTTGTTTTTTCGACGTAATAAGATTAAAGAATTTTGAATCAGAATTTTGAATCAGAAATTTTAGGCAAAACCTTTATTTAAATAACTTATGTTTTTTTTGCGACTTTCAACCAGTTTTTGCCAACGTTGTTGTATAAGCTTTGTTGCGTTGTTTAGGCAATGAATTTACTAAATAAAACACGAACGGCGAAATTCCGAAGGAATTTCCCAAGTGAGCTAAAACCAGCAATAAAGTTTATACGGTGTTGGCAACTGTTTTTTTATTCAATAATTTCAATTTTCTGTTTAGATATATTATAATAATTCGATTTACTTCTTATGTGATTATTATGTTTGTTAAAATCCCATTTCAGACTATCTGGTATTTTCTTAATTAATTTGTTTCCATCTATAATATTTATTCCGTAATTATTTTTGTCAAAAACTACTATTAACTTTTCTCTAAATACAAAATAACCATCAGGGTTTTCCTCCGTAATAATTTCTTCACCTTCATTGTCAATTTTAGAATTTAGTGGATTAAAACCAACTAAAAAAGGAAGAAGTTTAATTTGAATAATCGAGTCAGATTCTTTTTTTCCAAAATAAAGATGGTAAGATGGAATTGCAAATTTTCCTTCCTCATTTGATTCCAAATATTTTGGTATAGGATTATTTTCGATATAATTTTCTAATAATTTTTCAAAGTCAGCGTTAATTATAGTCTTATTGTTCAAAGAGCAAGATATTGCCAATAGAAGCAAAATTACTTTCCTAATATTATTCCAACCTTTCATTTGTTGATGTAAAAATTTTCTTTGTGAGTTTTTCAAATTTCAAGTTCAATTTTCAGACTTTGAGTGAGTAATAGTTGCCAACGTGTTTGTATAAGATTAGTGGCGTGTTTAAGCACCTAATTTAGCAAATAAACACGAGATAGAAAATCCGCAAGGATTTTCGTAAGTAGGCTAGGACTAGCCATTAATTTTATACGGTGTTGGCAATAGTTATTTTGTTATTTTCAGTTCTTTTTCAAGTATTTCAAATAATCCATAATAAGAATTTTTCTTTTTAAATTCATTTTGTATAATTCTATTTATTGAAGCCGAATTTAAATAATATATCATTCCGTTTTTCCAAGATTCCCAAACTTTTATTGGGATTCTTCCCTTTGTGTACCAAAGGTATTCTTCAGCACAAAAATTTAAATAGTCAATTATCAGTTCTTCTTGTTCAGTAGATATTTCAGTATTTACAATTTTTTGAAGTTCTTTATTGAATTTTGATTGATATTTTGAATTAAATTCTTGAAATAATTCTTTGAAAATTCGGTCATTTTCAGCTTGTGAATTCCTTAAGCCAATTGAAAGAGAAATTCCAGTTGCAATAATTGCCCCTAATATTTCTATATTTTTAGTAAAATAGTATAAAGTTAAACCAATTGCTAAAAAAAAGATATTCGTCAATATTAATCTGTATGAATTTCTCATTATTTAAAAGTTTAAGTAGATTAGACTTATAAGACAAAAATAAATTCCGTGATTTTGGTCCTTAATTAATTTTGAGATAATGTAGCTTATGATTAAATTAAACAAAATAAAAGGAATTGAGTATGCTATTGAATTCATTACTGCTAAATCACCTCTTCCGTTTATGTTAAAATATACTGTATAAATAAGTCCAAGTATATATCCTATTTTGTTTTTATTAATTTCAGAATATTTAAAAATCATAAATTATAATAAAAAAACAATTGTTAATAAACTTATTGTAGAAATTAATATCATTAATAATTTGTTGTTGCTTTTTCTTTTAAATAAATAATATATTCCATAAATAGGTAGTGAAAAAATAATACTTGAGAATTGAACTCCAATAATCCAGAATATTAATCCATATTCTTCGTAACCTGGCATTTCTCCAATTCCTCCAGGTTTAAGTCCAAAAATAATGATTTTTAATCCTATAACTAAAGAATTAACAAACCACCACATTAAATATTTCTTTCTAAAAATTTCGTTCATTTTTCAATTTTTTTTAATTATTGCCAACGAGTTTGTTTATGGAAAGTTGCGGTTTTGTGTGCGAGGATTTTCCAACGGAAAATCAGAAGTACATAAAATGCAACGAACTTTTAGTTAAGCACTAATTTAGCAATTTTTTATAAACGGTGTTGGCAAATGCGTGTTTTAATTTCCGCTTAATTTTTTCTAAAATTTTCTACTTCTTCTTAAATTATTTTCCTTTTTTTTATAATATACAGTTCTAAATTTTTCTTTTAAAAGTGTTTAATTTTTTACTTTGGGATTTTGCTCCAATTTTTCAGAACAGTAAAAATTCCACAATTTGTTCAATTCCGCAAACTTGCTAAATTCAGAACTTGAGTAAGAATTCCAGTATTTTATTAAATTCCGCAATTTTGGTTTTTCAGCGTTTGAGTAAATTTTTATTATAAAAATTCTAATACTTTCCCATTTTTACAAATTTCAACGAGCGAGAGAGTTTTCAATATTCTAAATTTTTGTTTTTTCGACGTAATAAGATTAAAGAATTTTGAATCAGAAATTTTAAGCAAAACCTTTATTTAAATGACTGATGTTATTCTGGCGACTTTCAACCAGTTTTTGCCAACGTGTTTTTGTATGGAAATTTGCGTTTTAAATGAACGGCATTTTTCCGCAGGAAAAATAGAGTTTATAAAAACGCAATAACCTTTGATTAAGCCAAATATAGCAATTTTTTATACAAGGTGTTGGGCAACGTTTTTTTTATTCAGATTATGGTTTTTCATTCCGCCAATTTTAAAGAGAATGAGTTAAAATTAAAATATTATGATTATTTTTTCAAAGGTTTTCTGGTTGAAAGTAATTCGTTTTGTTTCTCCAAAATTCGCACTTGATTCTGAAGGTCAAGTAAATCGTTTGACAATTCAGATATTGTTCTTTCTTGTATTAATTTCTCTTTTTCTAATTTTAATGTTTGTTCGTAGAGAACTTTATATTCAATATTACTTTGGTCAGAAAATACTGGTTTTAGAGCAAATATTCCAATTATGAGAGTTGCAATAGCTAAAAATAAATTAGCATAAAACTGTTTTTTAGATGTTCTTTCTTGTGTTTCGGCAGTTTTAGATTGTTTAATAGTAACAGCTTTTAAAAATTTAAGAATTTCATTTTGTTTTTCAATTTGTTCTTTAGCTAAATTTTCAGGGGAAAGTATTTTATCTGTTAAATTCGAAAAGTCATTATTAGGTACTTTTATTTTTGGCACATCAAATTGTTGTAGATCTTTAATATCTAATTTGTCTTTTCCAAAAAATGCTGAATTATCTCCTTTTACTGCCATATTTCATTTTTCAGAGTGTGATTGGTAATGTTGCCCAACGAGTTTGTTTATGGAAAGTTGCGATTTTGTGTGCGAGGATTTTCCAACGGAAAATCAGAAGTACATAAAAACGCAACGAACTTTTAGTTAAGCACTAATTTAGCAATTTTTTATAAACGGTGTTGGCAAATGCGTATTTTAATTTCCGCTTAATTTTTTCTATAATTTTCTACTTCTTCTTAAAATATTTTCCTTTTTTTATAAGATACAGTTCTAAATTTTTCTTTTAAAAGTATTTAATTTTTTACTTTCGAATTTTGCTTCAATTTTTCACAAGAGTAAAAATTCCACAATTTGTTCAATTCCGCAAACTTGCTAAATTCAGAACATGAGTAAGAATTCCAGTATTTTACTAAATTCCGCAATTTTTTTTCAGCGCTTGAGTTAATTCTTGTTATTAAAATTCTAATACTTTCCTTTTTTTACAAATTTTCACGAGCGAGAGAGTTTTCAATATTTTAAATTTTTGTTTTTTCGCCGTCATAAGATTAAAGAATTTTAAATCAGAAATTTTAAGCAAAACCTTTATTTAAGTAACTTATGTTTTTCTGGCGACATTCAACCAGTTTTTGCCAACGTTGTTGTGTATGATTAGTTGCGTGTTTTAAGCACTAAAGTTAGTAAATAAAACACAGATAGAATGTCCGCGAGGACTTTCGTAAATTAGCTGAAACCAAGCAATTAATTATACACGGTGTTAGCAGCTTTACTTATTCATTCTTATAAAATGTTTCATAAATGAAGACGTTATTTCAAGTATGAATTCAATTTCTTCTTCAATAACTTTGTTGTCATGTTTTACATATGAATTCTGATATTTTGTAAAATATTCGACAAGCTTTTGAAACATATTACCTAATTCTTTAGAACCATTATTATCTTTTATAAATGTTCCAAGTGCTCCTAATTGATTTTCTAATGACTTATCATTCCCTAATATTTGTTTTACTAATAATTCAAGAGATAAGCGTAAATCATCTAATAGATTTCTTTCAAATATTGAATTTTTAAATTTTTCAAGTGCAGAATTATATTCTTTTAATGAATCGTCAAAACCATGTAACCAATGTCGGGTTTCATCGATTAACATTTCATTCACTTTGTCTGATTCTGTATTTAAATGACCAAATCTTGTTATGAGTTTCATCTTTAAATCTTTAACGGTTGAGTTTCCGTTAAACTTCTCAAGTTCACATAATTCCTTTATTATTTTAAATTGTTGCTCTGCATTAAAAGCTTCGAGATTTCTTTTTAAGGCAAATCTTTTATTAGGTACACTTCCATCTGCAGGAAATGGTGATTTTGGGAAAGGAACATCTACATTAAAGTCAAAGCCATAACTGGCTAATAAGTTAGCTATTTGTGAACCTGAAAGTCCTCCAGCTGTTTTTCCTAAAATTTCTCCAGTATTTTCTATAAATGTATTTGGTATCATTGTTATGTTCGTGTTTTTTTGAGCGTCTTGTGTATTGCTGCTAACGTTGTTGTATATGGTTTGTTGCGTGTTTCAAGCAACTAATTTAGTAAATAATTACCGACCAAGAAAGTCCGCGAGGACTTTCGTAAGTAGGCGAGAAGCCAGCAATAAATTATATACGGTGTTGGTGGTAGTAATTTTAGAATAAATTATCTATGTTATTATTCCATCCTTGAATGTGAATAATTCTTTGTTGATGTAGATTTTGATTCAAAATTTGTTCTTTTGTTAAATGTGATAATTGTTGCCAATTTTGTCCAAAAACATAAGTAGCATTTCCTTGATGAATACTTTCTAAAATGAAAAAGTTTTTATTTGGAAACCCAAATACAATATAACCACTAAATCCAGCACTACCTACAGCAACGAAATTCGGATTATGGTTTGAAATAGTTTCAAGTCTTCTTTCAATTATTCGCCTTCTATTTACTCCAACATTTCCTATTACTCTTTGAACGTTATTTCGTAAGATGTTCCAAGGATAATTTCCTTGAGGTAGCATATTCCAATTAAGTCGAGTAACTGGTACATTGAAAACAGGAACTAAATTTGCTTGAAAAGTATCACATTCTCCAAAAAGTTCTAAAAATAAATTTATGATGTGAATTATTTCATTATCTGCTGAAACTCCTTTTGTCAATAAAGGTGACCTAATTATTTTTAAATTATTTGCTCCATTAACTACAGTTAGTTCAATACTTGGTGCAGGAATTGGTGTTCTTGGGTATCTTTTGTAAGGAATGTCAACAGTATGATAATTCCCTCTCCAATCTTTTATTTCTGCTTGACGATAGACAGTCTGTTTTGGTTGATTACGATGAATGATAAACCCACCATTTGCATTAAATCTACTTTTTGTTCCTACAATTGTTGGTAAGATTTGTTCTCCTAAATTTATATTATTTGTAAATCCAATCTGTTGAATTCTATTCGTATTATTTAAATTCGTCAGTGTAATATAAAAGTCATCATTATTATTTAATCCAACTAGGTAATTCCCTAGAGTTCTAATTCGTTTTTTTGTTATTTTCATAGTTTTCTTTTTTTTTATTACCACCAACGTTGTTGTATATGGTTTGTTGCGTGTTTCAAGCAACTAATTTAGTAAATAATTACCAACCAAGAAAGTCCGCGAGGACTTTCGCAAGTAGGCAAGAAGCCAGCAATAAATTATATACGGTGTTGTGTACAGTTATATTTCGACTTGTTCCAATTTAAATTTCTCACTTATTTTTAAATCTAAATCAACAATTATATTTGTCATTCCGCCATTAATATTGGATAAATTTTCATAACTAAAATTAAGAATATTTCCTGGTTTATATGTTATGTGTTCATTGCTAAATTCCGTTGAAAACTCTTTTGAAATAATTCCTCTATTATGAACGATTAAATTCCTTTGTTTAATAAATTGTTCAAAATTTTTCTCAAGAATTGGGCTTTCAAACAATTGAATCCCTAATTTATCGGAAAAGAATTTTTTAATATCAGTTATACTACCATAAAATAATTTTTCAATATTTTTTTCTGTAATGTCCTCAATTAAATCTTCCATATTATTAAATGAGAATATATAGTCTAAAGACTCCTTTTCCTTTGATTTCAATATTTGTGGTTTTGCTTTTATTACTTCCACGAGTATATCTTTAAAATAGCTTAAAACATTATCTGTAATTCTTGTGTAGGCCATTTGTCCAAAATATTTTTCATAAGACTTTGCTGAAAAAATCATATCACTTCTTTCAGATTCAAGAAATTCTGTAAGACTATTTTCTCCGTTTTTTTCGTAAAGAACTTTTAAAAATTTTTTCTTTTCGTTTAGGTCTTCTTTACTTGTTTCTGCGAACAAAATATAGATTAATAAAAACTCCAAATTAATACCTTCAGCCGAAAATATTTTGAAAGATTGAGTTCCTTCACTTAATACCTTTACTCCAAATTTATTTGTAGAATATTTTTCTGACATTTTGTTTTTTTACGGATTTTATTTTTAATTGTACACAACGTGTTTGTATATGGTTTGTTGCGTGTTTCTAGCACCTAATTTAGTAAATAATTACCGACTAAGAAAGTCCGCGAGGACTTTCGTAAGTAGGCTAGAATTAGCAATAAATTATATACGGTGTTAGGCACAGTTTTTTATTTTCAGTCATTTTTTTTCAATTCCAAACTAATTTTATTTTCTGCTAAATAGAGTTCAAACTTTTTCAAGTCACTGAATTCAATTCGGTTTTTTAGTATAGTTTCAGAATTAGGCAAACTTTCATAATCGTTTTTAATTACCCAATATTTAAAATCCGTTTTCTCCCTTTTGTTTCCAGATTTAGCAATAATCCATTCAGAGTTATAAGACATTTTCAAAACTGTCATAGGAACTATTTCAGTTCCTGTTGTTGCACAACTATATTCTTGATATAATATTCGTTTATCGTAATTATCATATGAAGACAAATAAATGTTATTTCCTAAATATTCCTCATCTGCGCCAAGGCAACAAGAATTCAGAACGAAGAATACGCTTAAAAGTAAAAAGTTTAATTTTGTTTTCATTTTTAGGTCTATTGTGCCTAACGAGTTTGTTTATGGAAAGTTGCGGTTTTGTGTGCGAGGATTTTCCAACGGAAAATCAGAAGTACACAAAAACGCAACGAACTTTTAGTTAAGCACTAATTTAGCAATTTTTTATAAACGGTGTTGGCAAATGCGTGTTTTAATTTCCGCTTAATTTTTTCTATAATTTTCTATTTCTTCTTAAATTATTTTCCTTTTTTATAAGATACAGTTCTAAACTTTTCTTTTAAAAGTGTTTAATTTTTTACTTTGGGATTTTACTCCAATTTTTCACAAGAGTAAAAATTCCACAATTTGTTCAATTCCGCAAACTTGCTAAATTCAGAACTTGAGTAAGAATTCCAGTATTTTACTAAATTCCGCAATTTTGGTTTTTCAGCGTTTGAGTAAATTCTTGTTATTAAAATTCTAATACTTTCCCCTTTTACAAATTTTAACGAGCGAGAGAGTTTTCAATATTCTAAGTTTTTATTTTTTCGACGTAATAAGATTAAAGAATTTTGAATCACAAATTTTAAGCAAAACCTTTATTTAAATAACTTATGTTTTTCTGGCGACTTTCAACCAGTTTTTGCCAACGTGTTTGTTTATGGAAAGTTGCGGTTTTGTGTGCGAGGATTTTCCAACGGAAAATCAGAAGTACACAAAAACGCAACGAACTTTTAGTTAAGCACTAATTTAGCAATTTTTTATAAACGGTGTTGGCAAATGCGTGTTTTAATTTCCGCTTAATTTTTTCTATAATTTTCTATTTCTTCTTAAATTATTTTCCTTTTTTATAAGATACAGTTCTAAACTTTTCTTTTAAAAGTGTTTAATTTTTTACTTTGGGATTTTACTCCAATTTTTCACAAGAGTAAAAATTCCACAATTTGTTCAATTCCGCAAACTTGCTAAATTCAGAACTTGAGTAAGAATTCCAGTATTTTACTAAATTCCGCAATTTTGGTTTTTCAGCGTTTGAGTAAATTCTTGTTATTCTAATACTTTCCCCTTTTTACAAATTTTACGAGCGAGAGAGTTTTCAATATTCTAAATTTTTATTTTTTCGACGTAATAAGATTAAAGAATTTTGAATCAGAAATTTTAAGCAAAAGCTATGTTTAAATAACTTATGTTTTTTTGGCGACTTTCAACCAGTTTTTGCCAACGTATTTGTATATGGTTTGTTGCGTGTTTCAAGCAACTAATTTAGTAAATACTAACCGACCAAGAAAGTCCGCGAGGACTTTCGTAAGTAGGCTAGAAGCCAGCAATAAATTATATACGGTGTTACCCAACGTTTTTATTCCTTTGTTTTGTATTTATCATAATCAGGATCTTCGAAAACCTTTCCGTGATATTTCTGTACTAATTCGTTTATATCCTCTAAACTTTTTTCGTTATCAAAAAAGAACTTTTTATTTTCTTCCAGATTTAGAAAATCCATAGTTTCGATTGCTATAAAAGCGCAATAAATAAAACTATCGCTTAACAATCTTAAATAGTGTCCATTCGTTGCTATTTCATAGTCTGCTTGTGAACGACTTTCTCTTTCATTGATAATAGAAATTCCAGTTTCGTCTCCGTGCATAACGTGACTACTCATTCTATAACTATGAGTTAGAGCAACAATCATTTCAAATGGTTTTCCTCTATAGTTTTTCGAAATTGAAAGGATCATTTCAGTAAATGACCATTTTTGCTCAACTTTTCGTCTTTCGGCTTTTGTCCATTTTTTACGTAATTCAGCTTCTTCTTCTTCAGGCAAAACCATAGGTAAATAGGCAAGTCTATGAATTTCGCTATCTCCAAAATGTTCTAAATTCCTTTTTGCTTGTGAAGATTGTTTTATAGAACTTATTTCAGCTAAAGAATTCCAATATTCATTTATCCGAACATTTTGTTCTTCTTTATCAGCAGTCGTTATAAATAAAAATTTCGTAAAAGTTTCAAGTGCTGATCTTAAAATAATTTCAGCATCCCAAATCCGATTATCTAAGACTAAAGTAGTTACAGTTTCTAATCGAGAAAGGACAAATTCAATTAGAGGCAAAATCGGTTTCATTTCCGATAAATTCTCTTTAATTATTCCAAAAAGCTGAAGGTTATTTTCGTTTATTGCTTGAAAATATCTTTGAGTAATTTCGTCTTTATCTTTTTCCCAACTCATAAGTTGTTTAGTTTTTAGTGTGGCTCTCAAATGTTGGGTAACGTTTTTTTGTATGGTTTGTTGCGGTTTTAAGCAATAAAGTTAGTAAATAAAACACAAACCAAGAAAATCCGCGAGGATTTTCGTAAGTAGGCTTTTTGCAAGCAATAAATTATACAAGGTGTTGGCAATAGTATTTTTTATTCAGTTAGATTTTCCGTTATAGATTTCAGAGTTTCAATTTTCGGAATTTCTATAATTTCAGATTCACCATATATTGAGTAAAATTCCAATTCAGTCGGCATTTGGTCATTTCCGAATACAGATATTCCAATTAATTCTCCGTTTTTACCTTTTCCAGTATAGTCAATTTGTAAATTTTTGTTTTCTTGAACTTTAGATTCAAAATTTTCTCCAAACATTATGGTCGGACAATTTCCGCAACCACATCTTGCAATTACTTTCATATTTTTGATTAATTCAGTCCATTCCGTTTTTTATTTTTCAAATAGGTAAGTCAAAAATTTAATTTCAGTATGATTTAATTCTCTTTTATCTTGAATACTATACTCCATTATCAAACTATTTTTTCGATTGATTTTATGTCAACTTTCAGTGCTTTGAGAATTGTTTTTGCTAAATCTTTATCATTTTTTTTTGCTTGGTCAAAAATGTCCATTAATCCCGAAACATAAAGTCTTTCGTTGACAGTCATTCCATTAATTCCGATTATTCCACTTGCTTTTTCGTATATAGTTTCGAGCGTCATTTTTATATTATTGCCAACGTTTTGTATATGGTTTGTTGCGTGTTTCAAGCAACTAATTTAGTAAATAAAAACTGAATAGAAAATCCGCGAGGATTTTCGTAAGTAAGCAAAAAGCCAGCAATAAATTATATATGGTGTTGGGCGTAGGCTTTTTTGTTCAACTTTTTTTCAAATTCTATTTTGTTGTTCTAAATCTTTCAATTCTTTCCTGTTTTAAAGTACAATTCTGTTTTTTTCTAAAAATGATTTTTTTTCGTAATTATTTATCATTTCATTCATTTTTTCTTTTGGATATTTCCAATTCAACATTTTGTTCGGTGAACTATTTAGTCTGCCATTCAAATCTCTAAAGTTCATATTTTCATAATCTCCAAATTCATATTTCCAATCCTCAAGAAAAAGCAAACAGTTATTTAAAGAACCATTAGTACTTCTGTCATTATTTGTTTCCTGCAATTTAATTTCTCCGATTATTTTCTCCACCAATTCATATCTTGTTTCAATTCCGTCAAAAGTTAGTTGAGCAAATAAATTCTCTTTAAAAATAGAAGATATATTTTTTAAGTCAGTTTTCTTTATATTCGGTAAGATTAAAAGGTATTTTGTCATTTTATTGATTAATAACCAACATTTTTTATGACTTACATAAAATAGAGTAGAAGTCCAATCTCCTAAATATTCATTATTAAATTCCTCATTTTCAGATATAAATTCTTTCGTTATTTTTTCTAACTTTCGAGTTGTAAATATTCTTGTTTTACTCATTTGTCAAGTTTTAACGTTCTGATTTTTAGCTTACGCCCAACGATTTTGTATATGATTTGTTGCGTATTTCGAGCACCTAATTTAGTAAATAAAAACGGAATAGGAAATCCGCCAAGGATTTTCGTAAGTTTGTAATCACCAGCAATAAATTATATACGGTGTTGCAAGTAGTGATTTTCTAACTATATTTTCCATTTCTTAACTTTCTATTTCATTTCTCTCTCTTTTCATATTTCAGCTTAAAATTCCGCACTAATTTATTCATGATTCATTTTTAGAGTTCAATTTTATTTTTCATTCTTTTTCGTGTTTGAGCTTAAATTTCCGCCTTAATTAATTTCCGTCTATTTATTCACGATTCATTTTCAGCGTTCAATTCTGTCTTTTTTCCCGTTTGAGCTTAAAATTCCGCCTTAATTAATTTCCGCTTATTTATTCACGCTTCATTTTTCAGCGTTCAACTCTGCTTTTCTCTTTTTTTGGATTCATTTTCTAAAAATAGAGTATCAGTCATTTTTAATTTTTCCAGCGCAATATTATTCAATATTAATTTCTAGAAAAGATAAATCACTAATTAGGAATTTCTGGCTGAAATTCCGCCATTACTTGCAACGTTGTTGTATAAGATTAGTTGCGTGTTTTAAGCACTAAAGTTAGCAAATAAATCACAGATAGAAAGTCCGAGAGGACTTTCGTAAATTGGCTAAAACTAGCAATTAATTTTATACGGTGTTACAAAACGTTTTATTCCTTAATCACAAGGTTTTTCAAAGCAGTTATTAAATCCGTCTGGGCAAACAGTTTCAGTACAACCTTCATCTTCTTCAGTGCAGGAAGTAAATGCAAATGTTGTCAGTAATATTATACAGGTAATTATCTTTTTTAAATTCATAATTTAATATTTTGGGCTTTCTTTTTTCATTGTTAAAATTGCATACTTTGCTGTATTTGGATTGTCAAGAAAAATATTCATTCCGTTACTAACACTTGAGATAGTATTCCAAGGCTCAAAACTTGCTCCAAATGAACCTCTTATGAAGTAGGTCTCCCCATCTTTAGCATCAATTTCTAAAATATCCTTTTTGCTGTTTTTCCAATTATACTTATGAACTTCTCCTGCTTTAACCTTATGTAAGTAATAACTATAGGTTTTAATATTAATGAATTTTTCTCCATTATATTCAACTTTACAGGCTAATGCTGATCCAGTATATACATATGGTCTATAAAGGTAAATATGTGCGAATCCTTTTTCAGGTTTTTCAACTTTCAAATTCAATGGATTTTTAACAACTGATAAGTCAGAAATATTAACATTAGAGAATTTGAAAATATTTTTCTTTTTACTTTTGTTTTCACCACTTTCAATAAACTTAACTTTTTTTCCTTTTAACTCAATTATTTTACAAAAAACAGTATCATTTCCTTTCTTAATTAAAAAATCGGATTGATTATTTTGCGCATAAGTCAAAATTGATGTAAAAGTTAAAAATAGAATAATTAAGTTTTTCTTCATAGTATTGGTTTTCATAATATTGGTTTTTAATGTTTTGTAACGTTGTTGTATATGGTTTGTTGCATGTTTCAAGCAACTAATTTAGTAAATAATTACCAACCAAGAAAGTCCGCGAGGACTTTCGTAAGTAGGCAATAAGCCAGCAATAAATTATATACGGTGTTAGCAGTTGTTTTTTTTCGTATTATATATTTCAAATGTTTCCTCAAAATTTAATTTCACATTTTTGTCGGTAGAAACTCCAAGTCCAGTTGATGAGCCTTCGAAAATTGTTAAATTCAGTTTTTCACAATTAAAGCGAATAAAATTAAAATATTCTTTTTCTCCTTTGCTTTTAATTCCGTTAATTTCATATTCATCCTTATCAACTCCGAATTCAATAAAATCAATTCTTTGTCCTAAAATGCTCCCAAGTTTCTCTTCTTTTTTAGTTGTGTAAACTTGCCACAAATCGGGTTCATTAGGTAAATTGTGTTCTTTCAGTTTATTTTCAAGTAATGAAGTTTCTCGTAAGTTTATTTTTAAATGACTTCCATCAAAGTTGCCTTCAATTTCCAGATATAGGTCAAATTCACAGAAAGTTATTAAAAATATCCAAGGTAAATATTCGTCATTATGTCTATCGTTGTTAAAATCTACTTGATATATTTTTTCAACAGTTTTTTCGTTAAGTTTATTTAACCAAATTCCTGTTTTTCCATTTAGTTGAAAGTTCATTTCGTGTTCGGTTTTTAAATAACTGCTAACGTGTTTGTACAAGATTTTTTGCGGCGGTTAAGCAGTTAATTTACTAAATAATAACAGACAAAGAAAGTACGTGAGTACTTTCGTAAGTGAGCCAGAAATAAAGCAATTAATTTTGTACGGTGTTGGCATTAGTATTTTTTTTCAATTTCAATAATTTTCTCAATGTTTTTAATCGATGATTTTTTATTAAATATGAATTGTTCATATATAGAAACTAAAATAACAGGAACTTCAATATTTCGTGTGTCAATTAGATTGCAATTTTTCGGGATAATTAATTCCTTTAAATCGTCTATTTCAGGAGTTAGTTTGTTTATTTCTAAAAATTCTTTTTTCTGTAATTCAGATTTTATAGGTGAAGATAAATATTCAAAACCTTCCATTTCTCCAGCATATTTTACAATTTTTCTTTCTACATCTAATTGTATTAAATGTATTCCACCATAATCGTGAGAATTTCCTAAAACAAAAGCTCCGTTTTCACCATTAAAAACAATTTTTAAATCATCAAGTTTATGAACTTCTTCAAACGACAAAATAAATTCTCTTTTAAGGAAATTAAATTCCCATTTTCCAATTTCAAGTTTTTCGCAAAGCTTGTGAAACTTTTCCCCAATTATCATAAATCATTTATTAAAGGTGGTGTAACTCGAGGTCGTCGCTTATATTAATGCCAACGTTTTTGTATATTATTTGTTGCGTATTTCGAGCAACTAATTTAGTAAATAAAAACCGAATAGAAAATCCCCTAAGGATTTTCGTAAATAGGCTAGCACTAGCAATAAATTATATACGGTGTTACCCACAGTTTTTATTTTCCTTTTTCATCACTTATTATAATTATCTTTTGTCCCATATTTGGCTCGACAAAAAGTCCCATTTTCTCAATTCGATTTATAGTCGAATTTTTTAATTCTGAACACTCAACATACATATAATAGTCATATCCGAAAATTATTTTAAATTCAGATTCGAGTAAGTTCATCCAAATAGTTTCTCTTAAAACCAAACGAGTCATTTTTTGAACCTGTGTTAAATTCAGAATATTTCCGTTTTCCAAAGTGGAAATTTCAGTATTAAAATCAACATCAATATTCTTTAGACGACTTTCTTTTTTATATTCTTCAAAATCAGCTAATGTATCGTGTAATTCTAATGAGTCAATTTGTATACTTTTTATTTTTTTTTCGTCAAGAATAAGTATAATAGATTCGACATATGCCGTTTCTATTTTATCATATTCTTCATAACTCACATTTCTATATTCAGGTTTTCCTATATCGCTAATCGATGTCCATTCGGAATTATCTAGAAAATGACCTTCTTCATTTCTTTTTTTAGGGTCAAATTTTGTTATTCTGTACGTCATTTTTCAAATTGTGGGTAACGTATTTGTGCATGGTTTGATGCGAAAATTAAGAAAAAAATGGATAGAAAAAAAAACAAAAGTAGAAGTAAACGAGACTTTTCCAAAGTGGAAAAAAGTAAGCATTAAATTATGCACGGTGTTGGCACAAGTAATTTCATTCGTGTTTAATAATTTGTTCTATATTTTAATACTTTACTTGATTATGTGTATCTGTATTATTTCATTTATGACTTTTTTCTTTCCCAATTTATTTTTCCAAACTTACCAATAAAAAGTAGTAAGGATATTGATACAAAATAAGTAATAATAAAAGAGTAAAATTCAAACTTTAATTTACAAATTAAGTTAAATACGTAGCCTAAAAAAATCAAAGCTGATAAAAACATTGTTTGAAAAAATATAGAAAATATTATTAATTCCTTTTTTTTAACTTCAGGATTAAAATTCCATAGACTAATTAAAAAACTTGAAACAATATAAGAACAGAGTGTTAAACAAAAACATAAGCAACTAATAATTAAAAAATCATTCGCTATGTATAATTCATTCCCAAATAAATATATAGAAATAATCCAAAAAGGGATTAATACTAAATTTATTAAATGGTATTTTAATTTTTTAGGTATTTTCTCAAAGTCAATCATATTTTCATTTTCAGAGTGATTGGTTTATTTGTGCCAACGTTTATGTATAAGAATAGTTGCGGTTTTGTGTGCGAGGATTTTCCGCAGGAAAATCAGACGTAACAAAAGTGCAACTACCTTTGTTTAAGCCTAAAATAGCAATTATTTTTATACTGTGTTGGCAGTAGTTTTTATTCATATTTGCTTTTCAATTCCGTATCGTCATTCAGATAAGAAATCAAAATATTTGTCAATTCCTCAATAGTTTTCGGTTCATTTTTCATCACTAACATTTTTCCATTTTCGTCCCAAGTCGAAGTCAATCCAGCAGGTGTTATTCCGTCATCTTCTGTCAAGCCTAATACACCAATCATTTCTCCAATGTTTTTTTCGATGTAAACCATATGGTAATTTTTCCAGTCAATTTTATTCATAGCAGTTTTAATCTGATGTTCATTAACATTCTCAATTATTGTATCGGTTTTACTTCCATAATCAGAGAATACAACTAAATTTTTTTGTCCGTTTTGAAAGTTCTTCGTTGTAGTTATTTCTCCGCAAGATTGAAGTCCGATTAATATTAAAATAGATTGAAAAAATCTCGAAATTTGTTTTATCATAGTTTATGTTCTTTAATTACTGCCAACGAGTTTGTTTATGGAAAGTTGCGGTTTTGTGTGCGAGGATTTTCCAACGGAAAATCAGAAGTACACAAAAACGCAACGAACTTTTAGTTAAGCACTAATTTAGCAATTTTTTATAAACGGTGTTGGCAAATGCGTGTTTTAATTTCCGCTTAATTTTTTCTATAATTTTCTATTTCTTCTTAAATTATTTTCCTTTTTTATAAGATACAGTTCTAAACTTTTCTTTTAAAAGTGTTTAATTTTTTACTTTGGGATTTTACTCCAATTTTTCACAAGAGTAAAAATTCCACAATTTGTTCAATTCCGCAAACTTGCTAAATTCAGAACTTGAGTAAGAATTCCAGTATTTTACTAAATTCCGCAATTTTGGTTTTTCAGCGTTTGAGTAAATTCTTGTTATTAAAATTCTAATACTTTCCCCTTTTACAAATTTTAACGAGCGAGAGAGTTTTCAATATTCTAAGTTTTTATTTTTTCGACGTAATAAGATTAAAGAATTTTGAATCACAAATTTTAAGCAAAACCTTTATTTAAATAACTTATGTTTTTCTGGCGACTTTCAACCAGTTTTTGCCAACGTGTTTGTATATGGTTTGTTGCGTGTTTCTAGCACCTAATTTAGTAAATAATTACCGACTAAGAAAGTCCGCGAGGACTTTCGTAAGTAGGCTAGAATTAGCAATAAATTATATACGGTGTTAGGCACAGTTTTTTATTTTCAGTCATTTTTTTTCAATTCCAAACTAATTTTATTTTCTGCTAAATAGAGTTCAAACTTTTTCAAGTCACTGAATTCAATTCGGTTTTTTAGTATAGTTTCAGAATTAGGCAAACTTTCATAATCGTTTTTAATTACCCAATATTTAAAATCCGTTTTCTCCCTTTTGTTTCCAGATTTAGCAATAATCCATTCAGAGTTATAAGACATTTTCAAAACTGTCATAGGAACTATTTCAGTTCCTGTTGTTGCACAACTATATTCTTGATATAATATTCGTTTATCGTAATTATCATATGAAGACAAATAAATGTTATTTCCTAAATATTCCTCATCTGCGCCAAGGCAACAAGAATTCAGAACGAAGAATACGCTTAAAAGTAAAAAGTTTAATTTTGTTTTCATTTTTAGGTCTATTGTGCCTAACGTATTTGTGTATGGAAATTTACGAATAAATAAGCGTATAATTTCCGATTAATTAATAAAAAAAACAGAAAAAAATGGAACAAGGAGTGAGGCAAAAAGCAGTAATTTTTTATACACGGTGTTGGGCAACGTTTAAATCCACCATAAATATATTTAAAATTATTCCTTTTTGGTTTCTAATGTATCTAATAATGACTTACTTGTATTTTGATTTTTATTATATGGCTTTTCAGACAAAGAGTCGTTTAAAATCCCGTGTTTATTATTTGGAAGCTGAACTTTCTGACTGTCCTCACACCTCCAAACAATTCTTAAAATAATTCCAATGATAGCTATTAATATTGCTAATTTTTTAAAATCGGCAGACCTTATTTTCTCCTTAAAACAAAATGATTTATATGATGAGTTTGACTCTTTAAGTTTCCTCCCTCTATCTGTTAATTTAAAAAAATCCCCATCTCCGTCCTTTTTTATCAAATCTTTGTTTTTTGCAAATAATTCAACACTCTCTACGACTAAGAAGAATTTATCTCGCTCTTCTTCTGTTTCGTGTTTCAGAACCTTCATAATAGGGTTATTTACAGAAACCGATTCAAAATTAGTAATGTCTTTAAAAACTATATCAAGGTATTTAATTATTTCATTTTCTTTCATTCCTTTTTTTGAGTGTGATTGGTAATGTTGCCCAACGGGTTATATAAAATCAAATATATTGATTTTTGGTTAAATATTTCGGGATAATAAAACATTTTCATTGTCTTTATCTATTTTATTTAGCTTCTGTAGCGCAACGTCCAAGGGGTTTTGAATTTGCATTAAATCTTTACGCTTTACATGTGTATAAATCATTGTAGTTTCTGGCTTTGCATGTCCTAAAAGTGATTGTATATATCTTATATCTACTCCGTTTTCTAATAAATGAGTAGCGTAGCTATGTCTTAACGTGTGTGGTGTAACTGTTTTTTTTATTTGAGCATTGGCACAACTTTTTCTTAAAAATTGTCTTACACTTTCTGTACTATATTTTCCGCCATTTCTACCTTCAACAAAGTATTTTTTTGGTTTGTAAGAATGGTAATAGTTTGATAATAAAGGTAAAAAACTATCTGCTAAACTCACGTACCTGTCTTTTCTTCCCTTTCCGTTTTTTACAATTAACTGTTTTCTTTCAATATGAAAATCTATCAACTCTAAATTTATTAACTCACTTATTCTTAATCCACAAGAATAAATTAACGCTAAAATAGCTCTGTGTTTTAAGTTTTGTGTACATCTAATGATTTCTAACACCTCTTCTTGAGATAAAACATTAGGAAGTTTTCTAGATTTTTTTGGTCTTTCTAATACCAAGTCATTAATTTTTGTGTGAGGATAAAAAATTATAAATATCTTTAAAGCACTTATAAATTGTCTTTGAGAACTAATAGAATAATCTCGTTCTATAAAGACTCTTTCAATAAAAAGTTCAACATCTCTGTTTTTTAACTCTTCTAAAGAAGTTTTTGTATGAAAATTAACGAAATCTGCAACAAAGAAAGTGTAAGTCTGTATGGTGCTCTGACTATATCTTTTCCCTTTTAAGTACAAGTAGAAATTATTCAAAAGTTTTTTTTGACTCTCAGTTAAATTTCGTTTGAATGGCTCTTTTTTAGGCAACTTACTCGAATCAATAATTGTGATGCTTTTAAAAGTATTTAAAACTAAATCTAAATTTTCTTTAGAGTTAGCTATGTACCAGGATTTTAAAGAGCTACTCCAATTAGTCCCAGGGATTTTTCTCAACAAATTTATCAAAGAATTATTATAATTAAACTTGACAAGAAGTTGAGGAGCCTTTTTGTGATTTTTTTGTTCTAAAAATATAGTTGGTAATTTTTTCATTCTTTCTAAATAGCATTTAAATTTAGTTAAAATAAAATTAGTAATTGATAATTTTGTAGATTTTATATAATATTAAGTGAAAGATTATTTTCTAATGCATTAGAATATAGGGGGCAGCAACACTTATTCGCCATAAACGTAGTAACTCTGTAAGATGAAATCAAAATGAGTTCTAATTATATGGTATCAAGTTTACTAGGAGTGCACGTAGATGATATCCGTAAGTATTAAGTAAAAGAAGAAATAATTGTATATGTAATTAAAGAGAGGCAATCATAAACCTTAATAGCATCATCTCATCGTAAACTTTTTATAATTTTTTAAAGTTTGTTGTTTAAAAACATTTGAAAACTGAATCTATATCAGTCAATATTATTTTAAAATAGGGATTTTTTTTGATCAAAAAAAATATTCTCTCCTAGGAGCTTAAATATTTTAGTCATTTTTTTATGTTTTACAGAAAGTGTGTTTGCTTTTTTTCTGTTAAAAAAAAACATTTTTAGTCTCGATACCGCTAGTATAGTATCTTATTGACGATTTTTTATTTATTAAAAGATACTTAAAAAAGTACGATTTTTAAAGTGTTTATACTTTTTTTGCATAAAAAAACGGTTTAGAAGTAATTCTAAACCGTTGATTTGTAAAATGTTAATTTGTAGCGAGAACGGGATTTGAACCCGTGACCTCAGGGTTATGAATCCTGCGCTCTAACCAACTGAGCTACCTCGCCATCTGTTAGCGGCTGCAAATATAATCACTTTTTATAGATTAGCAACAAGTGTTTTAAATTTTTTTTAAATAGAATTAATACCTATATTGTTCCCTTAACAAAAGAATCAATGGAAAAAGTAAAATTCGAACTAGAAATATCTATTCACGCATCTCCAAACATGCTGTATCAGTATATATCTTCACCATCAAACTTGCAAGAATGGTTTGCAGACAAAGTAAATTCTAGAGGTAAAATATTTAGTTTTGTTTGGGAAGATACAGAAGAATTGGCTGAATTAATTACTAAAAAGGCCGGTGAAAGAATGCGTTGGAAGTGGTTAGAGAGCGAAGATGATGAGAGTTATTTCGAAATTAAGATTCAAGTAGATGCATTAACCAAAGATGTTTCTTTAATTGTTACCGATTTTGCAGATGATGAAGATGAAGTAGAAGAGTCTAAACAACTTTGGGAGAATCAAATAGTAGAACTAAAACATACAATTGGTGCTTAATACCAATTTATTAAAAATATTTAAAACCAGCAGAATTGCT
This sequence comes from Polaribacter sp. ALD11, assembly GCF_002831685.1. Lineage (NCBI taxonomy): Bacteria > Pseudomonadati > Bacteroidota > Flavobacteriia > Flavobacteriales > Flavobacteriaceae > Polaribacter > Polaribacter sp. ALD11. The sequence continues at coordinate 1,189,943 of NZ_CP025119.1, read as the reverse complement.
GGTTTTTTTATGTTTAAAATCTATTGAATTATATTATTTTTACAATTCTTAAAAATAAAGCAATGATTAATTTTAACGGTGAATTATTATTTAAAGAAAACGTACAATTAACTACAGATAATAGAGGGTTTAAATACGGTGACGGAATCTTCGAAACGATTAAAGTAGTAAATAAAAAAGTAATTTTTTGGGAAGATCATTATTTTAGATTAATGGCTTCTATGAGAATGTTACGTATGAAAATTCCTATGGAGTTTACATTAGAATTTTTAGAAAAGGAAGTTTTAAAAACTGTTGCTGTTTTAGAGGATGTTTCTACTTTTAGAGTTCGTTTAAATGTTTTTAGAAAAGATGGAGGTTTATACACACCAAAAACAAATGAAATTGATTATTTTATTGAAGCTACAGCATTAAACTATCAAACGAAAACAACCTATGAGATAGATGTTTTTAAAGATTTTTATAATTATTCTGGCTTGTTATCAACTATAAAAACAAACAATAGAATGATTAATACATTGGCAAGTATTTATGCGAATGAGAATGACTTAAATAATTGTGTTTTAGTAAATGAGCGTAAAGGTGTGGTAGAGGTTACCAATGGAAATATATTTATTGTTAAAGATAATGTAGTTAAAACACCAGCCTTAACAGAAGGCTGTATTAAAGGAATTGTTAGAAGTAAGGTGATCGAAATTCTAACTAAAAATAAAGACTTTACAATTGAGGAAACAACTATTTCTCCTTTTGAAATACAGAAAGCAGATGAAGTTTTTATTACAAATGCAATTGTTGGTATTCAGGCAGTTACTAAATATAAAAAGAAGTCTTTTACCACAGAACTAGCAAATAAGTTACACGCTAACTTAAAAGTTTTACAGATAGCAGGTATTTAATTTAGATTAAAATCATTTGGTGCATTTGACCAAATTTTATAATTTCCTCCTTTTTGAAGTAATTTGTTTTTCCATAAGCTTTCTTCATCATTAGAAAAAATATTATCAAAATCATTTTCTGCAACAAACCAGGAGTTCTCTTTTAGTTCTTGTGTGAGTTGATTTTTGTCCCAGCCAGAATATCCTAAGAAAAATCGAATATCAGAGGCTGCTAAGAGTCCTTCATTTAATAGGTTTTTAAGTTGTTTAAAGTTTCCTCCCCAAAAAACGCCATTTGCAACTTCCACACTGTCGTCTAAGAGTTGGGGTATTCTATGAACAAAGTATAAATTATCTTGTTCTACTGGACCACCTTGATAAATATTAAAAGAACAATCTATATCTGGCAATAGGTCGTTAATACTATATTCTAAAGGTTTATTTAAAATAAAGCCTACCGAATTATTATCTGTGTGTTCTGTTAACAAAACGATTGCTCTATTAAATGAGTTATCATTTAAAATAGACGGTTCTGCAACTAATAATCTACCTTTCTTAGGGGGGAGTTTAAACATTCATTTTTTGAATTAAATATAAGAAAATTTTCAAATAAAAAAAAAACTCCCTAAAAAGAGAGTTTTTATTTTATTTGAAACTGTAATTTTTAGTTTACAGCATCGCTTAATCCAGCTCCAGCTTTAAATTTAGCTACATTTTTAGCAGCAATTTCAATAGCTTTTCCTGTTTGAGGATTTCTACCAGTTCTTGCAGCTCTGTTAGATACAGAGAAAGTTCCGAAACCAACTAATGCAACCTTATCACCTTTTTTTAAAGAAGAAGTTACGTTATCTGTAAAAGACTCTAAAGCCGCTTTAGCCGCTACTTTAGAAATTCCTGCGTCAGCAGCCATTGCATCGATTAAATCTGATTTGTTCATAATAAATTGATTTTAAAAATTATTTAATAATTGTACTTTTTGCTTAATAGCTTAACAAATATAGACGGATTGTGGGTTTACGCAAATTTGAGAAGCAAAAAAGCACCTTTTTGTTAATAAAAGTGTGCTAATTGTTAATAAACCAAGCATTGAAAATCAAAAAACCCTACAAACCGCATTAATAAAGGGTTTAGATCATTTTTGCATCTGACGAAAAAGAATAGCCATTTAGCAAACTTTTTGCATCCATTTTCTTCTTACCAGAAAGTTTAATTTCGTCTATTATAATGTATCCTTTAGAGACAGCGACTTTCAACTCTTTTTTGGTCGCAATTATTTTTCCAAAAGAAAAATTATGGTCTTCTCTTTCTTTTTTAATGGCATATATCTTAGCAGAAACTTCTTCGTCATTATTATTAATCATTGTCCAAGCTGCAGGAAAAGGATTTAATCCACGAATCTTATTATAGATGTTTTCTAAAGAATCAGCCCAATCAATTCTCGTATTTTCAGAATTCAGTTTGGGCGCAGATTTTTCTTCTAAATCTGGCTGTTTTGTAGTTTTAATTTCACCTTCACTTATATAGTCTATCGTTTTAGAAACCAATTCAGCACCTAAGTGCATTAATTTGTCATGTAAAGTACCTACGGTTTCGTCAGAAAGAACAGCAATTTCTTCTTGTAGAATAATTTCACCAGTATCAATTTTATCATCAATAAAGAAACTAGTAACACCTGTTTTTGTTTCTCCATTAATTATAGCCCAATGTATGGGGGCGGCTCCTCTGTATTCGGGTAATAAAGATGCGTGTAAGTTAAACGTACCAAATTGGGGCATTTGCCAAACTACTTTTGGCAACATTCTAAAGGCGACTACAATTTGTAAATTGGCATTTAATGCTTTTAATTCTTGTAAAAAACCGTCATTCTTTAAATTGGTTGGTTGAAGAACGGTAAGGTCTTGAGATTTTGCATATTTTTTTACTGCAGACTCGTTTAGTTTTCTTCCTCTTCCTGCAGGTTTGTCTGGTGCAGTAATTACACCAGCAATTGTATAGTTATTTTCTACTAAACGTTTTAAAATGGCTACTGCAAAATCTGGAGTTCCCATAAAAACGATGCGCAAATCTCTCATAATTATATTTTTAGTTGAAATTTATTCTGATTATTAATTGTTACTTTATCTTCCGACAACAAAGCCTGCAAATGTATTAAAATGTCTTTTTCAAACGTATTTAAAAGACGGCTAATTTCTTTAGAAGATAGTTGTTCTTTTTCTCTTAAAAGTACAACTATTTCTAAAGAAAGGTTTTTAGTATTCCTTTTTTTGTTACCAATACAAACATCGCAAATACCACAGGTTGTTTTTGCTTTTTCATCAAAATAAGCAAGTAACTGTGCACTTCTACAAACTTTATTATTAGTTATAAAGTTTATAAAATTAGCGGCTTTCTCTTTCTTTAAAAATAAGAATTGTTTTATTTCTTTAGAAAATCGGTTAATTGTTTTATCGTCTTCTCTAGGCAATAAGAAGTTTAGTGAGATATTGCTGTTAGATTGGTTGTATTCCACTAAATTTTGAGCTTCTAATATTTCTAAATTTTTAATAACTTGTGTGGAAGTGATACTTGCTTTTTTAGCTAGAAAAAATTCATTTATTTTTATTTCATCTTCAAAAAGACCACCGTATGTTCTTAAAAGTACATTTATAAAATTCTTGAAATAAGCGTCATTTCTAGAGAAATTTAAAATAGAATAATGCGTTCCTATTATTTTTAAAGTCGATTTTTTGTTGAAGCTATTATTTAATTCTATAATACCGTAATTAACTAATAATTTAAGAATTACGTCCGTTTTTAAAACTTGAAAACTATATTTTTTACAAAATTCAAAGAAATTAAAAGAGAAGGTTTCTTCAAGAAGTTCTCCGTTTGCAATTCTAAAATGTTGGTATAGTTTTTTATGAACTTCTTTAACCTCTAAAATTGATGGTATCGAATTCTCTGTTTGTTGTTTGTGTAAATAAATATCGTGCTCATTGTAAAGTAAAACTCCGAACGATTTTTTTTCATTTCTGCCGGCTCTTCCAGTTTCTTGCACATAATTTTCGATGCTTGTTGGTAAGTTATAATGAATTACCAAACCAACGTTGGGTTTGTCAATTCCCATACCAAAGGCATTGGTAGCAACAATAATTGGGGTCTTTTCAGTCATCCAATCGTTAAAAGCAGTTTGTTTTTCTATGATTGTTAAACCCGCATGATAAAAAGTGCTTTTAAACTGATTCGCTTTTAAAAAGTTGGCAATTTCTTCTGTTTTCTTTCTTGAATTTACATAAATAATTGCTGGTACTTTGGTTTTTGTGAAAATTTGAAGCAATCGATCTAACTTGTCTTCAATTTTAAAAACTTGGTATGCTAAGTTTTCTCTGTAAAAAGACTTTTTAAATGTTTTATGATTGGTAAGCTGTAAGTTGTTAGAAATATCTGCCAGCACTTTTTTGTTTGCTGTAGCCGTTAAAGCTATAAAATTTACTTGGGGTAAGATTTCTTTTAAAACGTTAATATTTCTGTAGGAAGGTCTAAAATCATGTCCCCATTCAGAGATACAATGGGCTTCATCAATTGCAACTAAATTTACATTTAATTCCTTTAGTTTTTGTTGAATTAAAGTAGATTGTAACCTTTCTGGAGAGAGATATAAGAACTTAACGCGTCCGAATTTAATTTTATCAAAAAGGGTTACAATTTCATCTTGACTGCTGCCAGACGGAATTGTAACTGCCTTAATATCTCTTTTTTTAAGGTTTTCTACTTGATCTTGCATCAAAGCAATTAATGGCGAAATTACAATGCAAACACCTTCTTTTACTAATGCAGGAACTTGAAAACAAATAGATTTTCCACCTCCAGTTGGCAATAAAGCAATTGTATCTCTATTTTCTAAAACGCAAGTAATAATTTCCTTTTGAGGCGCTCTAAAAGAAGTAAAGCCCCAATATTGTTCTATTATTTTTTCTGGCGAACTAATCATTCGCTAGAAAGCGAATTAAGAATAAAATTAGTGCGTTCTTCAATAGAACCAAAAGGAACCGAAATTAATTTATAACCTAACTCGGAATATGCTTCAATAAGAAAAGCATCAATTTTTATAGACTCTTCAAAAGATTCATAACGTTCATTGTCTGTAGTATGAATTTCTTCCCAAGGAGAGAAATGAAAAATTTTGGTGTATTTGTAAGCATTACTTTTTTCTACAAAATAAGTCGGGTATTCTGTTTTAAAATAATTCATGTAGGCATGCACATCTGGTATTCCCCTATCAAAAAAAACAATTTTTTCTTTTAAGCTTAAGGCGTTGTTGTACTGTTCTTCTCTACCTTCTAAAAGCATTTTGCTGAATAATAAAGGTTCAGTTAAGAAAAGTTGCTCAATTCCTTGTTTTTTCGCTTTTAAAATAACCTCTCTAGAAACTTCTGGCATACAATAAAAGTTTCTTTTTACAAGTTCGTTTATGATTGTTGTTTTCCCAGTTCCGGGTCCTCCAATAAGAACAATTTTTTGCTGCATTTTACAAAAATAAATCATTCCCTTTATAAAACTAATTTTTAATGTAGTTTTGTGTCTTACTATTTGCAAATAGTTTAGAAAAATTTTAACAATTGTTATGAGTAATAAAGACGATTTTTACGGCAAATTAAAAGTTCAGTTAGATGCTACCACAGAGTTTCCTGCAGAATACTTGTATAAATTTATTGTACCAACTACAGAAAACCAAGTTACAGAGGTAGAAAATATTTTTGATAACACAGGTGCAGTCATTAATACAAAGAAATCTAAAACAGGTAAATTTGTAAGTGTTTCAATAATTTTGAAACTAAAAACTTCAGATGAAGTAATAGCATATTATAAAAAAGCAGAAAAAATAAAAGGAATCATCTCATTATAGTTTAGTTTATGAAAAAAAGAGTTTTATTCATTTGTACTTTATTCTTTAGTTTAAATGGTTTTTCTCAAGAAGGAAAAACTTTAGTTACAATAAATAAAGAAAAAACAACAGTAGCAGATTTTAAGCGTGTTTACGAAAAAAATTTAGACGTAATAGATAGTGAAGAAGCAAAAGACGTTGCCAAGAATCTAGAGCTTTATATCAACTATAAATTAAAAGTTAAAGAAGCTTATCAATTAAAACTAGATACACTGCCATCTTATATAAGAGAAATAGCATCTTATAAAAATCAACTTTCTGCACCTTACTTGCAAGACACTACTTTTATAACAGCATTAGTAAAAGATGTTTATTTTAGAACAAAAAATGAAGTTAAAGCAAAACATATTTTAATTAGAACAACTAAAGATGCCACGCCAAAAGATACTTTAGCTTCTTTTAATAAAATTTTAGAGATTAGAAATAGAATTATAAAAGGAGAAGATTTTGAAAAGGTAGCAGCAGAAACGTCAGAAGATAAATCTGCACAAGATGATTCTAAAACGGGGAGAAAAGGAAACAATGGTAATCTAGGGTATTTTAATGCTTTTAAAATGGTTCCTTCTTTTGAAGATGCAGCATATACAACCAAAGTAGGTGCAGTTTCTATGCCATTTAGAAGTCAGTTTGGGTATCATATTCTTAAAGTTGATGATTTTAGAGTCTCTAAAGGAGAGTTAGAGACGGCGCATATATTAATTACAGATACCACTAAAGTTGGTAAGACTAGAATTGATGAAGTATATGCAAAGCTTCAGCAAAAAGAAGCTTTTGAAAAATTAGCAAATGAATATTCAGATGATAAAGGTTCTAAAGCTAACGGAGGAAAATTAAATAAGTTTGGCACAGGAAGAATGGTAAAACCATTTGAAGATGCTGCTTTTTCTTTGAAAAATGAAGGGGATTTTTCTAAACCATTTAGAACACGTTTTGGTTGGCATATTGTAAAACTTTTAAAAACACATGCTATAAAGCCTTTTGCAGAAATGAAAAAAGAGCTTACTGCTAAAATTAAAAGTAGTTCTAGAATGCAAATGTCTGAAACTGCGGTTGTAAATAAATTAACAGCTAAATATTCAATTGTAGAAAATGAAGAAGCTAAAGAGATTTTAAATAGAAAAAATATTAGAGCAATAGCTAAAGATTCTCTTCAAAATATAATTATAAGTATTAATAACAAGAATATAACGCAAGAAACGTTTGTTAAATATATAAGAAATAGAAGACATATACCTGTTTACGTTTTGTTTGATATGTTTAAAAGCCAAGAAATTCTAAGTTATTATAAAGAAAACTTAATATACACAGAGCCAGAATATGCTTATACTTTAAATGAATATGAAGATGGTTTACTGTTGTTTGAATTGATGCAACAAAAAATATGGAATAAATCTTCTAAAGACACCTTGGGGTTGAAAACATATTTTTTAAATAACAAAGGAGCATATAATTCTAATGAATTGAAAAATATAAAAGGTAAGGTGATAAATGATTATCAAAATTTTTTAGAAAAAAATTGGATTGCAGATTTAAGAAATAAAAATAAAATTAAAGTAAACAAAAGACAATTAAAGAATTTAATTAAATTTTACGATAAAAAATAATGAGGTTTATAACTGTCTTTTTTTGTGTTTTTCTCTTTACTTCTTGCGACTATCTTTTGGTACAAGAGAAAGAAGAACATACATCAGAAATTGTAGCAATTGTTAATACAGATAAACTATTTAAAAAAGATTTAAAAGATATTCTGCCTAGAAATATAGCTAAAGAAGATAGTTTAATTTTAGTAAAAAGTTTTATACAAGATTGGGCAGTGAAAAAATTATTATTGAAAGCTGCAGCAAATAATAATACAGCAGAATCTTTAGAAAATATTAATAAGCTTGTACAAGATTATAGAGAAAGCCTTCTTATAAATAATTACAAAGAAGAATTGATAAAGCAGCAATTAGATACTTTAATTTCAGATGATGAAATTGAACAATATTATGTAGCAAATAATGAAAACTTTAAATTGAATGAAGTTTTAGTAAAATCTAAATATCTATACTTTAATCATACTATAAACGATGAAAAAGAAATTATAAAGCTGTTTAAATCTGATGCAATTGGTGATGCCGAAGAATTGGAAAGGCAGCAGTTGAGTTTCAAAATATATCAGTTAAATGACTCTGTTTGGATAGAATTAGACAAGATTTTGTTAAAACTGCCTTTTTCTAAAGAAAATCTGTTAAAAAAATCAAAATTCATTCAAAAACAAGATTCATTAGGTTTATATTTGGTGGCTATAAAAGACGTTTTGAATAGAAACGAAATAGCACCGTTAAGCTACATTAAACCAACCATAAAAGAAATGATTTTGCACAAGCGTAAAATCGAATTAATAAGAGAGATTGAAAAAATAATAGTAAAAGATGCCACAAAAAACAATAATTTCAAAATATACTAAATTCCTTTTAATTGCTGTAATTTTCTCAGCAACAACATTACAACTAAATGCTCAGAAAGTTAAAATTGATGGAGTAGCAGTAGTCATAGGGAAAAATATCGTTTTAGATTCTGATATTGCTAAGTTTAAGCAAGAAGTAGAGCAAAGAAGTGAGGGGAAAATTACCATTTCAGATTGTGAAATGTTAGAAGAATTAATGAAGCAAAAATTACTTTCTCATCATGCAGTTATTGATAGTGTAACCGTTACAGATAAAGAGGTTAATAGTAGAGTTGATAAAAGTATTCAATTTTTCACACAAGAATATGGTTCTATAGAAAAAGTAATTGCTGCTTATGGCTTTAATGACTTAGACGATTTAAAAGGCGAATTATATAACGTACAAAAAGAAAATATCTTAGTAGAAAAAGAACAGTTAAAAATAACTGAAAAGGTAGATGTTACACCAGAAGAGGTTCGTTTGTATTTTAACGGCTTAAAAGATAAAGGTGAATTACCAGAATTTACTGCAGAAATAGAGTTGGCTCAAATTGTTATGAATGCAGAACCAACGTTAGAAGAAAATAATAAGGTTATTGCAGAATTAACTGAAATTAGAAAAGAAATTATAGATGGCGCAAGTTTTAGAATGAAAGCCATTATAAATTCTAAAGATCCGGGTGTTACTCAAAACGGAGGGAAAATGGAAGTAACTAAAGAATCTGGTCTTATTAAGGAGTTTAAAGAAGTTTCTTTTTCTTTAGAGAAAAATGAAATATCTAAACCTTTTAAAACTCTTTTTGGGTATCATATTATTCAATTACATGAAATTAAAGGAAATACTAGAACCGTTTCTCATATTTTATTGCAACCAGAAATTCCTGAAGCTAGATTAAAAGAGACACAATTAAAAGTAGAAGAAATTAAAAGAGATATAGAAGAAGGAAAACTTACTTTTGAAGAAGCTGTAAAAAAATATTCTGCAGATAAAGGTTCTAAAAATAACGGCGGAGTTATTATTAACCCATATTCTGGAGAAACTAAATTCGATTTAACAAGAATGGACCCTGCAATGTATGCCAGAGTTAATGATTTAAAACAAGGTACTTATACAGATGTTTTTTATGATGAAGCTAGAGGTGGAGAGAAAATGTATAAATTCATTTTAATGAAGGAAAGAACAGATACGCATACTGCAGACTTAGTAGAAGATTATGTAAAAGTTCAAGCACTTGCTTTAAACAAGAAAAAAGAAGAAATTATAGAAAAGTGGTCTAACGATAAAATTAAAGATACCTATATTAAATTAGGAGAAGATTATAAAAAGTGTTCTTTTGATAAAAACTGGAAAAAAGCAACAAGTAAATAATGTCAGACGTTAAAGCGGTAAATAATTTAGTAAGCAAATTTGAAATTCTAAAATCTGAAATAGGGAAAGTAATTATTGGCCAAAAAGAGGCGGTAAACTTTACATTACTTTCTGTTTTTTGTGGAGGACATTCATTACTAATAGGAGTTCCTGGTTTAGCAAAAACACTATTAGTAAACACAGTTTCTGATGCTTTAGGATTGAATTTTAAAAGAATTCAGTTTACACCAGACTTAATGCCATCAGATATTTTAGGAAGCGAGATTTTAGACGAAAATAGACAGTTTAAGTTTATAAAAGGGCCTATTTTTTCTAATATTATCTTAGCAGATGAAATAAATAGAACACCTCCAAAAACGCAAGCTGCTTTATTAGAGGCAATGCAAGAGCGTTCTGTTACTGTTTCTGGAAACCATTATAAGCTAGCTTTACCTTTTTTCGTATTAGCAACCCAAAACCCAATTGAGCAAGAAGGAACCTATCCTTTGCCAGAAGCTCAATTAGATAGGTTTATGTTTTCTATTAATTTAGAGTACCCAACTTTTGAAGAAGAAGTTCAAGTTGTAAAAAGTACAACTTCTATTATAAATCAAAACGTGAATGCTGTTTTTTCTGGTCAAGAAATTGTTGAAATTCAACAATTAATTAGAAAAATACCGGTTGCAGATAATGTTATTGAATATGCTGTAGGTTTGGTTGGCAAAACAAGACCAAAATCTGAACAAGCAACAGAAATGGTGAAAAGTTATTTAGATTGGGGAGCAGGACCAAGAGCTTCACAAAATTTAATTTTAGGAGCAAAAGCACATGCAGCTGTAAATGGTAAATATTCGCCAGATATAGAAGATGTAAAAGCAATAGCAATTCCTATTTTATCTCATAGAATTGTAAAAAACTACAAAGCAGAGGCAGAAGGTATTTCTGTTGCAGATATTATTAATTCGCTGTTATAGGTAGTACTCTTTTCAACAATCAATTATAGCGTAAAATCTTATTTAAAATTATAATTAATTCTCGATACAGTATGCTTTTTTTACATGCTATATCGAGAATTAATGTTTTTTGCAATAATTAATTTTCTTCTTCAGTCTCTTCAGAAGCGTTTTCGAAGAAACTAAAAACATTGCCACCATAACGTTTGTCATACGTATGTTTTGCGTGCTTCGTTAAATCGGTGTGTTTAGAATGTTCTACAATTAAAACACCATCTTCATTTAATATTTCTCTATCAAAAACTAAATCTACTATTTTTAAAAATTGTTCTTCTTCAAAATCATAAGGAGGATCTGCAAAAATAATATCCGTTTTTAAGGGTGTTTTTTCTAGAAACTTGTAGACGTCACTTTTAAATGTATTAATGTCTAGGTCTAATTCTTTTGCAGTGCTATTTATGTATTTAATACAACCAACATGGGCATCAACAGCGTGAATTGTTTTTGTTCCTCTAGAGGCAAATTCATAGCTAATGTTTCCTGTACCAGAAAATAAATCTATTACAGAGATTGTATCAAAAAAATAAGTGTTGTTTAAGATGTTAAACAAAGATTCTTTTGCCATGTCTGTTGTTGGTCTAACAGGTAGGTTTTTAGGCGCTGATAAACGTCTTGATTTTAATTTTCCAGAAATAATTCTCATGAGCCTAATAGTATGAAGTTAGAATGTGAAGGAATGCTTAATTCACTAAAAATGGAATTTGAACTTTCAAAAAAATAAACATTTTTAATGTATTTATATGTTGTCTTATAAATGGCAGAATTTAAAGTGATTTCTCCCATAAAATATAAAGGAAACTCTTTGGTATCGATATTTAATTGTTCCGCTACAAATAGAATATAATAGATAAAATCTTCTTTAGAATTGTAGGAGAACGTATTTGAAAGCACAAGTTTGTCATTTTCTAGCACTACAATATCTAATGTGGCTTTAGAAACATTTACAAACATTGTTTTTTCTTTAATTCTGTTCAGTTTTAACAGTTTTTCAATTAAAACAGTACTGTGATGTTTGTATTCAAATTCGCCAAAATTCTGAAATAAGTAGTTGTTTATGTTTACATAAGGAACGTAAATATTTTTAGAATCTAAAGTTTCTAAATTATCAAAAGTGATAAAATCTGTTGCTAATGTTTTGATGTTAAAGTTTAGATAAGATGCTAATTTTCTTTCATCAAAAAAGGAATTTGGTACTAACGTAGCCAGATTGTTTTGATGAATAACTGTAACAGAGTTAAAATCGCTTTGTAAATGTGTGTCTGTTTTAAAAATGGCCTCAATTTTTAATAACAGATTTTCTGGTGTTGTCTGTGAACTCTCAAAATTGTATTCACGGAAATACACCTCTTTTTTAGAAGCAGTGTTGTAAATAGAAAAAGAAAATCCATCCAAATTAAATTGAATGGATAATCTATTATCTTTTATAGTTTTCAAAGAAATACTATTCTTTTTTATCACCTTTCTTGTCATAAGAAGGTGGCCAGTTTCCTGCTGTTGTAACTTCATCCAAAGAACCTACAGAGATGTATTCTCCTTTAATTTGATCTGAAGCCATTACCTCTAGCTCTAGTTTTACTAAAGATTCGTTCATTCCCTTTAAAAGAGGTTTTTTAGAAGTTTTAGCCATAAAAGTCGGTACAACTAAACCTATTATTTTTTCTACAGTACCAATTTCAAGCTCATATTCTTTACCTACTAAACCAGGTACTTTAAACATGTTTTTGTAATCTCTACCCTTAAAATACTTTAATACAGATTCATAACCAATAGTGTCTGTTACTCTTCTTTCCACTTCATCTGTAATACCACCACCTTTATTAACTGTTTCTACAATCGTTTTGGTTACTGTTAATGCTAACTGAGCAGAGTCTACAAATTTAATTAGTAAATTTTTATCTTTTGTATAATTACCGGTTGCTTCATAATACTTTACTTCAGCATCTCTAATCATTTTAAGATTATCTACAACTTTAGAATATCTTTTAACTTTGTTTTTGTTAAAGTTAATAGGCTCCATAATACCATTATAAATCTTAAAGCCTAAAAAGACTGCTAAGAATAATAACAAAATAGATGCGATCCATCTTAACTTTAAAGGTAAATATTTAACTATAACAATAGCTATAAGCACTGCAACTAAAACTGCAGCTAAAATCATTCCTAATAATCCCATTTTTAATGTTTTTTTTTAATAGTCCTATCGCAAATCTACAATTTTTTTTTAATGATAAAAACTTTTATTTACAAATCGACGTATCTTTGGTGCTTTAATTAATATATGATAGAAAAACCCGCGGATTTTAATAAAGAATTGTTAAATAAATTCCCTCATCAACCTACTATAAAACAACGCAAGTTATTAGATTTACTAAGTCATTTTATTTTTAATGAAGACAAAGATGCCTTGTTTCTTCTAAAAGGATATGCAGGAACGGGAAAAACAACTACTATTGGTACATTTGTTAATTCTTTATGGACTGCTGGTAGAAAAGCGGTCTTATTGGCACCTACAGGTAGAGCTGCAAAAGTAATTGCATTGTACTCTAAAAAACCTGCATTTACCATTCATAAAAAAATATATTTCCCTAAAAAGCAGTCTAATGGTTCTGTAGCTTTTGTTTTACAACCTAATAAACATACAAATACTATTTTTATAGTTGATGAAGCTTCTATGATACCTGATGGAAAACAGAATCAGCAATTGTTTGATGCTAGTTCTCTATTAGATGATTTAATTTCTTATGTCTATTCTGGTGTGAATTGTAAATTGATTTTTATTGGTGATACAGCGCAGCTTCCGCCAGTAAAGCTAGATGTTTCACCTGCTTTAGAACAAGACACTTTAACGTATGATTATCATAAACAAGTAACAGAGATAGAATTAGATGAGGTAATGCGACAACATGAAGATTCTGGTATTTTAGCCAATGCAACTGCTTTAAGATTGTTATTAAGAAATGAAGGCGATAAGTTTCAGTTTGATGTTGATTTTGCAGATATTAAAAGATTAGAAGATGGTTATGATATTGAGGATGCTATTGTAACAGCGTATGAAAGTGACGGTGTAGAGGATACTGCATTTATTGTACGTTCTAACAAACGTGCGAACCAATACAATCAACAAATAAGATATAATATAAGAGGACAAGAAAATGAAATTTCTGCAGGAGATTATATAATGATTGTTAAAAATAATTATTTCTGGTTACCAGAATCTTCTACCGCTGGTTTTATTGCAAACGGAGATATTTGTGAAGTTTTAAAAATATTTTCTATCAAAGAATTGTATGGTTTTAAATTTGCTGAAGTAGAAATTAGAATGATAGATTATCCTCAAATGCATCCTTTTGAAACCGTTTTGCTATTAGATACATTAACTAGTGAGAGCCCATCTTTAACTTACGAAGAATCTAATAAACTATACCAGGCAGTTAAGGAAGATTATGTCCACGAAAAATCGAAATACAAGCAATTTATGGCGATTAAAAAAAATAAATATTTCAATTCGTTACAAGTGAAGTTTTCTTATGCTATGACGTGTCATAAATCTCAAGGAGGACAATGGAAAACCGTTTTTATAGAACAACCTTATTTGCCAGATGGTGTTTCTAAAGAATATTTTAGATGGTTGTATACTGCAATTACAAGAGCACAGGAAAAGCTGTATTTAATTGGCTTTAAAGACGATTTTTTTATGGAGTAAGTTTTTAAAAACTAATGATTTAATATTAAAAAAGTGATGTTTTCTATGTATTTAAGAAGCAGTCTTAATTATTGATGTTTTTCTTCATTTATAACGAAAATGATATTTTTTTTAATTTTGAAGTATTAATCTCTATTTTAATAAATAATTAAAATTAATTGATCCATATTTATGGCCATTATCAAACCTTAAATCTTTAGATTTATTTGAGTTATAGTTAAAAGTGTACCCAAAATTAAATCTATTTACCGTAAACTTTAAACCAATTGCTAGATTAAAAACTAACGGAACTAATTCACTAGTTACTTCACTGCCTGTATTTAAAAAACTTCCTTGTAGTGTCGCATCATACAACACATATCTTAAAGTTGGTTCTATGAAAATAAAAGATTCTACTTCTCTGTAATAAGAGGTGTTTTTATTATTGATGTTTGTGTTATACGCAATAGAATTCGCTAAAGATTGTAGTGGTTTAAAACCAATTCTAGCTAAAAAACCAGAAGAAATATTGGTGTAAACTGTTCCTAGTTTTCCAAAATTTATCCAAGAAAGATCAAAATGATTCATTTTATCTTTTCCTAAGAACTTATGATACTCTGCATTAATATTTAAAGCAAGCGCATTTTTAACTTGATATTTCCAACCAACAGCATCTTCAAAACCATATAAATTATGAATAAAACCCTGCAATTCTTTAGAAAAGGAATGCGAACCAATAACCCCTAACTGTAAGGTTGTCTTAAAAGATTGGTTGCTTTTATATATCTTATTAATACTAAAACTACCATATAAATAACCAGCAAATGGTCTGTCATGGTCCTCAATGTCAAGATTAACAGCTCTATTAGGTGTGTACATTTCATGATTAATACCCCATTCAAAAATCTTCTTTTCTAAGTTCTTATTTTTTTCTTCAGATAGATATTTAAAAGAAAAAAACATTCCGTTTGTATAGTACCTATCATCATAAGTAGAAGTGTATAAATCATTTTCAGTAATAAAACTTATTTCCTTAGAGAATTTTTTTTGCGAAAAAACACCAAATGTGAAGCCTAAAAATAGAATTATAGTAATTTTTTTCATAGAAAAACAAATATAAAATAAGTTACTTAAATTGATGATTTTTTAACTTTATTTAGAAAAAAAAGTAATATTTTTAATTTTCGAAAAAAGATACATGAGTACAAGCAAAAAATTTACTATAGAAGATTTTGAAAACTTAGAAAATAATAAGGATTTACTTGAGTTAATTAAAGATAAAAGCGATTTATATAAAAAAGTTCAGAAAACACTTTTGTATACAGAAGAGTTGCGATTATTACAGATAGAATTGGTAAAATTACAACGTTGGATCTCTAAAGAGAACAAGCGTGTTGCTATTATTTTTGAAGGTAGAGATGCAGCAGGAAAAGGAGGGAATATTCGAAGGTTTATGGAACATTTAAATCCTCGTTCTAGTAGATTGGTTGCTTTAAATAAACCAACCGAAGTAGAAAAAGGGCAATGGTACTTTCAACGTTATATAAAAGAATTACCCAATCCTGGGGAAATCGTTTTTTTTGATAGAAGTTGGTATAATAGAGCTGTTGTAGAGCCTGTAATGGATTTCTGTACACAAAAACAATACAAAGAATTTTTAGTTCAGGTGCCAGAATTTGAACATATGATGTATGAAGATGGCGTAATTATTATTAAATTTTGGCTATCAATTTCAAAAGAAGAACAATTAAAAAGGTTTGAAGAGCGTAAAGAAAACCCTTTAAAACGCTGGAAATTTAGTCCTGTAGATAAAAAAGGACAAACACTTTGGGACAAGTACACCCATTATAAAGCAGAAATGTTTTCTAAAACACATACTTCTTACAGCCCTTGGATGATGATAAAAACCAATGACAAACAAGTAGCAAGACTAGAGGCAATAAAGCATGTGATTTCTCAATTTGATTATGATGGCAAAGAGGAAGCAAAAACAACATTAACACCAGACCCAAACGTTGTAATGCGTTACTATAGGTCTAATAGGAATATAGATTAATTTTATGGAAACAAAATTAACAACAAAAGAATTAAATAAGTTAACTACAAAAAAAGGGCTTTTAGCACTTTTATCTAAAAGCCCTTTAAGTATTGAAAGGAGCTTAAGATATGTAGATTATCAAAAAAAATTAAAAAAATTACAAGTAGAACTTATTCGTTTACAAACTTGGGCAATTAATAATAATGAACGTATAATTATTGTTTTTCAAGGAAGAGATGCTGCTGGAAAAGGTGGTGCTATTAGAAGATTAACAGAACGTATTAATCCTCGTCACATGAGAATTGTTGCTTTACCAAAACCAAGTGAAGATGAGCAGACGCAATGGTACTTTCAAAGATATGTAGAGCAATTTCCAAAAGCAGGCGAAATTGTTTTCTTTGATAGAAGTTGGTATAATAGAGCAGTTGTAGAGCCTGTAAACGGTTTTTGTACGCCAGAAGAATATGATATTTTTATGAATCAAGTTAACGGATTTGAAAAAATGATTTTAGAATCTGGAATTCATTTGGTTAAGATTTATATGTCTATTTCTAAGAAAGAACAAGCCAAACGCTTTGCAGACATAAAGAGCAATCCATTAAAACAATGGAAAATGACCAAGTTAGATGAAAAAGCGCAAGTTTTGTGGGATCAATACACAGAGTATAAAAATGCGATGTTTAAAAAAACAAATACAAAAATATCTCCTTGGAAAGTAATTAGAGCGAATAGAAAAACGGAAGCCAGAGTAAACGTAATTAATCACGTTTTAAATAGCATTCCTTATGATAAAGATTTAGAAATTTAATTGATTAGATTTCTAATTTCAGCAAAAATATAATACACTTCAGCCGCAATTTGTTCATTGGTTTTTAGATAAGCTGCTGTTTGTTCTGGGGTGCCATCAGAATCTTTAGGATCTGTAAAAGGTAAATGAAACCTTTCTATAGCTGTTGGTATAAAAGGGCAGTTTTTATCAGCATTATTACACGTTGTAATAGCTATATAAGGTTCTACATTAATTTCATTATCAAACCTTTTAGAAAAGCCCAAAATTGTTTTTTTACTACCAATAAAGGAAATTAAATACTTAGGATTTTGATGAGAAAAATCTTCAACTTTAAAATCGAAACCAACAGATTGTAATGTTTTAACGGTATTTCTATAAAAAGCAGTTACTTCTGTTCCGCCAGAAAAAGCATGTATATTTAAGTCGAAATAATTTGCAGCGTAAAATGCCCAGACTTGTCCTAGTTGACTTCTTCTCGAATTATGCGTGCAAATAAAGTTTAAGTTTACAAGGTTACTTTTTGCATATTCATTCGCTACCGTTTCAGAAATTTTAAAAAGTATTCTTTTTCTATCTTCATTTAATTTTATTTTTTTTGAAGCTAGTTTAAAGAAGTTTTCTGTAGAAATGGTAGAAGTTTTAGGCATATGCTTATTTTTGTAGTAAAGTTAAGAGCTTATATTTAAAATTGAATTAAAATAATGTTAAGAAAGGGTTTTGAAATTGGTAATAAGGTAGCTGTTTTAGATGATGTTTTAAAAGGAGAAGTTACAGCGATTGTAAAAGATTTAATTTCGATTAAAACTACAGACGGAATGATTTTTAACTTTAACGAAAAAGAATTGGTTAAAATTGAAACAGAACAACACGAGTTAACGAAGTTTTCTGATATTAACAATAGTTTCTTAAAAGATAAAATTGGACAGTCTAAAGCTAAAAAGAACCTTTTTAAGAAGCAAAATAAAGAAGTGATAATGGAGGTAGATTTGCATATTAGTAAACTTACAAAATCTGTAAAAGGTTTAGATAATTATGATATGTTAAACCTTCAATTAGACACAGCAAAAAGAAAAGTTGAATTTGCTATTCAGAAAAGAATTTCTAAAATTGTCTTTATTCATGGAGTAGGAGAAGGGGTTTTAAAATCTGAACTGCAATCTCTTTTAAATAAATACCCTGTAAAGCATTATGACGCTTCTTATAAACAATATGGCTTAGGAGCCACAGAGGTATATGTTTTTCAAAATATAGTCTCGTAAAATAAACTTATTTTCACCTTATGAATGCCATTTATTTAGACAACGCAGCCACTACAAATATTTACAAAGAAGTTATAGAGGTAATGCAAATTTCTATGACAGAGAATTTAGGAAACCCTTCTTCGATACATCAATTTGGTCGAAAAGCAAAGTCTTCTGTAGAAACTGCACGAAAAAATATTGCAAAGCATTTTAATGTTTCTGCAGCAGAAATTATTTTTACTTCTAGCGGAACAGAAGCAGACAATTTAATTTTGCACAATGCTGTTTTAAATTTAGGGGTAACTAAAATTATTACTTCAAAAATTGAACATCATGCTGTTTTACACACTTGTGAGTTCTTACAGAAAAGTAGAAGTATTACAGTAGAATATGTAAAGGTAGATGCATTTGGTACTATCGATATTCTCCACTTAGAATCTTTGTTAAAAGCATCTGAAGAAAAAACATTGGTAAGTTTAATGATGCTTAATAATGAAATAGGGAATATGCTTCCTATGAATGATATAGCTAATTTATGTAAGCGAAATGATGCTTTGTTTCATTCAGATACTGTGCAAGCAATAGGTCATTACACTATCGATTTACAAAAAACAATGCTAGATTTTATGGTTGCGAGTGCACATAAATTCCATGGGCCAAAAGGAGTTGGTTTTGCTTTCTTTAGAAAAGGATTTGGTATTTTACCAATGCTTCATGGTGGCGATCAGGAAAAAGGAGCAAGGTCTAGTACAGAAAATGTACATGCTATTTTAGGAATGGATAAAGCTTTAAGTATCGCGTATGATGTACTTCAAAAAGATAAAGATTATATAGAAAGTTTAAAGGTTTATTTTATTTCTGAATTGAAAAAAATATCAGAAGACATTCAATTTAATGGTCTTTCAGAAGATTTAGAGAGAAGTGGTTACACTATTTTAAGTGTTCGTTTTCCTGTAAAAAATGAAATGCTATTGTTTAGTCTAGATTTGGCAGGAATTGCTGTTTCTGGTGGAAGTGCATGCCAAAGTGGAAGTAACAAAGGTTCTCATGTATTATCTGAGCTATTATTTAATGGAGAAGAAGATAAGACTTCTATTCGTTTTTCTTTCTCTAAATTCACTAAAAAGGAAGATTTAGATTTTACTGTTTTAAAATTAAAAGAGCTGTTGTAAAAAAATAAACCTTCAACTTATGATAAGCCGTGTATTTCAAAACAAAAAAACCGAAACTTTTAAGTTTCGGTTTTTTTTTAATTATTAAAGAAAATTACTTCTTTTTTTGTTGAGCTTGTTGCTCTTGTGCTTGCTTCATCGCAGAATCAATTTTTTCTCTAAACTTGCTCTTTTTCTTTTCAGGACGTTTTTTGTTTTCTTCTATTTTTGCATGAATCTTATCTTCATCAATTACATAGTTTTTAATTACCAACATAATTACAATAGTTAACAAGTTAGAAATAAAGTAATACAAACTTAAACTACTTGCATAATTGTTAAAGAAAAACAACATCATAATAGGAGAGAAGTAAATCATATACTTCATCATTTTACTCATATCTGGCATGCCTTCTTGCGTTGGCGCTTGCATATTTGCTTGCTGACTTTGATTCATTTTCATATAAAAGAAAATAGCTACAGATGCTAAAATTGGAAATAAACTTACGTGGTTACCATAAAAAGGAATCGTGAAAGGCAATGTAAAGATAGTATCATAAGAAGATAAATCTGGCGCCCATAAAAAGCTTTCTTGTCTTAAAGCTAAGTTTGTAGGAAAAAACTTAAACAAAGCAAAGAATACTGGCATTTGTAATAAGGCTGGTATACAACCAGACATCATGCTAACTCCTGCTTTTCGCTGAATTGCCATGGTTTCTTGCTGACGTTTCATTGCATTTTCTTTACCAGGATATTTCTCATTCAAGGCAGTTAATTCAGGTCTAATTACCTTCATTTTTGCACTCGATAAATAAGATTTATATACCAAAGGAGACATAATTAATCTTACAACAATTGTCATTAATATAATTATTAATCCGTAGTTTGATAAAAATCCTTCTAAGAAATTAAATACTGGGTAAAAAACGGTTCTATTTAAGAAACCAAAAATACCCCAACCTAAATCTGCCGTTTGATCTAAATCTGTTCCTGCAAATTGTTCGCTACTTAATAAATTATAATCACTTGGTCCGTAAAACCATTTCATGTTATAATTTAATTCTCCATTAGATAATTCTAAAGGTGTTTTTAATTCGAATTTTTTTGTATAAACAGTATCTATCTCTTCATTTAAAACTAAATCTGTAGAGGTAATAGTAGCATTATTAAAAGGAGTATCAGATAATAAGTTACTTGTAAAAAAATGTTGTTTGTAAGCAACCCAGTCTACGTCATTTAAAACCTCTGAACTACCACCATTAATATAGTCTACGTCCTCTTCTGCTTTGTAGTAGAAGTGCGTATACATTGTATTTTCTGTCTTTAAACTCTTTTCATGTCTATATCCATTTAAAGACCAGTTTAAGTTAATAGGGTTAGAAGAGTTTAATACGTTACTAAGACCTTGAGAACGGATAGAGAAATTTACCATATATTCTTTAGGTTTCATTTCATATCTGTATTCTAAATACTGATTTTCAGAAACTTTCAACTTCATAGAAACAACTTGATTATCTC
The DNA here is from genome assembly GCF_002831685.1 of Polaribacter sp. ALD11. Taxonomy (NCBI): domain Bacteria; kingdom Pseudomonadati; phylum Bacteroidota; class Flavobacteriia; order Flavobacteriales; family Flavobacteriaceae; genus Polaribacter; species Polaribacter sp. ALD11. The sequence goes on along the minus strand of NZ_CP025119.1, from coordinate 1,168,935 downwards.
CGTTTTTAGTAATAGTTGGTTGAAAGAAAAGGTTTTTAGTATTTAAAATTCGATTATCTGTTGTACCAAAATTAATGTTAAAAGATGCATTATTATCTTTTATCATATAAAGAGGAAGAGAGTCGTAGGTTTTAAAATTTTTTATTAAAGCTTCCTTAATTTGTCCACCTTTATTATCAATTGTTAGTTTTACAACCTCATTTTCTAAAATTGAAACCCCTTCAGAAGCACTAATTGCACTTTGAGCAAAAGCGCCTAATTCATTTTTAAGGGCAATTTGTTTTATAGAATCGTTTTCAAAAGTAGTTTCATTAACAAAAGAAGCATCTGTATTGTTACTTGTTTTTGTAGAATCTACTATTTCTGTTTTAGAAGTAGCATTAGTTTTATCTATTTCTGGTTCTTGTGTGCTCATCCACCAGAAAATAATACCTCCTAATAAGATCAATCCAATAAAAGAATTTAAGTCGAATTTTTTTTGTTCCATTGTATTTTTTTAAAATGTCAATTTGTCATTTTTATACTTACTGTTAAAAGTAAAAAGCGACAAATGTAGCAAAACTGTATGTATTTTAGTTGATTTTGCTACTGTTATTCTTACTGTCTTTACTAGTTCAAATAGTGTTCCTAATTTAAAATTGCCAACTTGATAGCAGTTGACAATTTTTATTGATAGGTGTAATCGTTTTCGATTGCACTCGAACAAACATTATTATACCTTATTTTTTAGATTGTTTTAAAGCAGCTTTAATAAAATCTACAAATAAAGGATGCGGTTTTAACACCGTACTTTTATATTCTGGATGGTATTGTACACCAACAAACCAAGGATGAGAAGAAATTTCTACCACTTCTACCAAGCCAGTCTTTGGGTTTATTCCTGTAGCTTTCATTCCTGCAGCTTCAATTTGTTCTAAATAGTCGTTGTTAAACTCATATCTATGTCTGTGACGCTCGCTAATTAACTCAGATTTATAAGCATCAAATATTTTCGAACCTTTTTTCAATTCACAATCCCAAGCACCTAAACGCATGGTTCCACCTTTTTCTGTAACATCTTTTTGGCTTTCCATTAAGTTAATAACAGGGTATTTTGTGCTTTTATTCATTTCTGTAGAACTCGCATTTTCTAAATCCAATACGTTTCTAGCAAATTCAATAACTGCCATTTGCATTCCCAAACAAATTCCGAAGAAAGGAATATTATTTTCTCTTGCATATCTAACAGCTCTAATTTTTCCTTCAATACCTCTATCTCCAAAACCAGGAGCAACTAAAATACCATTAACGCCCTCTAATTTTTTTGCAGCATTTTTAGGTGTTAAACTTTCTGAATGTACCCAACGCACTTTTACTTTGGTTTCATTAGAAGAACCCGCGTGAATAAATGCTTCGGTAATCGATTTGTAAGAATCGTGTAACTCTACATATTTACCAATTAAGGCAATTTCTACTACGTGTTTTGGGTTTTTATGTTTCTGCAAGAATTGATTCCAAACTTTTAATTCTGGTTCCCCTTTAGAAGAAAGTTTCAATTTATTTAAAACAACGGTGTCTAAACCTTGTGCTAACATTAAATTTGGTACATCATAAATGGTTTCTGCATCTATAGATTGTATTACGTCTTCTTGTTTTACATTACAGAATAAGGCTAGCTTACGCTTAATATCGTCAGAAATTTCATGTTCTGTTCTACATACTAAAATATCTGGACTTACACCACTTTGCATCAACATTTTTACTGAATGTTGTGTTGGCTTTGTCTTTAATTCACCAGCAGCTGCTAAATAAGGCACTAAAGTTAAATGAATAACAATTGCATTTTCAGAACCTTTTTCCCATAATAATTGTCTAACAGACTCTACATAAGGTAAAGATTCGATATCACCAACAGTTCCACCTATTTCTGTAATTACAATGTCATAATCGCCAGTTTCACCTAAAAGCTGAATTCTACGTTTTATTTCGTCTGTAATATGAGGTATTACTTGCACCGTTTTTCCTAAAAATTCTCCTTTACGCTCTTTGTTTATTACAGATTGATAAATTCTACCTGTAGTAACATTATTTGCTTGAGAAGTTGGGATATTTAAATAACGTTCGTAATGCCCTAAATCTAAATCGGTTTCTGCACCATCATCTGTAACATAACATTCGCCATGTTCATAAGGGTTTAGAGTTCCTGGATCTATATTAATGTACGGGTCTAATTTTTGTATGGTTACAGAAAAGCCTCTTTCTTGCAATAGCTTTGCAAGAGATGCAGCTATTATTCCTTTTCCAAGGGATGAAGTTACGCCTCCTGTGACAAAAACGTATTTAGTATTACTCATGGTGTTCTTAGGTTTGCGCAAAAGTACTAACTCTAAAATTTACTTCAAATAAAAAAGGTGAAAAGATTTATAAAATTTGTAAATTTGTCCAAGCAAAAAATATTTTTGTTTTTTTTTCAAATTGTGTTTGTCTAAAATAAAAACAGTTGTATATTTGCCCACGCTTAAAAAGAAGTAAAACTCTAGAAGCAATCACAAAGTAATCAAGAAGATATTTAAAAATACATATAATGCCGAAAAGAACTTACCAGCCATCGAAAAGAAAGAGAAGAAACAAACACGGTTTCAGAGAAAGAATGGCTTCACCTAATGGAAGAAAAGTTTTAGCTAGAAGAAGAGCTAAAGGAAGAAAGAAAGTTTCTGTATCTTCAGAATTTAGACCAAAAAAATAAATGATTAACAATTGTTAATATATAGGGTGTTACTTTTTTAAGTAACACCTTTTTTTATACCCAAGCACCAACTATTTTTGTAAAACTAAACAACACAACAACTTACAATGCCAAAAAGAAAAGACCTCAATTCTGTTTTAATTATCGGATCTGGACCAATTGTTATTGGGCAGGCATGTGAATTCGATTATTCTGGTTCACAATCTTTAAGATCTTTAAGAGAAGATGGTATAGAAACAATTCTAATCAACTCTAATCCTGCAACAATTATGACAGACCCTTCAATGGCAGATCATATTTATTTGTTGCCTTTGACGACTAAATCTATTATTCAAATTTTAAAAGAACATCCGCAAATTGATGCTGTTTTACCAACAATGGGTGGGCAAACTGCATTAAATCTTTGTATTGAAGCGGATACTAAAGGAATTTGGAAAGATTTTGATGTAAAATTAATTGGTGTAGATATAGATGCTATTAATGTTACAGAAGATAGAGAGCAGTTTAGAGAATTAATGATTAAGATTGGTGTGCCGATGGCACCTCAAGCAACAGCAACTTCATTTTTAAAAGGAAAAGAAATTGCACAAGAATTTGGCTTTCCTTTAGTAATTAGATCTTCTTATACTTTGGGTGGGGCAGGAGCTTCTATTGTGTACAAAGCAGAAGATTTTGATAATTTATTAAGCTACGGTTTAGAAGCATCTCCAATTCATGAGGTGATGATTGACAAAGCGATGATGGGTTGGAAAGAGTATGAGTTAGAATTATTGCGAGATAAAAACGATAATGTTGTTATTATCTGTTCTATAGAGAATATGGATCCTATGGGAATCCATACAGGAGATTCTATTACAGTTGCGCCTGCAATGACACTTTCTGACAGAACATATCAGAAAATGCGAGACATGGCAATTCATATGATGCGCTCTATTGGAGATTTTGAAGGAGGATGTAACGTACAGTTTGCAGTTTCACCAGACGAAAAAGAAGATATTATTGCGATTGAAATTAATCCGCGTGTTTCTCGTTCATCCGCTTTAGCGTCTAAAGCAACTGGGTATCCTATTGCAAAAGTTGCTACAAAATTAGCAATTGGGTATACATTAGATGAATTAGAAAACGGAATTACAAAATCTACATCTGCTTTATTTGAGCCAACCTTAGATTATGTAATTGTAAAAATACCGCGTTGGAATTTCGATAAATTCGAAGGTTCAGATAGAACTTTAGGGTTACAAATGAAATCTGTTGGTGAAGTAATGGGAATTGGACGTTCGTTTCAAGAAGCATTACACAAAGCAACACAATCTTTAGAGATTAAAAGAAATGGTTTAGGTGCAGACGGAAAAGGCTACACAGATTACAACCAAATTATAGAGAAATTAACCAATGCAAGTTGGGATCGTGTTTTTGCTATTTATGATGCAATTGCAATTGGAATTCCGTTATCTCAAATTCATGATATCACAAAAATAGACATGTGGTACTTGAAGCAATATGAAGAGTTGTTTCAAATTGAGAAAGAAATTTCTAAGTATAAAATTGATACAATTCAGAGAGACTTATTGCTTGAAGCAAAGCAAAAAGGATACGGAGACAGACAAATAGCACACATGCTAGATTGTTTAGAAAGTGAAGTGTATACAAAAAGAGAAGAGTTAAAAGTGCAACGTGTTTTTAAGTTAGTAGATACTTGTGCTGCAGAATTTAAAGCGAAAACGCCTTATTATTATTCAACTTTTGAAAACGAGATTGAAACTGCAGATGGCGAAATTATCATTGCAAACGAAAGTATTGTAACCGATAAAAAGAAAATTATAGTTTTAGGCTCTGGACCAAATAGAATCGGACAAGGAATTGAGTTTGATTACTGTTGTGTGCATGGTGTTTTAGCAGCTGCAGAGTGTGGTTATGAAACGATTATGATTAACTGTAACCCAGAAACGGTTTCTACAGATTTTGATACGGCAGATAAATTATACTTCGAGCCTGTTTTTTGGGAACATATTTATGACATTATTCGTCATGAAAAACCGGAAGGTGTTATTGTACAATTAGGTGGACAAACAGCTTTAAAGTTAGCAGAAAAGTTAACAAAATACGGAATTAAAATTATTGGAACTTCTTTTGAAGCGTTAGATTTAGCAGAAGATAGAGGGAGTTTTTCTACCTTGTTAAAGAACAACAACATTCCATATCCAGAATTCGGAATTGCAGAAACTGCAGATGAAGCATTGGCTTTAGCAGACGAATTAGATTTCCCTATTTTGGTAAGACCTTCTTATGTTTTAGGAGGACAAGGAATGAAAATTGTAATCAACAAAGAAGAATTGGTAAAGCATGTTGTAGACTTATTAGGAAGAATGCCTGGTAATAAACTATTGCTAGATCATTATTTAGATGGAGCAATTGAAGCAGAAGCTGATGCAATTTGTGATGCAGATGGAAATGTGTATATCATTGGAATTATGGAACACATAGAACCTTGTGGAATTCATTCTGGAGATTCTAATGCGATGTTACCCGTATTTAATTTAGGCGATTTAGTAATGCAACAAATTAAAGATCATACGCATACAATTGCAAGAGAATTAAAAACGATCGGATTAATAAACGTTCAGTTTGCTGTAAAAGATGATGTAGTTTATATTATTGAAGCAAACCCAAGAGCCTCTAGAACCGTTCCTTTTATAGCAAAAGCTTACAAAGAACCGTATGTTAATTATGCAACAAAGGTAATGTTAGGTCATAATAAAGTTACAGATTTTAATTTCAATCCGCAGTTAGAAGGGTATGCAATTAAACAACCTGTTTTCTCTTTTAATAAGTTTCCTAATGTAGATAAGAAACTAGGACCTGAAATGAAATCTACTGGAGAAAGTATTTTGTTTATTGACAGCTTAAAAGATGATCAATTCTATGATTTATACGCTAGACGTAAAATGTATTTAAGTAAATAGAAAAGATTATACAGAGATATAAAAGCATCCAATTCTTAATTAAGAATTGGATGCTTTTTTTTTGTACTAACGGATGTTGTGTGGTAAATTATAGTCTCTAAAAATAAGTGTTTTAAAGGGGTAAAAGAGATTATTGAGACAATAATAAGGTTACTTATGTACTTTATTTAGCACATTTCACCTTTGTTAATGGCATAGTAGAAGTATATTTAATAGCATCTCTATCTATGAAACTTGTTCCATTTTCATTTAATTCACCATAACCTTCAATAAGTTGATTGTTCTTAACCCAAAAAGCTAATTCCCTTGAACTTTCTGTTCCTTCGGAATTAAATATATAAACTCCAATAAGTTTGTCTCCATATAATTTACCTTCAAAGGTTCCTTGACTGGCATCTTTTTCAGAATAATGAATATTCAAATTAGCTGAAACATTTTCAGTGATTTTGGTGATTTTCATATGTATGATATTACCATTGTTACTAAATTCAAAGCAACCCGTTTCCAAAATTACTTTTTCAGATTCTTGTTTTACTTTAGTTTCTATTTTTTTGTTGTTCTTACAGGCTATTGTGGTAATTAATACGAGTACTAAAAAAAAAACTTTTTTCATAATAATGGTTTATTTTTGATTTTGTGTTTTCCTACAAAGGATAAAATGACTAGTATTACAATAGTAATAGTGAAAATAATAACAACGTTTACTGTTACTTTTTCGTATCCAACTTCTTCAATATTTAAAAAAGGATATGGATAATACCCAGAAATATTACCTCTGACTATTATAAAACAGATGTATATTAAGGGATATATTAACCAGTTAAAGACAGGTTTTAATTGTAAATTTTCTTTTTCAACATTAAAAAACCAATATACAAGCATAAATAAAGGGATAATTGTATGCAATAATTCATCAACAATGTATTGAAGTCCTGTTGGTTCCCATATTCTTCTTAATACTATTTGATACACAAGACCTACAATAAAGATGAAAGTTGTAACAGCGGTTATCGCTCCTTTTGTCAAAAATAAATTGAAAGGGAATTTTTTAAGTTTGAATGCAGATGATGTTAAAAGTAAAGCTACTAGAATGTTTGTTAGAATGGTAAAAAAACTAAAAAAGCGTGTAATAGTTTCTATAATACCTGCTTGTCTGTTTTGAATCATTAAGAAAAACTGTGCTATAACAGCAAACCAGGTAATGGCAAGTCCAAATATTTCAATTTTTCTCTTCATTGTTTAGTGTTGTTTATTAGCAGCATACTGATATAACGTCTGAGGAAAAATTATTTCTTCATTTCAATCTTAGAATTACTATCTTCTAAAAGGTGCATGTAATCTTCTACTTTAAATACTTTGCTACTAAATCTTGAGGTTCTGTGTCTACCTTCATTCTGTCTCGTAATAGACCTTGCATATCGTCTTATTTCATCTTTAGAAGTTAAAATAATTCCAGGAATAGGCGTGCTTTTTCCGTTATCATCTTTAGACACCATTGTAAAATAAGAAGAATTACAATGTTTTGTTTCTCCTGTTCTAATGTTTTCAGAATCTACACGTAAACCAACAACCATAGAGGTTCTACCGGTGTAATTTATCGAAGCTTTTAAGGTTAAGAGTTCGCCAACCTCAATCGGATTCAAAAAATCTACTTTGTTTACAGAAGCGGTAACACAATAGTTGCTAGAATGCTTAGAAGCGCAAGCAAATGCTATTTGATCCATCAGGTTTAAAATATGTCCACCATGAATTTTTCCACTAAAATTAGAATGTGAAGGCAGCATTAACTCTGTAATTGTTAATTGAGACTCTTTAATACTTTTAAATTTTTTAATCATTTGTAAGGTTTTTACTTCTAAAATGTGGCGAATCTTCTTGTGCTACTTCAGTAATAAAATATTTGGTATCTCCTAACCAAAAGAAAGTTGCATACCGTTCTTTGTAAGAGAGTTTTACATAGCTGCCTTGGTACTTTTGTAAGTTTTCAATTACTTTTTTATTTTTTTCTTCGACTGAGAATGTGAAAATTTGTGCCCCGGAAATTCCTTGACTAATTTCTCCTTCCCAAGTTTTAACAAGAACACCTTTTCTACTAATTTTTATCAACTCGCCAGATCTAACACCTGTACTATAGGTTACAAAGTAAATAAAAAGATAATACAAAACGGTTAGTATAATTGTTGTGCCAATTAAAACTCCTATAATTTTTTTCATTTTTCAAAAATACAAATCTAATTTCAAGTAAATGTGGAATTATTTAGCATTTTTATATTTTCAATTATTTTAATAAAGCTATTTATACTTTAAAAAAGGATACTTTAAAACGATATTTGAAGTCAGTATTTTATAAATAATTAAAGGAAATAATTTTTTTACGAGCATTTTAAAGTAAATTTGTGCACTTTTAAAAAAGCACACAATGAATTATATTTTATTTGATAGTGATGTTAGACAGTCATTATTACCATTTACTTATACAAGACCGGTTGCAGATATTCGAATAGGAATTTTAACCATTAGAGAGAAATGGGAAAAATATTTGGGTTTAACTACAACAACGGTTACCGAGGAATATTTAGAGGAGAAATACCCGATGGTAGAAATGGAAGAAAATATTTTAATAAATGCTTCTTTTTGTCCTACAGAATCTTTGGTTGAAAAAGTAAAAAATATTTCTAAAAATGAAGCTATTTTTAAAGGCGAAGATGTAATTGCATTTTACACAACCGATAGCCAAGAAGAAGTGAATTTTGATGATTATTCTCAAATTGAATTTGAAGAAGAACTGATTCAACTAAAAAATACTTGGGATATTTTTACGCACAACGGAAAAGCAATTCAACAAGATTTTGATTTGATTACGGAAGGAAGAACTTCTGAACCAATACCAGAAGGAGTTAGGGTTTTAAATAAAGAAAATATTTTTATTGAAGAAGGCGCAGAAATTGTATTTGCTACTTTAAATGCTTCTAATGGACCAATTTATATTGGCAAAGATGCTTTAATTATGGAAAATTCTTCAATTAGAGGTCCATTTTCTATGGGAGATCATGCTGTTGTAAAAATGGGTACTAAAATTTATGGAGACACCACTTTAGGACCTTATTGTAAAGTTGGAGGTGAAATTAATAATTCGGTTTTATTTGGAAACACAAGTAAAGGGCATGATGGGTATTTAGGGAATTCTGTTTTAGGTGAATGGTGTAATTTAGGAGCTGATACAAATAATTCGAACTTAAAAAATAATTATGCAGAAGTGAAGTTGTGGGATTATGAAACAGGGCGTTTTGCAAAAACCGGATTACAATTCTGTGGTTTGATGATGGGAGATCATTCTAAATGCGGAATAAACACCATGTTTAATACAGGAACTGTAATTGGTGTAAGTACAAATGTTTTTGGAACAGGTTTTCCAAGAAATTTTATTCCTTCTTTTAGTTGGGGTGGAGCATCTGGTTTTACAACCTTTCAAATGAAAAAAGTATCTGAAGTTGCCACTGCAGTTATGAAACGCAAAAGTTTACCTTTTGACGAAATAGATCAAAGAATTCTAGATCATGTCTTTGAAGAAACGAAACAGTATCGTAATTATTAAATTTCTTTAATTTTAGACTGTTCGGTTTTTAGACTAGAGGGCAGAAGATAGAAAACCGTAAAATGAAGTTCATTTTACGGTTTTTAGTTTAATAGACTCTGAGTTTATTAACCCTGTTTTTTAGGGAATAAAATTCTCTAATTTCTTTCAACGACATTTCCAGAGCCCAGAGATTTACTGTCTACATGTTTCGGATTTCCTTTGTAGTAAATGCTTCCAGAACCTACTAATTTTGCTTTAATTTTATTTTTAACAGTCGTTTTTATACTTCCAGAGCCAGCAATGTTTGCATTTATTTCATCTGTGGTTAAATTATAAGCTTCAATACTTCCAGAACCAGCTATAGAGCATTTTAATTCATTTGTGTTTCCTTTTAATTCAATAGTACCAGAACCCCCAATGTTTGTGCTAACAGTATCTGAATCTATTTTTAAATCAATATTTCCAGATCCACCTAGACTTATATTTAGATCTGCTGCTTTTATAATTTCTTTACTAGAAATATTTCCTGAACCAGCTAAAGCAACACTTTCAATAGTTTCAAAAGTCACGGTAACCGTTAATTTTTTAGTAGTTCTAATGTTTGTGTTTTTTTTGTATTTTATCTTTAAGATTCTATCGCTAATTTCTGTTTCAATAAAAGGAATAATATTTTCTTCTCCTTCAATAGTAATTTTTCCTTCCGTTCCTTTTACAAGAATTAGATCAAAAGAACCACCAACAGCAATACCACGATAATCATCAGTTGTTCTATTTACAGTAATTACATTTCCGTTTCCCTTAATTTTTTTAGTGCTTCCGAACCAATCTTGTGCATTAACAGAGAAAGGAAGTGTACATAATAAAGTAGCTAAAAGTATTTTTTTGGTCATTATTTTTTAGTTTTTGGTTGATTTTTTTTAATTTTATTCAATTCTAACACTTCCGTATTGAGAATTTATGTTCAGTATTGAATTTGTTTTTCCTTGTCCGTAGATTCCTTTATAATATTTTTTTGTAGATTTTGTAATACTTTTAAAAAGTTCAACTTTATCATCATCTCTTTTAAAACTACTGTATTGTAAGTCGATTTCAAAATTGAAGGAAATTTCGTTTTCCACACCAATTTTTATTCCAGTATATTGCCCCGTAATATCAACCTTCTCAAAACCATTCATTAATTTTTTTATAGTAATAGAACCATATTCTGAGTCTATAATTAATTTTTTTCTAACAGTTCCAAAACGCAATGTTACATAATCTGAGTTTCCATGAATGCTTTCAGCATCGTTTATAGTAATAGCGCCATAATCTAAATTATAATCTAAATTACCAGCTTTGTCAAACTTCACGGTTGAATAATCTGCGTTTAATTTTATGTTTTCAGAGTTATCAATTGTCAATTTTGAATAATCAACATTTATACTCCCACTTTTCATTGAAACGATAGAAGAAGAAGAGCAATAATCTAAATTTATTTCATTATTAATTGCAGACAATTCACCAATAGAAATCTTACCATAATCACAATTAATGGCTGCTTTTCCAGACAGATTGCCCAGATAAATACTACCATAATCATTATTTAAATTGACAGCATTTGTCTTTGGCATTTTAACAATGTAATTTATCTTGTAATTGGTGTTTTTACTTTTTCCCCACCAAGACCAATTACTTTTCTTTTCGCCAATAACAGTTTCTGCTGCTACCAAAGAGTTATTTGCGTTAAATTCAATTCTAATAGCATTTAATTTGGCTTCAACATCATCTAAATCGTCTCCTTTTACAGTAATTATTACTTCAATTTCTACACGATTCTTGTTCCAAGTTGTAATGTTTAAATCACCGTATTTATTATTTAATGCAACAGTGGCATCAGAATTTACGGAATATTCTTTTTTTATAGTTTTTGTTTTCTCATGGTTTTTATCACCAGTATTTGCCTTTGTAATTAAAGGAGTTAAGAGTAATAAAAATGTAATTTTATATATAAGTCTCATTTTGTATTGTATTAGGGTTCTTAATTTTGTCTATCTGTTTTAAAGTGTTTTCTAAAATTTCTAAACGTCTTTGATAATTTTTAATCATGGCACTAATTATTCTTCTGTGTTTACCATTTTTAGTAAGCTCTTTTACAAAAACTTTGTAATTATCTTCTAATTCTTCTAGCTCTTCTAAAGCATCCTCTATAATAGATTCTGTTTCTAAACTTCTGTTTTTCTCTAAAGTTTTAATTTCTTGATGAATGGTAGAAATAAAATAGTTCTGAACTTCTTCCATTTTAGGAGAAATATCAGCTAAATCTACTTGTCTTTCCTGATGATTACTACCCAGCCAGAAGCCAAAAATTAAAACGACAGAGGCAGCAACACTTAACCATTTCCAAGATGTTTTCTTTTGTTGTTTTGGTGTGTTTAATTTGCGTTCGAAACGCTCTAAATGTCCTATGTGAGGTTCTTTAAAATCGAATTCATTTTCAGAAAAAAACTGTTGTAATTTATCTTCCATAAATTTGCGTTTGTATATTATCTGCAAGTAAAACTTGCTTTAATTTCTTTTTTGCTCTAGAAACGGTTGTTCTTACATTTTCATTTGTATAGTCTAAAATTTGAGAAATTTCTTCATAATCATACCCTTCAATTAAGTGTAAGTTTAAAACAATTCTATAATTTTCTTTTAAACCTTGTAAACACTTTAAAACAGCGCTCCCTTTTAAACCTCTATAATCAATCGCTTCATCTTCAACTTCATCATACGGAACTACTTCCATTTTAACATCTAGATATCTATTATTTTTCTTTAATTGCGTTAAACTTTTATTAATAACTATTCTTTTTAACCACGCACCAAAAGTAACTTCACCTTTATACATTTGCATTTTTGTAAAAACCGTTAAAAAGGCTTCTTGCATTAGGTCTTCAGCTTCAAATTCATCTTTTAAAATACGATATGCCACATTGTACATTGCTTTATAGTAGCATTTGTACAATTCTAGCTGCGCATTTTTATCTTGTTTTTTGCAGCGTTCTAAAAGGTTGGTTATATGTGGTTGGTTGGTTTCCAATAAAACGTTTCTATTCTAGAGACAAATTTGTTTTTAATTTGTGACAGTTTTAAAGAAATAAAAGTAAACTTTTTAAATAGAATTTTTTATTGAATTAATTCTTAAGTTATAATGAAGTTCTATGTCATTTAGAAAAATATTTTGTATGAATGGGTCTTGGTTTATTTATTACAATCTAGCTGTCCTTAATAGCTTTTTCTGTAGCTTCTTTCATCCCGAATTTAACAAGTATTTTAGCGAGATGTTTTTTTGTTTTAAATTTTCTAGTAAAAGTATTATTTGTTGGATAGGTTCTGTTTTTAGTCATATTGTTAAAAATAAGTGCGATAACAAGTAAGATTAAAACACCTGTTAAAACAGGAGAAAAAACATAATAATAACCTAAAGAAGTAATTTTTTCTGATCCAATAATGGGGATTAAAGCAGTAGCTCCTCCTGGTGGATGAAGTGTTTTTGTGTATTGCATTACAATAATAGAGATAGAAACTGCTAGAGGTGCAGATAGCCAAATAATATCCGGACAAAGCTTTAAAACAGTAACACCTACGAAAGCAGACAAAACGTGGCCACCAATAAAATTTCTTGGTTGTGCTAATGGGCTCTGTATTGCGCCATATATTAAAACACTAGAGGCGCCAAATGAACCTATTAAGAAAATGTTTTCTATTTTGGGTAAAGATAAAGATTGAATAAAAGCAATAATTCCTATACCAATAAAAGCACCAAGAAAAGACCAAAATTTTTCTTTAAAATCAACTAAAGTTTCTTTGTAAATTACATATTTAGTAATTCGGTAGCTTCTTTTTAGATTCTTTTTTACCATTTATTTTTTCTTTACAGTTAACAAATAGCAGGCAAAGTTAGCTTAAAATGTATGTAAAATAAAGGTTTCAATATTATTTGTGAATAACAAAAAAGGATGATGATATTACGTAACTTAATTATCAATTTTAATAAAATAGGGTTGTTTCTTTTTTAAATTAGGAGTATTTAATTTTGTTTCTTCTATCGAGATTCTGTTTTGTCCATTTGAGAGCCAATAAAAGGCATTTTTGGAGCTAGAAAATAACCTGTTAAACTTGCAAATAAAATGGGTATAAAATATGAAAAACCGGTTAATGTTGCTAACAAAATAGTTGTGCTCATTGGTGTTCTTGTTACGCAAGCATTTATACCTGCCATACAGCTAATTATTGCTAAAGATAGATTTATTGAAGGGAAGAAATGATGAATAATTAAGCCAAGTGTTGTGCCAATAAAAAATAAAGGAATTATAAAACCACCTCGCCAACCTGAAGTTACTGTCACTGAAATTGCTAAAATTTTAAAAACTAATATTAAAACTAATCCCTTTATAGAGATATCAATATTTAATAAAGAGTTAATTTCTTCGTGACCAAAATACCTTGTTAAAGGAAAGTAATAAGAGATTACACCAAGAACAATTCCGCCAATTAAGGTCTTAATATAAATGGCTGTTTTAATTTTCGCGAAAATAGATTTTAAGAATTTTGTACAATAAATAAATATCCAACCAACAATGGTGGCAACTATTGCTAATAAAACGGCCAAACCAAAATCAAAAGTTCCAGAATATTGATAGGTTGGTAGCTCCCAAACGGCTCCTAATCCTAAATGCATTATTAAAGCAAAAACAATATAACTAAAACAACTAGCCACTAATGCAGGAATTATAGCTTTGTAATATTCTACTGCGTGTTTATGATGCAGTATTTCTAATGAAAACAAACTACCACCTAATGGAGCGCCAAACAGCGCTGTAAAACCAGAAGCCATACCAGCAATACTTAAAGAGCGCAACTCTTCTCCTTTTAATCTAAATATTTTTCCTAACCAAGTACCTGTAGAACCTGTTACTTGAACTAATGGCGCTTCAGGACCAAGACTTCCTCCAGATGCAACACATAGTAAAGAAGAAAGTATCATAGAAGGATTGTTCTTTGGATCTAATTTTCCTTTATTAAAACGAATATTATCAACAATTAAATGAATCTCTCCTGGATCTCCAATAAAATGAATTATTAACCCTGCTAGTAAACCGCATATAGACATTACAGGAATTACCAACCAGCCATCAAAAAATGCAATTTTATGAATTAAAAACTCTAAGACAATCCAATAAATACCTGCAATTACTCCACCTACTAAACCAACGATGACCCAAAGTAAAAAAGTACGATTAAAAACAAACGGATTAAAATTTATTGGTTGATCTAAGATATTAGAATATGAGACTAGTTTTCTTCTCCTTTTAAGTTTCACTTCTTATGCGGTTTTTAGTATAAAGTAAAAGGCAAAATTAGATGAAAATAGTATAGAAACAAAAAAATCTCAAGCTTTCACTAGAGATTTTTAATATTTTAAATAAAATGAAGATTACATTGCTCCCCATTCTTTTAAAGAAGCTTTATTCATTTTTATATAACCATCATTCTTTGCAATTTCAGCATATTTTAAAGAAGCTTTTGCAGCAGCAATTGCACTTCTTGTTTTTCCTGCTTTTGCATGAATTAAAGATTGCTGTCTTAAAAACCAAAATTTAGGAGCATCAGCAGTCATTGCTACTGCTTTATCAATCCAAGTTTGTGCTTTATTAATATCTTTATTTGCTTGTAAATAATAAACAGCTGCACCGTACATATCATTTGCAGTTGGTCCATTCATTATTTTTTCGATATTACTAGAAACCATTTCTTCCGTTGGTGTTTCAAACTTTAAACCAACATACGTGTTTTCCCACATGATTCCTAAAACAGCAGAATTGTTCGTTAGATCGTCAAAAGTAATTGTAAAAGTTTCAATACTCATAGGCATATCTTGTGCTTCCACATTTACTTTAGCAGCAACTTTAGATTCGTCCCACTTCGCTGGATTTCCCCAATTTGTAGCATCTGAGTATAAAATGATATCCCATGTTTTTTCACCAGGAATTGTATACAAAGCATAAGATCCTTTTTTTAATTTACTTCCGTTAACCATAAAGTCGGTAGAGAAAGTTAATTTAGTGTTTTCGTTTGCTCCAGTTCTCCAAACTTTTCCAAAATCTTCTAAACCACCAAATATTTTTCGCCCTTTTAGACTTGGTCTAGAATATTCTAAAGTTACGTCTGTTAAACCAACTTTTTGTGTTGTTTTTTGAGACGGACTTGGTGCTGGTGTTTCAATTTGTGCGCTTGTTGCAAGCGTCGTAGCAAGTACAAATAAACTTAATATTATTTTTTTCATGGTAAATTGATTTAGTTTTAATTATTCAAAATTACAATTTCATAAAACGGTAAATGTTAACAATATCTTAAAATAAAGAGATGTATCTTTGTGTATTACTTCATAAAATAATTCAGAATTTATAGAAAGCTTTTCTTTAATTTTCTGTGAACCGGTAACAATAACAAGCATTAATAGTACGGATAGCAAAGTTGTTTTTTAATTGTTCCAATAATTATTTATGTTTTAGTGAAACTTAATAAAAGAAAAAGATGCTTGAGTAAGGCAAATTGTTAATTTTTAAATATTTTAAATTGAAAAATGTTAGTGTTTTAGGTTGTGGTTGGTTAGGGAAACCATTAGCAACATCATTGTTAGAAGATGGTTTTTGGGTAAAAGGATCTACAACTTCGGAAGAAAAAGTAAATATTTTACAAGCTTTGGGTATTGAAACGCATTTGGTAGATATTTCTGAATTTGAAGAGTTTGATGTTTTTTTAGATACAGATATTTTAATAATTGCTATTACTTCTAAAGATGTAGATGGTTTTGAAAGTCTAATTGCTCAGATTCAAGAATCTTCTGTGCAAAAAGTAATTTTTATTAGTTCTACTTCTGTATACCCTAGAATTAATAAAGTAATGACGGAAGAAGATGCCGTTTTAAAAAATCCACTTACAGAAATTGAAAATTTATTTAGAGAAAACACTTTTTTCGAAACGACTATTATTCGTTTTTCTGGTTTGTTTGGTGGCGATAGACATCCTGCGAATTGGTTTCAAAACGGACGAAAAATACCACAACCAAACGGTTTTGTAAATATGATTCACCGAGAAGATTGTATCGAAATTATACATGAAGTAATTGCTCAGAATTGTTGGAATACAACTTTTAATGCTTGTTCTAATCATCACCCAACTAGAAGAGAATTTTATACACTTGCAAAATTAAGTAGCGATTTTAAGGCGCCAGAGTTTGAGGAAGATGAGGTTTATGAATGGAAAATAATTTCTTCGGATAAACTTCAGAATGTTTTAGACTATACTTTTATTTATGATAATTTGCTAGAGTTTTAGAGTTACAGATATTTTTATAACCCCACAAATATTTGTGTTATAGCCTGCTATACTTTCGTTTTCTTAAATAATTAAAAATAAAGCCAAAGACAAATAATAAAATAAGCGGTAAAATTACATTTAAAAACTGCCAAAAGGTACGCTCTTTAAACGCTTTTTGTTTGTCTAATGTTTTTATTTGTAAAGACTTGTTTCTTAGGTTAATTAAGCCAGAATCGTCTAATAAATAATCTACAGCATTTAGTAAAAAGTCCTTATTTCCAAACTGCTGATTCGTCCATTTATCCTTCGCCAAATCGTAGGGCTGTTCTTTTAATAGTTGATTTTTTCCAACATCACCATCAGCAATAATAATCATTTTATTTTTTGTTGAATGTTCTCTAAAAAGTGGTGTTTCAAAGGGGCGTACACGGTTTTTATATGCTGAATTAAATTCGCCTTCTAGCAAAACAGCAAATAACTGATGTCCGTTATTATAATCTTTTTCAACAACTTCTTCTGCAATAGATTGTAGTGCTATAATTTTAGGCGTTCCAACTTTTTGCGTTAATAAAGAACTGACTAATAAAGGTGTTTTTTTGATGTTATTTTTTAAAGTATCAATCTGATTCGCAAATTGTAATCTTACAGGAGAAACGTTTTTTGTAATTGCATGATTCGGATTTCCGTTCACTAAAGGATGGTAAAACCAATCTAAATTTTTAAATTGAGGTTGGTTTGCTATTTGCCCAGTTGCAACAGGTATTTGAGCTGCATATAAATCTTTAATTAAGCTGGTATTTATACGAACGCCGTATGTAAATAATAGGTCGGTAAGATTTAAATCTCTAGGATATGCCAACATTTTACCAGTATTTCCTAAACTATCTTGGTCTGCTTGTACATTGTCTAGCATCCATAAAGTTTTACCACCATTTGCTATAAACTGATCTAAAACAAACTTCTCTTTCTCTGTAAATTTTTCTGTAGGTTTTGTAATAATTGCCAAATCTAAATGAGACAAATCATCTAAGGTTTGCGCAGCGTCTATAGTAACAGAATCTAACGTAAATTTTGCTAATCTATATTTTTTAGCAACTTCACTTAAAAAACTATATTGATAAATGTCTTCTAATTCTCCGTTTCCAGTAAGTATTGCTATTTTTTTACGTCGTTTTTGGTAGACGGAATGTATTGCATTCGAAAAGCTATATTCTAAGTTTTCAATCGCTTTTTGTAATTGTTCTTCTTGAGATGCAACAATAGAAGTTGGCAACAAAGAAATAACGGCTGTTTTTTTACCGTAATTTATTTCTGCCCATGGAAAAATAATTGCTTCAGACAATTTACCGTCTTCTTCAACAGTTAATTGACTAGGCATCATTCCTTTTTTAATCAGTACTTCTCGTTGATTGTCTGGGTTTTTGAAATTGATTTTTATCTTCGGATTTTCTGCTGCTAATTCTTCTAAATATTGACGTGTTTCTATTTGTAATCTTTTAAATTCTGAAGGAAAATCGCCTTCTAAATAAACAGTTACAAATAAATTTTCATCAATCTTAGAAATAATATTTTTTGTGGTTTCAGAAAGTGTGTAACGTTTGTCTTCGGTTAAATCGAAACGTTTGTAAAAAGATTGATTCGCTATGTTTAAGGCAATCAGAATAATAACTAAAATGGTAGTGTTTTTTATTTTTTTATTCATTTTCTAAACGTGTTTTAGTGATGAATAAAAAGAAAAAAGTAACGCTTATAAAGTAAATAAGATCTCTTGTATCTATAACTCCGCGAGAAATACTTTTAAAGTGTTCGTTTATTCCTAGTTTTTGAATTGTTAAATTATTATCTATTGAATTTGCAATAGCATCAAAACCAAAGAATAATATAAAGGTGATAAAAATGCTTAAAATAAAAGCAACAATCTGGTTTTTAGACAATGTTGAAGTAAATAAACCAATAGCAGTATAAGTTGCTGCTAAAAATAATAAACCAATGTAAGAACCAATTGTAGTACCAAAATCTATATTACCAATCGGGTTACCTAATTGATAAACGGTATAAACATACGTTAAAGTGGGTATTAAAGCAACAACAACTAATAGGAGGGAAGCCGAGAATTTTCCTAAAACTATTTGCCAATTAGAAATTGGTTTTGTCATTAGAAGTTCGATAGTTCCGTTGTTAAACTCATCAGCAAAACTTTTCATGGTAATGGCCGGAATCAAAAATAAAAACAGCCAAGGCGCTAAAAAGAAAAACGGATTCAAATCTGCGAAACCAGCATTTAAAATATTGAAATCATCTTTAAAGAACCATAAAAACAAACCGTTAATCAGTAAGAAAACACCAATTACTAGATATGCAATCGGGCTTGCAAAAAACGAGTTGAATTCTTTTTTTAATATTGCTATCAATATGTATTGTTTATGCCTTTATTTTTATTGAGAATTATTTGTAAATTAAAATGCTCTTTCAAAGATTTCTCAATCATCTAAGAAAAAAATCGTTCTCTAAATAGATAAAGAATTTGTTTAGGTAAGAGTAGTCGATAACTAAAATTTTAATTTCCGACTACTTTTAAGTAGTTCTTTAATTATTACCTGTAAGTTTATAAATTACATTATTTACAAAACCTTCATCTGTTCTTTCTGGTTGAAAAACAAAACTATGTTTCTCTAATAACGCTTTAGAAGCATTATTATTCTTGTGTGTAAAAGCTTCAAAGGTTTTTAAGTTCATTTCTTTAAAACCGAACTTTAAAATTTCTTTAAAAGCTTCACTCATATAACCTCTATCTTGGTAATCTGGGTGTATTTCATACCCAATTTCTGCATAATCTTCTTCATCTTCAAAATTACGCAAACCAATAGTTCCAAGTAATTGATGATTATTTTTTGCTTCGATTACCCAAAAAACACCTTTATTGTTTGCGGCTTGATTAGAAATAAGATCAATAAAAGCTCTTGCCTCAGAAAGATTTTTTGGTGTTTTTCTATCAATAAATTCATTAACTTCTTTGTTTGTTCTTAAGCCAAAAATTGCTTTTGTGTCCTCTAAGTTTAACGCTCTTAAGGTTAATCTTTCTGTTTCTAAAACAGGAAAAGTAGTAAAATCGAAATCCATCTTTATATATTATTTTGCTATATTTTTATTGTAAACTCACTTTTTTATCAACGCTCCAAGCTTCTGGCTTATCATTAAATAAAGCTTTTGTTTTTGCCCAAACAGTTGTAAAAAGCTCAGAGTTTCTATAATTTTCTAAATCTTGCGGTGTTTCCCAGTATGAATAAGTGAAAAATATTTCAGGATTATTTTTGTCTTGATACAGTTCTAATAAATTACAACCTTTAGAGGCTCTAATAAATTGTTTTTTTTCTTCAAAAATCGATTCAAAAGTTGCGATGTGTTCTAGATGAAAACTCATCTTTACAATTCTTACAAACATGCTTTCATTTAAAGGTTAAGTTTTTATTCAGGTTCGTTAATAAAATCAACAGTAACGGTGTCTCTATATGCTAAACCAAGCAAAGAAGAAGCACCACCAACGGTGTCTAAATTACTTCTATAAATGGCTATTTCTAAAAATTCTGCAGAATTAAATAAAGCTAATTTATGGCCTTCATATTGTTGATGACTGTATGCACTATTGCTAGCAACTTCATTATATTTTGTAAATATTTTAGAGAAAGAATGCTTTCTTGCGTTTATTTTAAAGTTTCTTCCTTTACCAACTTCATGAAACATTTTTTTACTAATGTTGGTAATTACGTTGCCATAATTATCAATATAAACAATGCCACCCGCTATTTGATTTTGTTCGTGATCTACCTTTGGTTGAATTTCAACATTTGTTTTAAATTCTTCAATTTCTTTTCCAATAACAGTTAAATTTCCACCTCTCGCAATAAAACAAGCTACTTGCACAAAAACATCTAACACAGGAAAACTACTTTCTACTCTGTCATGAATGTTAATTTCTACAATTTTAGTGGGTTTAATTTCTAAAGCAATCATAGAGATGATGCCGTTATCTGGACATACAAAAAAGTGACCATCTAACTCTAAAGCAATGTGTTTATTGTCTTCACTTAATTCTGAATCTACACCAACAATATGTATAGTTCCTTCAGGAAAACTTTTATAAGAGTTCTTTAAAATATAGGCAGTTTCCGTAATATTAAACGGAGAGATTTCATGTGTAATATCTACAATTCTTGCATCTGAAAGCTCAGAGTAAATAGCTCCTTTTACAGCACCTACAAAGTGATCTTTCGTTCCGAAATCTGTGGTTAAAGTAATTAAAGACATTAATTTTATAGCTATTAATTAAATGTGGAAAAATTGTTGATTATTTTACGCAAATCTAATCAATTTTGAAATTTAATTCGCTATTTTTAATTGAAATAAAATAGATAAGAACCTATAAAAAATAAACACTTGAACGAACGCATTATAGCCTTAGAAGAAATTAACCCAAGCGACTTTTTTGGAGCACATAATAGCACCATAGAGCAGATAAAAAAATATTTTCCTAAAATTAAAATTGTTGCTCGCGGCTCTAAATTAAAAATTTACGGAGAACCTGATCTTTTAGATGAGTTCGAAATTCGTTTAGAGCGTTTGATAAAATATTACAATCGTTATAATAAGTTAGACGATAATAGTATTGAACGCATTTTAACTTCAAACGGTAACGAAGAAAAAGCAAGTGCTTCTAAAAAAATTAAAGACATTTTAGTGCATGGAGTTGGTGGGAAGTTGATAAAACCACAAACAGAAAACCAGCGTAAGATGGTTACTTTAATGGGGAAAAACGATATGTTGTTTGCTGTTGGACCAGCAGGAACGGGTAAAACATATACTGCGGTTGCTTTGGCTGTAAAAGCTTTGAAAGAAAAAGAAGTTCGGAAAATTATTTTAACAAGACCCGCGGTAGAATCTGGAGAAAACTTAGGATTTCTTCCTGGAGATTTAAAGGAAAAACTAGACCCTTATATGCAACCATTATATGATGCATTAAGAGATATGATTCCGCATGAAAGATTAGAATCTCATATAGAAAAAGGCGTTATTCAAATTGCACCTTTGGCATTTATGCGTGGTAGAACTTTAGACAACGCATTTGTTATTTTAGATGAAGCACAAAATACAACGCACAATCAAATGAAGATGTTTTTAACCAGAATGGGTAAAAGTGCAAAATTTATTATTACTGGAGATCCTGGACAGATAGATTTACCAAGAAAACAAGTTTCTGGTTTAAAAGAATCTTTATTGGCTTTAAAAGATATTGATGGAATTGCACAAGTATATTTAGATGATAAAGATGTGGTAAGACATAAATTAGTGAGAAAAATTATTGGTGCATATAAGCGTATAGAAACGGAATAAGTTTTTAGTTGTTAATAACTAGTCTTTAGTTTATTTTTGCGCTCACAACAACACAACAAATAATGAATACAATTAACGAAACTAACTTTCAATTTCCTAACCAGAAGTCTGTTTATAAAGGTAAAGTAAGAGAAGTTTATAATATTAATGACGAACTTTTAGTAATGGTTGCAACAGATAGATTGTCTGCTTTCGACGTTATTTTACCACGCCAAATTCCGTTTAAAGGTCAGATTTTGAATCAGATTGCAACAAAAATGATGAATGAAACAGCAGATGTTGTTCCTAATTGGTTACTTGCAAATCCAGATGAGAATGTAGCTGTAGGTCATTTATGCGAACCCTTTAAAGTAGAAATGGTTATTAGAGGTTACATGTCTGGTCATGCTGCAAGAGAGTACAAACTTGGTAAAAGAGTTTTATGTGGTGTAGCAATGGCAGAAGGTTTAAAGGAAAATGATAAATTTCCGGAAGCTTTAATAACGCCATCTACAAAAGCAGATAATGGCGATCATGATGAAGATATAACGCGTGAAGATATTTTGTCTAAAGGAGTTGTTTCTGAAGAAGATTATATTGTTTTAGAAGAGTATACTCGAAAATTATTTCAAAGAGGAACAGAGATTGCAGCTTCTCGTGGATTAATTTTAGTGGATACGAAGTATGAATTCGGAAAAACGAAAGAAGGGAAAATTGTGTTGATTGATGAAATTCACACGCCAGATTCTTCTCGTTACTTTTATGCGGAAGGATATCAAGAAAGACAAGACAAAGGAGAATCTCAAAAACAATTGTCTAAAGAATTTGTAAGACAATGGTTGATAGAAAATGGATTTCAAGGACAAGACAACCAACAGATACCCGAAATGTCAGATGAGAAAGTCATCGAAATTTCTAATAGATATATAGAATTATACGAGCAAATTACTGGCGAAGCTTTTGTAAAAGCAGCTACACAAAATGTAATGAATAGAATTGAAAAGAATGTAAATTCTTTTTTAGCTTCTAAATAATAAAGCTCTCGATTGCGCTCGAAAAGACATAGATAATGTCTGTTCGAGCGCAATCGAGAATTAATAATAATTACCTCGAAATGATTTTTTAATTAAAAAGGAAAATTGTATCGAGAACAAAACCAACAACCATGATTATAGAACCAAGAACAAGAGGATTTATTTGTTTAACATCGCATCCAACAGGTTGTGAGCAAAACGTAATAAATCAAATAGACTATATAAAATCGAAAGGAAAAATAGAAGGCGCTAAAAGAGTGTTAGTTTTAGGCTCTTCTACAGGTTTCGGATTGGCATCGAGAATTACAAGTGCATTTGGTTCAGATGCAGCAACAATTGGTGTGTTTTTTGACAAACCGGCAACAGAAGGAAGACCTGGTTCTCCAGGTTATTACAACACAGCAGCTTTTGAAAAACATGCGCACAAAGAAGGTTTGTATGCAAAAAGTATTAATGGAGATGCATTTTCAAATGAAATAAAAGAACAAGTTGTAGACTTAATTAAAGAAGATTTAGGTCAGATTGATTTGGTAATTTACAGTTTAGCATCGCCAGTAAGAACACACCCAAACACAGGAAAAAGATTCAAATCGGTTTTAAAACCAATTGGAGAAGTTTTTACCAATAAAACAGTAGATTTTCATACAGGAAAAGTATCAGAAATATCTATAAACCCTGCTGAAGGAGAAGATGTAGAAAATACAATTACAGTAATGGGAGGTGAAGATTGGAAAATGTGGATGGATGCTTTAAAAGCTGAAAATTTACTTTCTGAAGGCGCTACAACAGTTGCATATTCTTACATTGGCCCAGAGGTAACAAGACCAGTTTACAGAAACGGAACAATTGGTGCAGCAAAAGACCATTTAGAAGCAACCGCTTTTACAATTACAGATGATTTAAAATCGATCGGTGGAAAAGCTTTTGTTTCTGTAAATAAAGCATTGGTAACACAAGCAAGTTCTGCAATTCCTGTAATTCCTTTATACATTTCTTTGTTGTATAAAATAATGAAAGCAAAAGGAATTCATGAAGGGTGTATCGAACAAATTCAGCGTTTGTATAGCGAACGCTTATTTGGTGGTGATTTAGCACTAGACGAAAAAGGAAGAATTAGAATAGACGACTGGGAAATGCGTGAAGATGTACAAGCAGAAATTGCTGAACTTTGGAAAAAAGCAACTTCAGAAAATTTACCAGAAATAGGAGATTTACAAGGATATAGCGATGAGTTTTTTAGCTTATTTGGTTTTAAAGTACCTGGTGTAGATTATGATAAAGATGTAAATGAAATAGTTGAAATTCCTAGTGAAAAGTAATTTTTAAGATAATAGAGACCTCACATGTTTTTTAAAACCTGTGAGGTCTTTTAGCAATTATAAGAAAGATTGAAAGCAGTAACCATAAAACAACTTAAAGATGAGTTATCTCATAAATCTGCTGCAGATTTAAAAGAGTTGTGTTTGCATTTGGCTCGGTTTAAAAAAGAAAATAAAGAGTTGCTTACCTATTTATTGTTTGAATCTCATGATGAAGATTCTTACATTCAAACTATAAAAGAAGAAGTAGACATTCAGTTTGATGAGATTAATACAAAGAGTTTTTTTTACATTAGAAAGAGTATTCGAAAAATATTAACTTCTATAAAAAAGCACATTCGTTATTCTAAAAAGAAAGAAACTGAAGCAGAATTATTATTGTACTTCTGTAAGAAGCTGAAAGAATTTAGACCATCAATAAAAAATAGCACACAATTGCAAAATGTATTTGATTCTCAAGTGAGAATGATTAAAAAAGCAATTGAAAAATTACACGAAGATTTACAATACGATTTGCAATTAGAGTTAGATGAATTGTTAGATAGATAAGGCTTCATTTATAAAGCTTTAAAAGTATAAAAGAGTTTGTTTTTCCTTCTTCACGTTAATTACACTTTAAAATAAACTTTAGAAAGATGAATAAAAAAGAACGACCAGTTTTATCAGATTTAGTAAATGATGGAACTTCAGATGTAGAAAAGTTTCAAAATGAAGTAATACGTCCTGTTATAAAAATGCAACATCATTTATTAATAACGTCCTTTAAAAATTATCTTCAGAAGAGAAAAATTGATTTATCTGTTTTAGTAGATAAGAAAAAAAGAAATAGAGTTTCTTCTGTTTTTAAAACAGATAATAATTACAAAAACATGACTTTAGGTTTTATTATAGGTCATTTTTCTGAAGATGAATTTGCCTTTTATTCAGAGAAATCATCTGAAGTTAATAGAAGAGTTTTACAGATTGTTTCTCAAAGAATAAAAGACAGTATTTCTGAAGTGGAGTAAAAAAGTCGTTGTAATTAAATACAACGACTTTTTTTAATAATTAAATTAGCTTTATTTACTTTCCTGCCAACAACTTCTTTTGGTATTTTCCTTGCACTACATCTACAATTATTAAAATTGCCAACACAAAATAGAAGGTTGTTTTACTCATTGGTACAATTTCTTCTCCAAAAATTTTGATGTGTGCCAAATGACCACCTTCTGTAACTAACATTATTCCTACAATAAAAAGGATAAACAGTCCTAAAACTTCATACATCCTATTTTTTGATAAAAATACAGAGATTTTATCAGCCATAATTAGCATTAATAACCCGCTAATTACAATGGCAATTGCCATGACAATAAATGCAGTTGTAGTATTTTCTATTTCACTTGTAAGGCCAATTGCTGCTAAAATAGAGTCGAAAGAAAAAACTAAATTCATTAGAACAATACTAAAAATAACTGCCTTAGAAGACTTTGTACTTCTGTCTGTTGCCATTTCAGAAACTTCCATTCCTTTTGTAGAAATCATGTGCCAAATTTCTTTGATGGCTGTGTAGATAATAAAACCGCCACCTAATAATACAATAATACTATGACCGTTAAAAGCAAACTTTACAATATCTGTTATTCCTCCTGATAAAAAAGAAAAAGGTTCTTGAAAAAAATCGATAATAGAAACAAGTACAAACAATAATACGATTCTTAATATAATTGCTATTAAAATTCCTTTTTTTCTCACACTTTTTTGATCTGCTTCTGGTGCTTTTTTAGATTCTAGTGAAATATAAAGTAAGTTGTCGAAACCAAGAACAGCTTGCAATAAAACCAACATTACTAATGTGAAAATAACTTCTAACATATTTTTTTTATTTAGGTAATTGAATTGTTCAAATATATTTAAAAACTTAAAAATAGCTATCTTTAAATAATAGAAGTTTTATAAAACTTTGAGAATTAGTGTAACTTTAATTTTTTTATATCGTCATATTTAAAATTAATCAATACAAAAACCAATCAATGAACACAAAGACTTTTTTTAAATCGATAGTTCTAAGTCTCTTTTGCATCTTCTTTTTTACTACCAGTAAAGCGCAAAGTCTAGAATCTAAAATTGATGCTATATTAAGTAATCAATTTAAAGCGAATGAAGCAGGAGCTTCTGTCTTGGTAGCTAAAGACGGACAAGTTATTTACCGTAAAGCATTCGGAAAAGCAAATTTAGAGCTAGATGTAGATATGACTCCCGATAATGTTTTTCAAATTGGGTCAATCACAAAACAATTTACTGCCGTTTCAATTTTAATGTTGTTAGAAGAGGGAAAGCTAAGTTTAGAGGATGATATTACTAAATTTATTCCTGAGTACCCAACAAATGGAAAGAAAATAACAGTGCATCATTTATTAACCCATACATCAGGAATTAAGAGTTATACTTCTATGCAGGGTTTTGGAAAAGTAATGACAGTTGATGAATCACCTTTAGAATTTATAGATTTCTTTAAAGATGAACCAATGGATTTTGAACCTGGTGAAGAGTATAAGTATAATAATTCTGCTTATTTTATTTTAGGATATATTATTGAAAAAGTAAGCGAAACCTCTTATTCTAAGTTTATTAAAGAGCGAATTTTTGATAAAGTAAACATGAGTGCTTCCTATTACGGAAGTCATAAAAAAATAATTAAAAATAGAGCCTCTGGCTATCAAAAAGGAGCAGATTTTTCTAATGCACAATATATTAGTTTAACATTACCGTTTGCTGCTGGTTCTATAATGTCTAATGTAGACGATATGTTAAAATGGCAAACAGCTATTACAAATAATGTGTTTGTAAAAGAGACAACAATACGTAAAGCATTTACAAACTACACATTAAATAATGGAGATAAAATAAATTATGGTTATGGTTGGACTTTTAACGAGATAAATGAAATACCAACAATAGAACATGGAGGGTCTATTCCTGGATATAAATCTATAGGTATTTTTGTACCTAGTAAAGATGTGTATGTAATTGTATTTTCTAATTGTAGCTGCAATTCGCCTACTAATACTGCTGTTAAAATAGCTGCTTTAGCAATTGATAAGCCTATTTTCGAGAAGAGTAAAACAGTTGAATTATCTCTAGAACAATTAAAAAAATGGGTTGGAACCTATCAATTTAACACAGGTGATTTTCGATATATAACTTTAAAAGACAATCAACTATATAGTAAAAGAGAAGGAAGTTCACAAGCGTTTCAAATTTTCCCAACATCGCCAAATAGTTTTTCTTTTGAAGATGGATTAATTTCTTATGATTTTTTTATAAAAGATGGAAAAAAAGCGACTATTTTTAAAAATAGAATATATAAAGAAGAAGGAGTTTTAAGTGAAAAAGTATTGAAAGTACAAAATGTAAAAACTGTTTCTGCAGATGTTTTAAAAAGATATGAAGGGGCATACGAGTTAAAACCAAACTTTATAATCACTATAACTTCAAAAGGAAGTCAACTATTTCTTCAAGCAACAGGGCAGCCAGAGTTTGAGTTATTTTCAGAATCTAACACTAAATTCTTTTTAAAAGTAGTAGCTGCTACTATCGAGTTTCATGAAAATGATATAGGAGTAATAGGTGCTTTAACTTTAAATCAAGGAGGAAGAGCTATGAAAGCTAAAAAGAAATAATTAGAATAAATATTTTATTAAAATTCGAATACTTACAAAGGCAATCAATATAGCGGTTGCCTTTTTTAGTTGAATAGGAGTTAGGTAAGTATTACTAATTCTACTACCTATTTGACCTCCTATAAGAACTGTAATTAACAAGATTGAAGTTAAGTTCCAATCGATTATAAAAGAAGGATTTGAATATTGACCAACTAAGCCAGCAATAGAGTTTACTAAAATAAAAACACTTGCCGTTGCTGCTATTTTTTTAGGAGTATCCCAATTTGTAAGATGTAATAAAGGAGCTAAAAAAATGCCACCACCGATACCAACCATTCCAGAAATAAAGCCAATAACTCCACCAAAAACACCGTTTTTTAAAGGTTTTGAATTGGCGTTTATTTCATTTGATGCTATAATTCTTCTAGACAGCCACATAGTAATTGCAGCAAATAGTAAGGTGAAACCTAATAAAATAAAAAAAAATTGCTGACTTATTTTTATTTTTCCACCTAAAAAAGCCAAAGGAATGCTTAATAAAACAAGAGGAGTTATTTTTTTCCAATTAACTTTTTGTTGTCGATGAAACAAAAACACGTTTCCAGAAACTACCACAATATTACACAACAAAGCAGTTGCTCTAATTTGTGTAAAAACGATTCCTGTTAAAGCTAAAATTGCCAGATAGCTTGATCCTCCTCCAAAACCAACAGAAGAGTACAAAACAGCGACTGTAAAAAAGAGCAAAATAACATGCCAATTATTTAAAATTGATTCAAAAATGATTTGAATATCCATAAAGCAAATATAATTTTCTATTTTTAGAAATTCTTATAAATATAGTAACTATTATAAGTGAATTTAAATATGGAAAATCAAATAACTTTAGAAGATAAATTAAATGAACGCATAAAAGAATTAACTTGTTTATATAAAGTTAGTTCTCTTGTACGAAACAATAATTTTAAAAATATAAAGTCTTTATTAAAAGAAATATCAGCTAGTGTAAAAGAGGCCATTAGATTCCCAGAAGAAGCATTTGTAGAAATTAAATTAGATGATTTTTCTGTTATAGATGGAGAAAAAATAGAAGATGCTATTTTTATTATTTCTGCAATAAAAACTTTTAAAAATATTAAAGGAGCAATTACTGTTGGTTATGCTAAACAAAAATTTTCTGAAAATGCCTTTCTAAATGAAGAGAAGTTATTGTTAAAGAAAGTCGCTTCAGAAATAGGAGATTTCTTAGAACGAAATGAAATAAATGAAAAAGAAGAAATAGCTAAAAGACAAATAGAAAGAGCGGGAAGACTTACTATTTTAGGAGAAATTACTGCGGGTATTGCGCACGAACTAAACACACCTTTGGCTAATATTTTAGGGTTTACAGAATTATTAAAAGAACGTTATAAAGAGGATAAAATAGGAAGTGAAGATTTAGAAAAAGTAATAAATAGTGCTATTTATTCTAGAGAAGTTGTAAAAAAATTAATGTTTTTTTCTTGTGAAATGCCACAACAAATGACTTCAATTAACATTAACGCTACTATTGATGAATCTATAAGTTTACTAAAACCTAATTTTAAGAAAAAAAATATAGATTTTAAAATAGCTTACTCAAGTAACGAAATTAATTTAAAAGTAGATGGAATTCAGTTAACACAAGTGATTTTTAACTTAGTTATAAATGCCATTTATTTCTCTCCAGAAAATGGAAAAATAGACATTACTGTTGAGGAGAAAATAAAAACGGTGGAAATTGAAATTTCTGATGAAGGCAAAGGAATAGAAACAATTAATTCAGAGAATATCTTTAATCCGTTTTTTACATCTAAACCCGTTGGAGAAGGTTCTGGTTTAGGATTAAGTGTTGTTCACGGAATTATAAAAAGTCACAAAGGAACGATAATACACAAACCAAATATCCCAAAAGGAACTATTTTTATTGTCAGTTTTCCTAAAAATTAAATGATGTTAAATAAAGAAAATATATTAATAGTAGATGATGATGTTCATATTTTAGAATTAATTCAAAGGCATTTACAATCGCTAAATTACCACACATACAAAGCGATTTCTGTAAAGGAAGCATTAGAAATTTTAAAAGATACTTCGATAGATTTATTAATTACAGACTTACAAATGCCTGGTGTAGATGGTTTAGAGTTAATAAAATATGCGTCAGAGCATTATTCTAAAATTCCAAAATTAGTGATAACTGGTTTTCCTTCAATAGAAGGAGCTTTAGATGTTATGAAGTCTGGTGGCGCAGATTATATTACAAAGCCTTTTACAAAAGAAGAGCTAAAAATGGCTGTTATAAAATCTTTAGAATCAAAACCTAAAGTTGTTAAAGTTACTAAAAAAGAAGAAGAAACTTCAATAAAACCTTATGGAGAATTAATTGGGACATCTCCAGCTATGAAAAAAGTAACAGAAGTTATAGAGCGTTTAAAAAACAACAAAGCAACTGTTTTTATTCATGGAGAAAGTGGTACAGGAAAAGAGCTGGTAGCGCGTTCTATACATTATATGGGTAAATTTTCCTCAGCACCTTTTATCGTTGTAAATTGTGGCGCAATACCAGAAAATTTATTAGAATCTGAGTTATTTGGTTATCTAAAAGGAGCCTTTACAGGAGCAGAAAAAGATAGAAAAGGTTTTTTTCAGGCAGCAAATAATGGTACCATTTTTTTAGATGAAATAGGTAACGCATCCTTGTCAACTCAATTAAGATTATTACGTGTTTTACAAGAGAAAGAAATAGTTCGAGTTGGTTCTCAAAAACCAGAAAAAATAGATGTTAGAGTAATAGCAGCAACAAATGTAAATTTAAAAGATCTTATTAAAAAAGAACGTTTTAGAGAAGATTTGTATTACAGATTAACAGTGGTGCAAATAGAGGTTCCCTCATTATTAGAAAGACTCTCAGACATTCCTTTATTGGTAGATAAATTTTTATTCAAATACGGAATAGAATATAAGGACCGTTTTTTAAAAATTACACCAGAAGCTTTAGCTATTCTTAAAAGTTATCATTGGCCCGGGAATATTAGAGAATTAGAAAATGTAATTCAAAGAGCTATTATCATGTGTGACAGCCTTGTAGATGTAGAACATTTACCAGAGCATATAAAATATCAGATTGATTTTTCTAAAACTCAAAAATTATTGTCATTAAAGGAATTTGAAAAATCGTATATTTTAAAAGTACTTCTAGCCA
Source organism: Polaribacter sp. ALD11 (assembly GCF_002831685.1). Classification (NCBI taxonomy): domain Bacteria; kingdom Pseudomonadati; phylum Bacteroidota; class Flavobacteriia; order Flavobacteriales; family Flavobacteriaceae; genus Polaribacter; species Polaribacter sp. ALD11. Next base: position 1,137,739 of record NZ_CP025119.1, on the reverse strand, counting down.
CAAACAATAATAAAACAAAAGCAGCAGAGATTCTTCAAATAGATCGAAAAACACTTCGAGAAAAATTAAAATAAGGATAATTTAAAAGCGAGTAAAAATGTAGCAGTTGAGGAAATATTCCTCAACTGTTTTTTTTGTTATAAAACCTTTATTTATTCTAATGTATTGTAAATTAGCTTTTTAGGTTGTTTTTTTGCTTTGCTGTTAAAAAGATGGCACATCCATTGCCAATGTACAGTTGTAATTAAAAATATAATTATGACAATTAATTGTAATAGCTTATGTAATTCTTGTCTTTATGCAAGTTCATGTAGTTTAACATCAAATAAAAATTTTATTTGGTCTTGTAGTGAATATGCAATAGAGATATTAAAAACCACGAATTCAACATCTATTTTAACACCAAGTTTTAATTTTACCGAAGGTGAAAAAGAAATTGAAATTATTTAATTATGACGACTTTAACAAAAGAAATAAAGCAAAAGAAACAGCCCAAACAAGGGATGTTAGAAAACGTAATGGAGCAGTTTGAAAATGCTGCCGAATTAGTAAATTTAAACCCTAATATTAAAAAGATATTAAGTGTAACAAATAATGAATTAATTATTCATTTTCCTGTAAGAATGGACAGTGGTAATGTAGAAATATTTAAAGGATACAGAGTGCAACATAATAATGCATTAGGCCCTTATAAAGGAGGTTTAAGATATCATCCAACAATAGATATTGATGCCGTAAAAGCATTGGCAATGTGGATGACTTGGAAAACAGCTTTAGCAGGTTTGCCTTATGGTGGTGCAAAAGGAGGTATTCAAATGGATCCTAAAAAATATTCTTTAGGTGAATTAGAGCGTATTACAAGAAGGTTTACATATGCTTTAGGAGATAATATTGGGCCAGAACACGATATTCCTGCACCAGATGTAAACACAAATGCTCAAACTATGGCTTGGATAGCAGATACTTATATGTCTACTAAAAAGCCGTCAGAAAGATCAAAAAACCAACATGTTGTTACTGGGAAACCAATAGGTTCTGGTGGTTTAGAAGGTAGAGATAGAGCTACAGGTTATGGCGTTTTTCTTACTATAAAATTTTGGGCAGAACAAAAAAGTGTAAAGTTAAAAGGCAAAACTTTTATTGTTCAAGGCTTTGGAAATGTAGGGTATTGGGCAGCTCACTTTTTAGAAAAAGAAGGTGCTAAATTGGTTGGTGTACAAGATGCATTTGGTACAATTGTAAACAAAGAAGGTTTAGGTGTTGAAAGTTTATTAGAGTACACAAAAGAGAATAAAGGGAGTGTTGTTGGTTTTCCAAATTCAGAAAATAGAGACAAAGAAGATTTTTTTGGTTTAGATTGTGATATCTGTATTCCTGCAGCTTTGGGGAATCAAATAACTGAAGAAAAAGCACATCAAATTAAAGCATTCTTAATAGCTGAAGGTGCAAATGGACCAACAACAGTAGAAGCAGAAAAATTATTGTTAGAAAGAGGTGTAGCAATTATTCCTGATATTTTATGTAATTCTGGTGGTGTTATTGGTAGTTATTTTGAATGGCTACAAAATAGAAACGGAGAATTATGGGAGTTGAATGAAATTATGGAAAGACTTCAGAAAAAAATGAGAGAAGTTTTTATTAAGGTTTTAAATGTTACCGAAATTAAAAAAATAGATATGAGGTCTGCTGCTTATGTTTTAGCAATAGAAAGGTTAGAAAGAACATATACTCAAAGAGGTGTTTTTCCATAGATTTAAAACGATAGATAATGAAGTATGATCAATTAATTATTGAGGAAAAAGAATTCTTGATAATAGAAAAGCTCTTAAATTTAAATAAAATAGCAGAATCAAAAACTGTTAAAAGCCATATTTTAAAGCTGCAAGATGAGTTAAGAAATGCAACCAAAGTAGTCTCTGAAGAAGAAGTTCCTAAAGATGTAGTAAGGCTAAATTCTATTGTAACAGTGAGTTCTCAAGACAGTGCTTGGGAAAAAACTTTTAAGTTAGTTGTGCCTTCAGATAGTAACATTGCAGAGAGTAAGATTTCTTTATTGATGCCAATGGGAACCGCTGTTTTAGGTTATGCCAAAGGAGATGCCATTTTATGGGATTTTCCAGGAGGTTTAAAAGAGTTGAAAGTGGTAAATGTGATGCAAACAGAGAAGGTAACTAAATAAATAATTATGATGCAATCTGGTAATATATCTAATAACGAATCTGAAAGTCAGGTTCTTCAAAAAAGAAGTTTAGAGGAAATTAATCTGTGTATAGAGCATTTAAATTTTATTACAGAAGAATGTGATTATTTAGTTAGAATTTCATCGAATAATTTAAATGATATCGATTTAAAAGATCGGGTGTTATTATTTACTGATGAAAACACAAATATGTACACCACCTTTTTAAAGTATAGAAATACTGTAGGTGATTTTTTAGAGTGTATCGATTTAGATTGTGATTTGTTTTATCATAATGAACACAAAAAAAATAGGGATTTATACCAAAATCATCTAGAAAATTATAGAGAAATCAAGCGGAAGATCTTTAGAGAACTTCTTGTTTAGAATTAGTTTTTAGAACTCCAAAAAATTTATTTTGGAGTTTTTTTTTGCAATATTTTAGCTTAGTCAATACTATAGCTTTTAAACTGACAAGTGTTTTGCTTATTGTTACTTTTGTTAATGTGTCACACTTCTTTTGTATGGCATATAAATTGACAAAGAGAATGTATCTATATTCTTAAAATACATTATGCAACACTTTAAAGATTCTAAACAAGATAAAAAAAAACCTAAGGTTTCAATTCTAAAAGCATTTAAAACTATTATTTGGCCAAAACGAAAGTTGGTTTTTATAGGGCTGGTATTAATTGTTTTAAGCAGGTTGTCTAGTTTGGTATTGCCATGGAAAAGTAAGGCATTGTTAGATGAGGTAATTCCGAATAAAGATTACGATCAATTATATTCGTTGCTATTAATTGTAGGAATTGCAATTTTAGTACAATCAATTACATCTTTTTTATTGACACGAATTTTAAGTGTGCAAGCACAGTTTTTAATATCAGAACTAAGAGCACAAGTCCAAAAGAAAGTATTGTCTTTACCTATTAGTTTTTTCGATAATACAAAATCTGGCGCATTAGTGTCTAGAATTATGAGTGATGTTGAAGGTGTTAGAAACTTAATAGGAACAGGTTTGGTTCAATTAGTTGGTGGAACAATTACAGCGGTAATTTCAATGATTTTACTAATTCAGATTAGTCCTTCTATGACATTTTTTGTACTAGTTCCTGTCGCTATTTTTGGCGTTGTAGCTTTAAAAGCATTCAAATACATTCGACCTATTTTTAGAAATAGAGGTGTTATTAATGCTGATGTAAAAGGAAGATTAACAGAAACGTTGTCTGGTGTTCGAGTTATAAAAGCATTTAATGCAGAGGCACAAGAAAATGAAGTTTTTGAAAAAGGTGTAGATAAATTATTTCAAAATGTAAAAAAGAGTTTAACAGCAACTGCTATAATGACGAGTTCTTCTACTTTTTTATTAGGAATCGCTTCCACAGGAATTATGGGAATTGGTGGTTATAAAATTATGACAGGCGAATTAACCGTTGGAGATTTTCTGTCCTTCACTTTATTACTTGGTTTTATGATTGCACCAATTGTTCAAATGAGTAATATTGGTAGTCAGTTAACAGAAGCCTTGGCAGGTTTAGATAGAACAGAAGAACTAATGAATATGTCTGCAGAAGAAGATAACGAAGAAAGAACAGTTGTTTTAGAAAATGTAAAAGGTGAAATTATTTTTGATGAGGTGTCTTTTTCTTACGAAGAAGGAAAAGAAGTCTTGAATAATATCAACTTTAAAGTTCCTTCGGGTTCTGTAACAGCTTTGGTTGGTAGTTCTGGTTCAGGAAAATCGACTATTGCGGGTTTGTCTGCTACATTTTTGAATCCGAAATCGGGTACAATTACTATTGACAATCAAGACATGTCTAAAGTTAAATTGTCTAGCTACCGTAAACATTTAGGGGTTGTTTTACAAGATGAGTTTTTGTTTGAAGGAACCATTAAAGAAAATATTTTGTTCCCGAGACCAAATGCAACGGAAGAAGAACTGCAAAATGCAGTAAAAGCTGCGTATGTAAATGAATTTACAGATCGTTTTGATGATGGTTTAGATACTTTAATAGGAGAAAGAGGAGTGAAGCTTTCTGGGGGGCAGCGTCAGCGTTTGGCAATTGCAAGAGCTATTTTAGCAGACCCAAAAATTATAATTTTAGATGAAGCAACGTCTAGTTTAGATACCGAAAGTGAGTCTTTAATTCAGCAAAGTTTATCAGAACTGGTAAAAGACAGAACTACCATTGTTATTGCGCATAGGTTAAGTACTATTAAGCAAGCAGATCAAATTTTAGTAATCGAATCTGGCAGTATTGCAGAAAGAGGAACGCATGATGAGCTGATTAATGCAGAAGGAAGGTATTTTGATTTATTTACATATCAATCAAAAATCTAAAGAAAATCAATTTTAAAAGTTGCATAGCAACGTATTAAAAATGTTACTTGAATAAATCTCGCCTTTTAGCGAGATTTATTTATTTATTAAAGAATGTATTTTTTTTGTAATCATTTTTTTTAAATAACGACTTCAATAATCACTATAATTAAGACAAACTAATTTATGAAAAAAGTACTTTTATTACTAATGATTGTAATTGCCGTTTCTTGTAAAAATGAAACCAAAAAAGAGGTGAAAAAAGAAAATATTATTGAAGTTGATAAAAATTATTTTCCAACAGAATTAGGAAAGGTTTTTGAAAAACATGGAGGAATTAATACTTGGAGAAAGGTACAAATTTTATCTTTTAATAAAGGTGAAGAAGTGCATACTGTAGATTTACAATCTAGAAGAACAGTAATTAACACACCAAAATATTCATTAGGTTTTAACGGAAAGGAAGTTTGGTTAGATGAAGAGGTAGCAGGAACTTATAAAGGGAACTCAGCATTTTATTATAACCTATACTTTTACTTTTATGCAATGCCTTTTGTTTTAGCAGATAACGGAATTATCTATGAAAAAATAGATGCTTTAGTTTTTGAAGGGGTAAAGTATCCTGGTTATAAAATTTCTTATAAAGCAAATGTTGGTAATTCTTCTGATGACAATTATATGATATATTACAATTCAGAAACCTATCAAATGGAATGGTTAAAATATACGGTTACATTTAACTCAAAAGAAACGAGTAATAAATTTAATATTATTAGATATAATAAATGGAAAAATGTAAATGGATTGATTTTACCTTCTGAAATTACTTGGTATAAAAAAGATGAAAATGGCCTGCCAACAGCACCGGAAGAATCAGCGACTAAATTCACATTGCCTTTAATTAGTCAGGTAAAGTTAGCCGATTCATTTTTTGAAAAACCTAAAAACTAATATTTAGGTTAGTAAATCTCTAAATTTTAAATCTCCTTTTTTATTTAAACGAGAAAGTGTTTTTAAGAAAGCAATGGCAGTTATATAAGCATCTCCACTAGCTGTATGACGATCGCTTTTAGAAATATTCAATTCATCACACAAGTTGTCTAATGAATACTGTTTTTCTTCGTTTTGATAAATTGTGTGTTTAGATTTTTTATAAAGAAGCGCTGTATCTATCGTTTTATTTAAAAGTTTAGGTAGTTTATTTCTCTTTAAAATTTCGTTTATCATTTGTACATCAAAATTTACATGATGCCCTACCAAAACGGCATTACCGATATATTTTATAAAAAGCTTTAAAGCTGTAGCTTCAGTAGTTTTTTCAATTTCACCTTCTTTTAAAATTCCGTGAATGGGTACTGTTTCAGCTTTAAAGACCTTTTGTTTAATATAAACTTCAAAGGAATCATTAACATTAAGAATATTGTCTTTTAGAGAGACTGCTCCTATAGAAAGCACTCTATCTTTTTTTATTAAAAAACCAGTTGTCTCTGTGTCAAAAACAACAAACCTCGTTTCTTTTATTGAAAGTTTTTTTGTGTTATTAATGCTTTCTTGATACGCTAAAAAATAATTAGGTAGCAGCAGTTTTTCTTTTTTACGAAACCAATTAAATATCATAGTTCTCTTATATTGTTAAACTATATCTTATAGAAAGTACCTCTTGAATTTCTCGAATAGGTTTAAAACATCTTTTTAGTTTTAATTTTTCTTCTTTAGTTAAAGACTCTAACTGTATAAATTTACCAGAATCATTGTGTAGTATTCCTTGTTTTGTTTTAAATTTTAATAATGCTTTAAAAGCATAGGAACAAGATTCATATAATTCTTTGTTTTGAGGCTCTATTTCTGCTAACCTTTCAAAACGTTGTGCAGTATTATTAATTTCTGAAATATTATTTGACAAGATTAAAAGTCTAGCGGCATTAATTAACGGAATTAAGGCTCTTGTTTTTATATTAAAAGAATCTTTATGATCTCCATTGTTTTCAACTAAAAACTGTTTAAAAAAACCTAATGGAGAAGGGCTTGCAATGGCTTCTTTTCCTAAAAAAGTAAATAAACGACTGCTTTTATTCAATGTTTTAAAAATACTTTTTGTTAGTTCTTTAGGCAACGTAATGTCACCATAAACATGATTAAAATCAAAGAAAATTGAAGATAGTAAAATGGCTTTTTCATCGATATTAACAATCCAATCGGTAAACTGGTTTTTCCATTTAGATAAAGACATACACCATTCTGGGTTGCTCGCCATCATTTCTGCAGGACAATATTCGTAACCAATTTTATGAAGCGACTTTGTAACATGGCCTGCTAATTTTAAAAAATACTTTTTGGTTTCTAAATACTGTTCAGGGGCAGTATCTTCAAAAATTAAAGCATTGTCTTGGTCTGTATATAAGAGTTGTTCTTTTCTGCCTTGGCTACCTAGTGCCAACCAGGAAAATTTTACTGGCGGAGGTGTATCCATCTTTTTTAAAGAAAGTTCAATGACTCTTATCGTTACACTGTCATTTATTTCTGAAATAATTTTAGAAATATGCGATAATGGAATGTTTTGTTCTAAATATAGCTTTAAAAGCAGGTTTGCCTTATTTCTAATTTTACGAATCTCTTTCGTTTTTTTAGCTCGTTTAATTTCTTTTAAAATAACGGTTGGGTTGTTTCCTAGTGAAGCTAATACATCATGGTTTGTTAGAATTCCTATTAATGTAGAATTACTAGTACCATCGGCAGTAATACATAAATGACCAACTTTGTGTTTTATCATTTGTAATTGAGCGTCTAAAACTGTTAGATTTTTTGATTGCGTTATAACAGGGGAAGACATAATTTCTTTAACAGAGGTATCTATAGAAAAAAGACCTGTTGCTATTTTATTTTTAATATCACTATTTGTAATAATTCCTTTAGGAAGTCCCTCTTCATCAACAACTACAATACAACCAATTTTTTGAGCACTCATTTTTATAGCAGCCTCTTTAATTGTAGATTTTATAGTACATTTTAAAGGTTTTTTTGTGTAATTAACAGCATGTAAATTAGAATACTCTAAATTATCTTTTGTTATATAATCTGTAAATATGTTGTTGTTTTGTTCATTTGTATAAGGGTCAAAAGAGGTAGAAGCAAAAGAAGTTAATAAGTATTTATTAATTTTAGAGTTTTTATCTGAAACTGCTTCAAAAATGGTAATAGGAATTCCGTAAACAATAGATTCTTCATTAGCAATCGCATCTAAAGAGTAATTCTCATTACTGATTAAAGGTCTTAGACCAAAAATATCTCCACCGTCGCAAATATCTATAAGGGTTTTTTCGTTTTGTAAATTTTTATGTAAACTAATACCTCCATTTCTAACAATGTAAAAATGTTTGTGATTGGTGTCATTTTGATTAAAAAGAACTTTTCCTTTTTCTAAGTATATAATTTTTACTTCGGAAGAAATTTCTAGTATTTTACTAGCAGTTAGTAAATTGAAGGGAGGATAGTTTTTTAAGAAATCGTAAACGCGTTCTGAAATTGTGTTTTTCATCTTTGTTTTATTTGCTGCTGAATTTGATTGTAAACTGAGCAATAATACTCATGAAATCTCGATAATAAAACGTTTTCGAAATTTTCTGTATTTTGAAGAATGTCTAAGTCGAATAATTTAATTGCCGCAACTTCTTCCGTTTGAATATTTAATTCTGAAATTGGGACTTTTAATTCAGCTACAAAAACATGATGATGCTCGTTGTCTTGAATTCCGTTTGCATGTGAAATTTGATGAATTCTTGTACCAATTTTAATAAGATCTTTATCTTCTAGTTTTAACCCAATTTCCTCAAAAACTTCTCTTTTTGCAGAAGCTAAAATTTCTTCACCAGCAGCAACATGTCCTGCAACCGAAATGTCCCACAAACCAGGAAATACTTTCTTGGTCAATACTCTTTTTTGAAGCAATATTTTTTTAGCTGAAGTAAACAACCAAATATGAACCGTGGCGTGAAACCAACCATGTTTATGCGCTTCCGATTTTAAAGCGGTTTTTCCTGTTGGTTTTCCTTCCGGTGTTAAAATATCTATAAATTCGTTCATATAAAAAATTATCATTACGAGGAAGTATAATGAAGCAATCTCTTTAGGAATTAAATAAGATTGCTTCGTTCCTCGTAATGACGCTTTATTTTTTATTCAAAATAAGAAAAAGTTTCTCCGTCTTTGATGTTTAATAATGTTTCATAAATCATTTTAATTACATTTTCTACATCATCTCTATGCACCATTTCTACAGTTGTGTGCATGTATCTTAATGGTAAAGAGATTAATGCAGAAGCAACACCACCATTGCTATACGCAAAAGCATCTGTATCTGTACCGGTTGCTCTAGAAAGTGCAGAACGTTGAAAAGGAATCTTATTCGCTTCGGCGGTTTCTGTAATTAAATCTCGTAATTTTTGTTGAACCGCTGGAGCATAAGCAATAACCGGACCTTTACCTAGTTCTAAAAGGCCTGCTTTTTTAACCTCAATCATTGGCGTTGTTGTGTCGTGCGTTACATCTGTAACAATAGCAACATTTGGCTTTATGGTTTGTGTAATCATTTCTGCACCACGCAAACCAATTTCTTCTTGTACAGAGTTTGTAATGTACAAGCCAAAAGGCAATTCTTTTTTGTTTTCTTTTAATAAACGGGCAACTTCGGCAATCATAAAACCGCCCATTCTGTTGTCTAAAGCTCTACAAACAAATTTGTCTCCGTTTAAAATATGAAACTCATCTGGGTACGTAATTACACAACCAACATGCACACCTAATGCTTCAACTTCTTTTTTTGTAGCACAACCGGTGTCTATAAAAATATTGTCTGGTTTTGGCGCTTCTTCATTAGATTTATCTCTGGTGTGAATTGCTGGCCATCCAAAAACACCTTTTACAATTCCGTTTTTAGTATGAATGTTTACAATTTTACTTGGTGCAATTTGATGATCTGAACCACCATTTCTAATCACGTAAATTAATCCGTTATCTGAAATATAATTTACATACCAAGAAATTTCATCTGCATGCCCTTCAATTACAACTTTGTATTTTGCATCTGGGTTTATAACTCCTACAGCAGAACCATATGTATCTGTGATAAAGGTGTCTACGTAAGGTTTTAGGTAATCCATCCAAATTTTCTGACCTTCCCATTCGTAACCAGTTGGTGCAGCATTATTTAAGTATTTTTCTAAAAATGTAAGCGATTCTTTATTTAATATTGATTTTTTTGTCATGCTATATATGTCTAAATGTTCGTTATTCTTTTAATGTATGTAAAAATAATGCGATTATTTAGGTTTTCCATTAAAAAAATCACAAAAAAATGTAACAAAACTCCTTACTTTTACACTAATCACTGATTCTCGTTTTTACGGGAATTATTCCCGAAGTTTCGGGTCAAAGTTAATCTCTAACAAAAGCTTAGAAGAATAATTTTGAATAAAAATCACTAAAACCAAGAACATGAAGTTAGTAATTGAAAATTTAACAAAGACTTATAAAAACGGCGTAAAAGCAATCGATAATTTAAGTATAGAAATTAGCACAGGAATGTTTGGTTTATTAGGGCCTAATGGCGCTGGAAAATCATCATTAATGAGAACAATTGCGACGTTACAAAGTCCAGATTCGGGTTCAATTACTTTCGATGGTATTAATGTTTTAGAAGACAATCTTTCTTTAAGAAAAGTTTTAGGGTATTTGCCTCAATCTTTTGGTGTATACCCTAAAATGTCTGCAGAAGAATTACTAGATTATTTTGCGGTTTTAAAAGGAATTTCAAATAAAATAGAAAGAAAAGCCATTGTAAAAGAGGTCTTAGAAATTACGAATTTATATGAAGTAAGACGCAAACATGTTGCTGGTTACTCTGGCGGAATGAAACAACGTTTTGGTATTGCACAACTACTTTTAAATAACCCAAAATTAATTATTGTAGATGAGCCAACTGCTGGTTTAGATCCTGCAGAAAGACATAAGTTTTTAAATGTTTTACGTGAAGTTGGTTCTAACTGTATCATTATTTTTTCTACACATATTGTAGAAGATATTAAGGAACTTTGTAATGAAATGGCGATTTTAAATGGAGGGAAAATTTTAAAACATACAACGCCACAAAAAGCAACAGAAGAGTTAGAAAATACAATTTGGACAAAAATTATAGAGAAAGATAATTTAGAAGAAAACATGAAGCTTTATAATGTGTTGTCTAGAAATTTTAACCCAGACAATACGCTAAATATTAGAGTACACGCAACAGTAAAACCTTCGGAAGATTTTGTGGCAGTAAAACCGCAATTAGACGACGTGTATTTTATTGCTTTAAAACAAGATGAACCAGAGTTGGTATAACAGTTAGTAAGAAGATACCTAACCGTCTAAAAATCTAACTTTTTAATCATCTAACAATCAAAAAAAATGTTTTCAACAATATTCAAACAAGAATTAAAGTATTGGTTTAATAGACCTTTATTTTATATATACGCATCAATATTTTTACTCTTAGCCTTCTTTTTATCCGCAACATCTGCTGGTATTTGGGACGGTATTACAGGAACTACAGGTTCTTCTAGAATTGTAAATTCGCCAATTAATGTAAATGGTTTATTTAACGGTTTTACAGTTTTAATTTTCTTTTTATTTCCATCAATTATTGGCGTTTCTATTTATAGAGATTTTAAAAGTGAAATGCACACTATCTTATATTCGTACCCTTTTACAAAAGCAGATTATTTATTCGCAAAGTTTTTTAGCGGTATTGTGGTGGTGTCTGCAATTGTTTTAGGAATTGCTATTGGAATGATTATTGGTTTTCGCTTTCCGGGAACCAATTCCGAAATTGTGGGCGATTTTAATATTATGACTTATTTGCAGACGTATTTGGTTTATATTTTACCAAATGTGTTGTTTTTTGGTGCTGTAGTTTTTGCGGTAGTCACTTTTTCTAGAAATATTGCAGCAGGTTTTATAACCGTAATCATTTTAATGTTTGCGCAAGGAGCAATAGCAAGTATTTTTTCTGAACCAGAACAAGCTAGTTTATTAGCAATTTTAGATCCTTTCGGATCTTCGGCTTCAGATTATTATACTAAATATTGGACTGTTTCTGAACAAAACGAATTACAAACACCAATAAAAGAATTAATTATATACAACAGATTGTTATGGTTGGTTATTTCTTCTTTAATCTTCGGATTGGTTTTTAAGTACTTTAAATTCAGTCAGAATGCCATTTCTATTTCTTTTAGAAAGTCGAAAGGAGAAAGAGTTACAAAGACAAATTTTAGTGGTATTACAACAATTACATTACCAAAAGTAACAAAAGATTTTTCTTTTATTCAGAATTTAAAAACGATGTGGAAATTGTCTAACATCGATTTTAGATATATTTATAAGAGTTTACCTTTTATTTGTATTTTAATAGTGGGTATTTTAATGTTGTTAGGAACGTTGTTTAGTTCTAGCGAAATTTTTGGTACAGACACACTTCCTGTTACGTGGCAAATGTTGGGTGGAGGTAACATTTTTAGTTTACTTGTAATAAATGTATGTACTTTTTTATATGCAGGTATGTTGGTGCAAAGAGCAAGAACTGCTAAAATAAGTCATTTAGTAGATAGCACACCAATACCAAACTGGACGTTGTTATTCTCTAAGTTAATTGCATTGTTAAAAATGCAATTAGTTTTATTAGCAGTAATTATGGTTTCTGGTATGCTTTTTCAAGTTTATAAAGGTTATTATGATTTCGAAATAGGTCATTATATAAAAGAATTATTTGGGTTAAAATTCTTAAACTATTTAGTTTGGGCATTGTTATCAATCTTTATTCAAACATTGGTTAAAAACCAATATTTAGGATTTTTTATTTTATTGATAATTGCCATCGGTACGCCCTTTTTATCTTTAATAGGAATAGAATTATCAATCTTTAAATACAATGAAGGTCCAGGTTATAGTTATTCAGACATGAATGGATATGGTTCTGCTTTATCAAGATATTTATGGTATAAGTTGTATTGGATTTTAGGAGGAACCTTATTACTAATTCTAAGTATTTTAATGTGGGTAAGAGGTTTACCAAGTTCTTTTGTAGAGAGATTAAATATTGCGACAAAACGATTTAAAACGCCGTATAAAGTTAGTTTTATTGTGGTTTTGGTTGCTTTTTTAACTTTAGGAGTTACTATTTATTTAGAAACAAAGGCAGACACTAAAAACTCAGCTTCTAAACAAGCGGAACTAAATGCCGTTAAATGGGAAAAAACATATAAAAAGTACGCAGATTATAAACAACCTAGGGTAGTTGCCGTAAATGCTGATGTGCATATTTTTCCGAAGAAAAAAACGTACAAAGCAAGTGCCATTTATACGCTGGTAAATAAAACGAATAAAGCAATAGATAGTATTTTCTTGAATCATAATTCGTTGGAAAATACCTTTGAATTTAACAAACCAAATAATCTCGTTTTAGAAGACACAGTTTTTAATTTTGATATTTATAAGTTTAATAAAAAAATACAGCCAGGAGATACTTTGCAACTTACAATCAATGTAAAAAGTGAAGAAAACACCATGTTTCAAAAGAAATCTCCTATCAGAGAAAACGGAACATTTATTAATAATTCTTCAATGTTTCCTACTTTAGGATATTCATCTGGAGGAGAATTGACAGATAATAAGACACGTGAAAAGTACGATTTATCGGTTAATAATTTACGTCCGCATCCATCAGACTCTACAGCTTTAGGGAATACGTATATCTCTAAAGACTCAGATTGGATCGATTTTGAAGCAACAGTTTCTACTTCCGAAGACCAAATTGCTATTGCACCAGGATATTTGCAAAAAGAATGGACAGAAGGAAATCGTAAATATTTCCATTATAAAATGGATAGTAAAATATTGAATTTTTATGCATTTAATTCTGCGAGATATGAAGTAAAGAAAGAAATATGGAACGGAATTAGTTTAGAAATTTACTATCACAAACCGCATGATTATAACCTAGATAGAATGATGAAAGGAATGAAAGCTTCGGTTGCTTATAATGCGAAGAATTTTAGCCCATATCAACACAAACAGTTAAGAATTATAGAGTTTCCAAGAACTGCAGGTACTTTTGCACAAGCTTTTGCGAATACAATTCCATTTTCAGAAGGTTTTGGTTTTATTGCAGACGTAGATGAAGAAAATGAAGACGGTGTAGATTATCCTTTTGCTGTTACAGTTCATGAAGTTGCACATCAATGGTGGGCGCATCAAGTAATTGGAGCAGATGTTTTAGGAGCAACAATGCTATCTGAAAGCATGTCTGAATATGTTTCTTTAAAGGTTTTAGAGCATCAACATGGCAAACCGAAGATGCGTAAATTCTTAAAAGATGCTTTAGATGGTTATTTAATGCAACGAACTTTTGAAACTAAGAGAGAAAAACCGTTAATGTATAATGACGGGCAAGGGTATATTCGTTATCAAAAAGGTTCTTTGGTTTTATATGCTTTAAGTGATTATATCGGTGAAGAAAAATTAAACGGAGCGTTAAAAAAATATGTAGAAAAGGTACAGTTTCAAGAGCCACCTTACACAACTTCTATCGAGATGGTTAACTATATTAGAGAAGTAACGCCAGATTCTTTACAATATGTAATAAAAGATATGTTTGAGACGATTACGCTGTATAAAAATAGAATTGTAGCTGTAGAGTCTACCGAATTAGAAAATGGTACCTACCAAGTAGATATTGAGTTTGAAGTTTCTAAATATAGAAATGATGAAAAAGGAAAGAAATTTTATGGAGAAAAAGTAGGTGATACTTTAAGTTATAAAACAGAGAAAATGAGTTCTCCTATTTTATCGCTTCCTTTGGCAGATTATATAGATATTGGTATCTTTTCTAGCGATGAAATAGAAGGGGAAAAGAAGGAAAAACAACTGTATTTTCAAAAACATAAAATAACTCAGATTCATAATAAGATTACAATAATTGTAGCTGAAAAGCCTATTGAAGTAGGGATAGATCCTTACAATAAATTAATAGATACAAAGTCTGACGATAACAGGAGGAAATTATAAAAATATGAAAAGAAAAACCAAAGTAATATCAGCATCAGTATTATTTCTTGTTATTGTTGTATTGCATATTTTAGGACTTTTGTTTTATGATAAATTAGCTTTTTTAACAAAACCATTTATAACAATATCTTTAGCTGTTATTTATTTGCTATCGGTTAATAAAGTGAGCTTTTGGTATGTCTCAGCATTATTTTTCTCTTTTTGGGGAGATACTTTTTTGCTTTTTAAAGAAGCCTTTTTCTTATTCGGACTTGTTTCTTTTTTAATAGCCCATATTTTATACATAAAAATATCTTCGAACTATTTAAAGAAAATAAGCTATAATAAGATTCTTACATATTCAATTCCGTTTGTAATTGCTTTTGGAAGTATCGTTTATTTAATACGAGATAATTTGGGCGAAATGTTAGTTCCTGTAATAATTTATGGACTTATAATCTCTGCTTTTGGTACACTTACTTTGTTAAATTATGTGCAACAAAAAAACACTGAAAACTTATGGTTATTTTTAGGTGCTTTAATTTTTATAATATCAGATAGTCTATTAGCTGTTAATAAGTTTTATGAAGCTAGAGAGGTGTATGGTTTAAGTATAATGATTACTTATATTGTTGCTCAATATCTAATTTGTAAAGCAATGGTGGTAAAAGATTCTTAGAAGAATAGCTCCTACCTAATTAAAAAAATGTTAAATTATAATGTAAATGAAAGTAAATCTTATTTTTTTATTACTGATAGTTAATTTATATTCTTGTAGTACTGGTAAAAAAAATAATTTACAGTTTGTTAGCGAGTTTGTTCTTAAAGATTCAGTATCACTTAAAGGTACAATAATTGGCGGTTTATCTGGTGTAGATTATAGTAATGGGTTTTATTATTTTGTTATAGATGACGCAAACAATCCTAGGTTTGTAAAGGCTATAATTAATATTGATAAAAGAAAAATAACAAGTATTAATTTTAAAGATGTTATTTTTTTAAATGATTCAATCACTAATTTCTATAAAGAAAATAGCTTAGATTTAGAATCTATTTTTGTAGACGAAGAAAAAAAGCAAATTAATTTTTCTACGGAAGGTTCTATTAGAAGAGGAAGCAAGCCAAGTATTTTTACGACAGATTTTAGTGGGAATTTTATTACAGAATATGAATTACCAGAAAGTCTTCAAAATTTAAAAAACATAAAACACAATGGTGTATTAGAAGGCTCTTCTAAAAGTATTGATAAAAAAGGTTTCTGGTCTATAATGGAAGCTCCTTTAAAAAATGATGGAGTAGAACCAACTTTTACTAAAACACAATCTCCTGTTAGAATTACGTATTATAACACTGAAACAAAGAGGGCTACGAAGCAATTTGCATATCAATTAGAGCAAATTACAAAACCTTCGAAAGGGACTGTAAATTTAAACGGAGTAACAGCTATACTCGAATATGATAAAAATAAGTTCTTTATCATCGAAAGAACCTACCAAAGCGGTTATGGAGCTTATGGCAATATTGTCCGAGTTTTTGATGCAGAAGTTACACAAGAAACCTCCAATATTTTAAATGTAAAGTCATTAAAAGAAACAAGCTATTTGCCACTAAAGAAACGTTTGCTTATTAATTTTGAAGATTTAAAAGATAAGTTAACAGAAGGAATTATAGACAATATAGAAGGTGTTACTTTTGGTCCCGTTTTAGAGAATGGCAATCAATCTTTGTTATTAGTTTCAGATGATAATTTTCAGGTGTATGGCAAACAACTAAATCAGTTTATTTTATTAGAAATAGTAAGAGAATAATTGCTATTTTTATCACTTTCAATTCAACTATAAATGATTTTTCAAGGATTTAAAGAGACTATTTTAAAGAAGAAGTTAGATAAGTTATTGTCTAATAGTGAGTTTGGTGGTGCTTCAGCCTTAAAAAAAATACAGACTGTTGGTATTATTACTTCCGAAGAAATTACATCAAAAATAGATTTAAAAGTGGCGGTAGAAGCTGCTTTAGGAATAAAAAATGCTAAAATTTACAGTTTACGTGCGTTTAGTAAAACAGATGAAATTTCTTACAAACACTTTACAGAAAAAGATATCAATTGGAGAGGTCAGTTTACACAAACCAATTTTAAAAGTTTTTTAGAACAACCTTTAGATTTGTTAATTGGGTATTTTAATACCAATAATATTTTTTTAGAAAGTGCTGTTTTACAGTCGAAAGCACAGTTTAAAGTTGGTTTTGCTGCAACAAACTCTAAGCTATATCAAATAGAAATTTCAGAAGAAATAGAGCATGTAGGCGAATTTACTTCAGAATTAAAAAAGTATCTTCAAATTATTAAAAAATTATAAAATTAAACTTACCGTTTAAAGTTGTGTATTCTTCCTATTCTTCAATTTATCCCTAAAAAAATCAATCTTAATAGTGTAATTTTGTCATTCTAAAATATGTATAGAATGCAAAAGTTTATAGGAACAGGAGTTGCTTTAGTTACCCCTTTTAAAGAAGATTTAAGTGTAGATTTTAATGCACTTGTAAAGTTGGTGAATTTCAATATAGAAAACGGTACAAACTATTTAGTAATAAATGGTACAACTGCAGAAAGCGCAACAATTAGTAAAGAAGAAAAACTTCAGATTATAGACCTTATTGTAGCAACAAATGCAGGTAGAGTTCCTTTAGTTTTGGGGATTGGAGGAAACAATACTTTAGAAGTTGTAAAAGATATAAAAACTACAGATTTAAGTAATATTGATGGTATTTTGTCTGTTGTACCTTATTATAGTAAACCAACACAAGAAGGTTTTTATCAGCATTTTAAAACATTGGCAGCGGCAACAGAAAAGCCAATTATATTATACAACGTTCCTGGTAGAACAGCAAAAAATATGGACGCTAGAACAACTATTCGTTTGGCAAATGATTTTACCAATATAGTAGGAGTGAAGGAAGCAGGGAATAATATGCAGCAATATTTAGAGTTGTTGAAAAACAAACCAGCAGATTTTTTAGTTATTTCTGGTGATGATGATTTGGCCTTGGGAATAACACTAGCAGGTGGTGCAGGAGTTATTTCTGTGATTGGACAAGCATATCCAAAAGAATTTTCTACTTTAATTAATTGTGGTTTAAATGGCGAAAATAAAGAAGGTTATGCAATTCATTTTAAGATGATGGAGATAATAGACTTAATTTTTGAAGAAAATAATCCGGCAGGAATAAAAACAGTTTTGCAAGAATTAGGAATTTGTAGAAACGAAGTTCGTTTACCTTTAGTGAAGGCTTCTGAAGAATTACATGGCAAAATTGCCAATTATGTAAAAACCTTTTCGTTTTAGATTAATTATAAATAGGTAGAAATCTAATTTTATATTAAAATTAATACATTTTAATGCCTAAATTTGATTTACAAAATTAAAACAAAGAATATGTTATCACCAATTATAGAAGAAGCACTTAATAACCAAATTACAGTAGAAGCACAGTCATCTCAAGTTTATTTATCGATGGCTTCTTGGGCTGAGGTTCTAGGCTTTGAAGGTGTTGCTCAATTTATGTATGCACATTCAGACGAAGAAAGAATGCACATGTTAAAGTTGGTGAAGTTTGTAAATGAACGCGGCGGACATGCAAAAATATCTCAATTAGAAGCACCACCTGTTCAATTTGGTTCTTTTAAAGAAATGTTTCAAGAATTATTTAACCATGAAGTAAAGGTTTCTGAGTGCATAAACGATTTGATTGATATCTGTTTACAAGAAAAGGACCATGCAACACATAATTTTTTACAATGGTATGTTTCAGAACAAATTGAAGAAGAGGCACTTGCGAGAAATATTCTAGATAAAATAAACTTAATAGGAGATGATAAAGGTGGTTTCTATCTTTTCGATAACGATATAAAATCGTTGGTAGCAGCACCTACAACTCAGCTTTAAGATTAACAAACTTTTAGTATCTAAAGTCTCTTTTTATTAGTTTTTTTATAGATTATTGTGGTACACAATTAACTGTGTTAAAAAACGTTTTATTAATCCATAATTAATCACTAATTTTGCCCGATGCAAAAAATTAAAAATTTAGCGTATTTATTGGTCTTTAGTTTACTACTATCTTCTTGTGGTGAATACCAAAAAATATTAAATAAAGGTACCTCTGAAGAGCAGTATAAGATGGCTGTTAAAATGTACGAAAGTCAGAAATACAGTAAAGCTTTGCGTTTATTCGAAAAAGTTACGCCATCTTACAGAGGGAAACCTCAAATGGAACGTATTTCATTTATGATTGCGCAGTCTAATTTTAACGAAAAGAATTACAGTATTGCAGGTTATTATTTTGATCGTTTCACAAATAATTACCCAAAAAGTTCTAAAAGAGAAGAAGCTGCATTTTTATCTGCTTACAGTTATAAGTTAGCGTCTCCTCGTTTTAGTATCGATCCAACAGATACAAATAAAGCTTTAGAATCTTTCCAAAGTTTTATAAATACGTATCCTGCTTCAGATAAAATTGATGAAGCGAATAAATACTATTCAGAATTAAGAGCGAAGTTAGAAAAGAAATACTTTGAAATAGCAAAGACCTATTATAGAACAGCAGGATACGATTTAAGAAATTACAAAGCGGCAATACAAGCGTTTGATAATTTGTTAGAAGATTTTCTAGGTACAAAATATAAAGAAGAAGCTTTATATTTTAGATTTAAGGCAGCACATGATTTTGTTTTAAAAAGTTACGATAGAAGAAAGGAAGAAAGAATAGCTGATGCAATTGATGCTTATGAGAAGTTAAAGAAAAGTTTTCCAGAGTCTCAATATATGGAAGATTCTAATTTAATGTTAGCAACGTTACAAACTGAAAAAACAAGAATTGATGCTTTAGTTGCAAAGCAAAAAGAGTTCGAAAATTTACAAAAGAAATAATTATTAGAGATGGATTATAAAGATACAAAAGCACCGTTAAGTACTATTACTTACGACAAAAATGAGATTGAAGCGCCAACAGAAAATATTTATAAGGCAATTTCTATCATTGCAAAAAGAGCTAATCAAATTAATTCTGATTTAAAAAGAGAATTGGTAGATAAGTTAGATGAATTTGCAACGTATAATGATTCTTTAGAAGAAGTATTTGAAAATAAAGAGCAAATAGAAGTTTCTAAATTTTACGAAAGATTACCTAAACCAACGGCAATGGCTGTTGAAGAGTGGTTAAATGGTAAAGTGTATTTCAGAACTCCAGAAACAGAGTAATGTCTGTCTTAAAAGAAAAGAAGATTCTTTTAGGAATAACTGCTGGTATTGCAGCATATAAAACGGCTAGTTTAGTTCGTTTATTTATAAAATTAGGCGCAGAAGTCAAAGTTATTATGACTCCTGCGTCTAAAGATTTTATAACACCTCTTACACTTTCTACACTTTCTAAAAACCCAGTTCTATCTACTTTTTATTCTAAAGAAGATGAAAATGAATTGTGGAATAATCACGTAGATTTAGGTCTTTGGGCAGATTATATGGTAATTGCGCCAGCTACCGCAAATACCTTGTCTAAAATGACAAATGGAACTTGCGATAATTTGTTGTTAGCAACTTACTTATCTGCAAAATGTCCTGTTTATTTTGCACCTGCAATGGATTTGGATATGTATATCCATCCATCAACCAAAGAAAGTTTAGAAAAATTACAAGATTTTGGCAACATTCTAATTCCTGCAACGTCAGGCGAACTAGCAAGTGGTTTAGTTGGCGAAGGTAGAATGGCAGAAACCGAAGACATTGTGTCATTTATAGAAAATGATATACTCTCTAATTTGCCTTTAAAAGGAAAAAAAGTATTAATAACTGCAGGCCCAACGTATGAAGCGATAGATCCTGTACGTTTTATAGGAAATCATTCTTCAGGAAAAATGGGATTTGCAATTGCAAATGCTGCTGCTAATTTAGGCGCAGAAGTCTACTTAATTTCTGGTCCAAGCAATCAACAAATAAAACATTCTTTCGTTCACAGAATAGATGTAGTCTCTGCGGAAGAAATGTACAATGCAGCTCATACATATTTTAAAGATGTAGATATTGCCATACTTTCTGCTGCTGTAGCAGATTATAAACCAAAAAACATTGCTTCTCAGAAAATAAAAAAGACAGCTGCTACGTTAGAGATTTTGTTAACACCAACAAAAGATATTTTAGCTTCTTTGGGTAAAATTAAGAAGCATCAATTTTTGGTGGGTTTTGCTTTAGAAACCAATAACGAATTAGAAAATGCAAAAGGCAAGCTAAAAAGAAAGAATTTAGATGCAATTGTTTTAAATTCGTTACAAGATAAAGGTGCTGGTTTTGCAACAGACACAAATAAAATTACTATTATTGATAAAGATTTTAATGAGCAACCATTTGAATTAAAGTCTAAAGTTGAAGTAGCTAAAGATATTATAAACGAAATTGTAAAAAGAATATCTTAATAATCTTGTTCCCCTCGAGCGCAGTCGAGAGGTTTAAAGTAAGGTTTCGACTGCGCTCGACCAGACAATAAAAACAAAAGAAGTGCAAAAAATCTTAATTATTTTCTTATTATTTTCAGTCTCTGTGTTAAAATCACAAGAATTAAACTGTTTGGTAACTGTGAATTCAGACCAAGTTGCAGGTTCTAACAAACAAGTATTTACAACCTTACAAAGGTCTTTGAATGAATACATCAATCAAACAAAATGGACAGATAGAGTTGTAAAACCAGAAGAACGTGTAGATTGTGCAATGACAATTATTATTACTTCTAGAAACAATAACAATTTTACGGCAACACTTCAAGTGCAATCTACAAGACCTGTTTACGGTTCTAGTTATGCATCGCCAATATTAAATATAAAGGACAATGAATTCAGTTTTAAATACAATGAATTTGATCCTTTAATTTATAATAAGAATTCTTTTGATAGCAATTTAGTTTCTACGATTGTCTTTTATGCAAATGTAATTTTAGGAGTAGATGCAGATACTTTTGCTAAATTTGGTGGTGAAGCAGAATTAAAAGAAGCACAAAATGTAATGTTACAAGCACAACAAAGCGGACTTTCTTCTTGGCAAAATGTGGTGGGTAAACAAAACAGGTATTTATTGATAGATAATTTAATGTCTCCAAAACTGAAAGCGTATAGAAATTTACTTTATAACTATCATAGAAATGGTTTTGATAATTTAGTAGGTGCTAAGGCTTCTGCACAACAGAGTATTGAGGATAGTGTAATTTCTTTAGAGAGTATTTATAACAAAACAGTAGGTAATTATTTAATTAGACTGTTTTTTGATGCAAAAGCAGATGAGATTGTAAGTATGTATTCTGAAAGTACACAAACAAGAAATAAAAAACGTTTGATACAAACTGTCAGAAAAATTTCTCCGAATAATAATTCTAAGTGGAGAAAGTTAGATTAAAATCAACAAATTTTCATTAATTTTATCTTCTAAAAATTAGTCAATTTGCTTACACAATTATCCATAAATAATTACGCTTTAATCGATCATTTAAGTATCGATTTCTCCTCTGGTTTATCAATAATTACTGGTGAAACTGGTGCAGGAAAATCTATTTTATTAGGTGCTTTAGGGCTGGTTTTAGGAAACCGTGCAGATTTATCTTCATTAAAAGATACGTCTACAAAATGCGTTGTAGAAGCAAAAGTTGCCATTTCTAATTACAATTTACAAGATTTTTTTAATTCTGTAGATTTAGATTATGAAGCAGAAACTATTATTAGAAGAGAAATTCTTCCTTCAGGTAAATCGAGAGCTTTTGTAAATGACACGCCAGTTAATTTATCGGTTTTAAACGAATTAAGAGCAAAGTTGATTGATGTACACTCACAACATCAAACGATGCAATTGTCTGATAATAATTTTCAGTTTGCTATTTTAGATGCTTTGGCAAAAAATACACCAAGAATCGATTCTTACAAAAGAGGTTTTTTACAATTAAATAAATTAAGAAAAGAGCTATCAAAATTAGAAGTTCAACAAAAAGAATCAAATCAACAATACGAATATAATTTACACCTTTTTAAGGAATTAGAAGAAGCTAAAATTATAGCTGACGAGCAAGAAGTTTTAGAAGAAAAACTAGAGAAGCTTAACAATATAGAAGCTATTAAAGATAATTTGTCTGAAGCGTTAGAGCTTACGGTTAATGAAGAAATAGGAATTCAGAATTTACTAAATACCTTAGAAAATAGATTGACAAAAATTTCTTCCTTTTCTAAAGAGTATCAAGAAATTTCAGAAAGAGTTACTTCTGTAAAAATAGAAATAGATGATATTGTTGCAGAATTAGAAAATGCGAACGAAAGCGTAGATTTTAATCCGAATGAAGCCGAAGAAATTAATGATAGATTGCAGTTGTTGTATAATTTACAAAAAAAACACGCTGTAAATTCAAACAAAGAATTGATAGTTGTTTTCGAAGAAATTTCAGATAAAGTGGTTGCAGTAGAATCTGCCGATGAATTTATCAATAAAAAACAACAAGAAATAGATTCAGTTTCAGAAAAGTTAGACTCAGTTGCAGAAAAAATAACAAAAGCAAGAACTACAGCAATACCTAAATTAACAAAAGAGTTGCAAGTTTTGCTAACTGATTTAGGAATGGAAAATGCCCGTTTTTCAATTAAAATTAAATCTACTAAAACTTATTTTTCAAACGGAAAAGATGAATTAGAATTTTTGTTTTCAGCAAATAAAGGTGGCAATTTTGGCGAGCTTAAAAAAGTAGCTTCTGGTGGAGAATTGTCTAGAATTATGCTGTCTGTAAAGAAAGTATTGTCTGAAAACACCCAATTACCAACCATCATTTTCGATGAAATAGATACTGGTGTTTCTGGTGAGGTTTCAAATAAAATAGCAGCCATTATGCAACAAATGAGCAATAATATGCAAGTAATTGCAATTACTCATTTACCTCAAATTGCAGCTAAAGGAAGCAATCATTACAAAGTATATAAAGAAGAAATTAAAGGAGTTACCACTACAAATTTAAAGGAATTATCTACAGAAGAACGTATTATAGAAATTGCAGAAATGCTAAGTGGTAAAGATATTTCCGATTCTGCACTTACACACGCTAAAGAGTTGTTAAATTAGAAAAGAACACCATAAAAAAAGATGTATTTGAAGCTATTTCCTGCTTTTCACTATATCTTTTTTATGAAAAATAAAAAAGGATGCCGTTTCAATCAGGGCTAAGCAAGTTTATCTGCTTTTAGAAAACTTTAAAAAGTATGGCAAGTATTAAAACATTGAAACTAAACTTCTCTATAATAATACCAGTTTACAACCGTCCACAAGAAATAGACGAGCTGTTAGAAAGTCTAACAAAACAAGATTTCTCTGATGATTTTGAAGTCTTGATTGTAGAAGATGGTTCTAGCCAAAAAAGCGAAGTGATTGTCGGAAAATATAAAAATCAGCTTCATTTAAAATATTTTTTTAAAGAAAACAGTGGAGCAGGAGCAAGTCGAAATTACGGGATGCAAAAAGCTTCAGGAAATTATTTTATCATTTTAGATTCAGATGTAATTGTTCCGAAACAATATTTGTTTGAAGTAAAAAAAGTTTTAGAAAATAATTTTACAGACGCCTTTGGTGGCCCAGATGCTGCACATGAAAGTTTTACTTCTTTACAGAAAGCAATAAATTATGCCATGACTGCCGTTTTAACAACTGGCGGAATTCGTGGAAAAAAACAAGCCGTTGGCAAATTTCAACCAAGAAGCTTTAATCTCGGATTGTCGAAAATAGCATTTGAAAAAACACAAGGTTTCTCTAAAATGAAAAACGGAGAAGATATCGATCTAACATTTAGATTGTGGGTTAATGGCTTCGAAACACAGCTTATAGAAAAAGCATTTGTCTATCATAAACGCAGGAGTTCTTTAAAACAGTTTTTTAAACAAACTTTTGGTTTTGGTACAGCAAGACCAATTTTGAATACAAAATACCCAGAAACGACAAAACTTACCTATTGGTTTCCAAGTTTGTTTATTATTGGGTTCGCTGCAAGTATTTTCTTTTTGCTCTTCGGGTACTCACAATTACTTTATTTTTTTGGATTTTATTTTTTACTAATTTTTATAGATTCTCTAATTCAAAATAAGGACTTAAAAGTTGCTTTTTTAAGTATAATTACTACTCTAACTCAATTTTTAGGTTATGGTTTCGGTTTTTTGAAATCACAATTGTTTCCTAGCAAATAATTTAGGCAATAGACACCTGTAATATAAAGTTGCAATTAATATTTTGAAATATTATAGTAGAAAAATAAGATTATATTTATTTAATCACTTTTAAAATTTCCTTAATTGTTTCAGAATCTGATACTGTTTGCGAGTTATTTCCAAAGTAAATATTCTTTTCATCACTACTAATTTTTGATGCAGAGGTGTGAATTTCTCGAAAACCAGCAGCTCTAAAAAGATGCACATTTTTTATGCTAATTCCACTTCCTGGAAGAATAATTAATTGATTTCCTGCAATGCTTTGTAATTCTTTTAGTAAATCAATTCCATCTGCTGCTTTTACTTGCAAGCCAGAAGTAAGAATTCTATCTACTTTTAAATTTATTAATATTTCCAAAGCTTTTTTAGGATTTGGAACACAATCAAAAGCTCTATGAAACGTAAAATATAGTGGTTTTGCAAGTGCTATTAATTCACTAGTTCTTTCAATATCAATAGAATTATCAGTATTTAAAACGCCAGAAACAATACCGTTAAAGCCTAATTCTTTACAGAGCTTAATATTGTTTTTTATAATTTGAAATTCATCATCGGAATAACAAAAATCACCACTTCTTGGTCTCATTAAAACATGAACGGGAATCGAGATTTCTTCAGAAACTTTTTTTAAGAGTCCGTAAGAAGGGGTAATACCCCCAACAGAAAGCTCAGAACAGAGTTCAATTCTATCAGCTCCTGATTTTTCGGCATTTATTGCAGATCGATAAGAGTTTGCGCAGATTTCTAATTTCATTTATGCTAAATTTATTTCAGTACCTTTCTAGTAAACCTCACAGGTTTTTAAAAGTTGTAAGGTTTCTATAGGTGCTTACTCAACTATAATCTCGTCAATAAAAGTCCAAGCTTTATTTACCGTACCTTGTTTTCCTTTTGGTATAATTCCGTAATTAGGAATTGTAATTTTTAAAGATGTTGATTTGGTTTTTTTATCTTTCGGATAAAATTTAGACACATTTATATCAAAATTAACGAATAAAGAATCTCTGTTTTTAATTTTACTTTTTGATGAAATAGTTTTTCCATCTTCTAATTTCAATTGTAAATTAAATTCTTTAGGCGCATAAATCCATTGTCCGTTTGCATTGTAAAAACGTGTAGCAATTGAGTTGATTTCAGTTGGTTTATCAAATTGAATAGTTATTTCAACATCATCACCATTAAAACCCAACCATTCTTTATCACCATAACGGTCATTACTTCCAGAAACTCCGTTAATTAAAGCTTTAATACCACCTAAATTATATGCTTTATTAGGTTTTACATTTAAAGAAATCTTCTGTCCAATTGCCTTATGCTTCTTAATTTTTTCTGTAAATATGTAACTTATCATTGTAATTTTATTAAAGCTAGCTGCTTTAATAATGGTGTTTTTCTCAATTAAGATAGGCTTTTTATAAACCGCAGAATTCAAAGTAGGATCCGTTCCGTCTGTCGTAAATCTAATGTTTTGATCGTTAGAAGAAGCTTCTAAAACATAGAATAATTTATTATCTATAAAATTAACATTACCGCTAATTTCATATAAATGATTGGCATAATTTACATCTAGCTTGTCTAATTTCTTTTGAAAATAAATTAAACGTTTTTTAAAATCTTCATAGTTTTTGTTTTCAGCAGAACTCCAAACAACCTCACTTAAAGCCACCATTCTAGGGAAAGCCATATATTCAACTTTGTTAGAAGTTTGCATATATTCTGTCCAAATATTTCCTTGAGCTCCCAAAACGTATGCACTTTCTTCTTTTGTTAATTCTTCAGGAATCGGATTGAAGCTATATACTTTTTCTAATGGAAGAAAGCCCCCAATTGCAAGAGGTTCATTCTTATTAGTCGCTTGATAATGATCGAAGTAACAATGAGTATTAGGCGTTAAAATTACATTGTGCTTTTGTTTTGCAGCTTCTACAGCACCACTAATTCCTCGCCAAGACATCACGGTTGCATTTGGTGCCAAACCCCCTTCTAAAATTTCATCCCAACCAATAATTTGTTTTCCTTTAGAGTTGATGTATTTTTCCATTCTAGTGATAAAATAACTTTGCAACTCATGTTCATCTTTTAAACCTTCTTTTTTAATTAATTTCTGACAATGGTTACATTCTTTCCATCTTGTTTTCGGAGCTTCATCTCCACCAATATGAATGTATTTACCCGGAAATAAAGTTATTACTTCATCAATTACGTCTTCTAAAAATTTAAAAGTTGTTTCTTTCGGACAGTAAATGTCATCAAAAACACCCCATTTTGTGGCTACTTCAATTTGTTCTCCAGTACAACTTAATTCAGGATAAGCACTAATTGCAGCTTGTGCGTGACCAGGCATTTCAATTTCTGGAATTATAGTTATTTGTCTTTCCGAAGCATACTTTACCACCTCTTTTATTTGTTCTTGTGTGTAAAAACCTCCGTATTTTTTACCATCAAATTTATGAGGTTGATCAGAATAACTTCCAATTAATGTTTCATCTCTATAGGCAGCAATTTCTTGAAGTTTCGGATATTTCTTAATCTCGATGCGCCAACCTTGATCTTCAGTAAGATGCCAGTGAAATGTATTCAACTTTAACATCGACATAATATTGATGAATTTTTTGATAAAATCTACAGAGAAAAAATGACGGCCAACATCTAAATGCATTCCGCGATATTTAAATTGAGGTGCATCTTTAATTTCTAAACACTGAATTGCAATTTCCTTTCTATTGGAGTTTTCAAAATCAATAGGCAAGAGTTGGGTTAATGTCTGGAAAGCATAGAAAGCACCTTTTTGAGATTTTGCAGAAATTAAAATTTCTTCTGGTGTTATTTTTAAATGATATCCTTCAATATTAGTTATTAAAGGATCAATTTTAAAATGAATACTATTTTTAGAAGTGTTGTTTAGTTTTATTTTATTGCCACCTTCAATATAACTTTTAAAAAGATTTGAAACTTCTTTTAATTCTTCATCGAAGGTTAGTTTTGTATCACTATTTAGTAAAAAAACTCCTTTTGTTATAATTTGTTCTGATGGAATTGGAATAATTGAAGGAGTAATTGCTACTTCACTTTTATTAAAACATGCTGTTAGCAGTAAAACTAAAGTTATGTACATTATAGTTTCTGTTATTCGTCTAAAAACACCCATTTTCTTGTTGATTGATTATCGTTCTCTTGCTAAGCTATATAAATTTTTGTAATTATACAACTAGAAAAAAGTATCTACTAGTTTTAATTTTTCAGTCTTTTATATTTCATAGAATGAAAAGAGAATAGCTTTATAACTATATAAATGAAAGAGTCTTTTAAGGTTAAAAAATGAAGGTAATGATAAGTGATAGTATAGGAAGCTACTTTTTTAAAACTTAGAATTGTTGTTTAAAATTATAAATAATCTGAACAGGAAATAAATTTCATAAAAACCTGTTAGTTAAAAAATAGTCAATCAATTGTAAATTAATTGGTAGATATTATATCTTGCAAGAAAAATAGATAAAACAAGGATGATTTATTTTTACAGTACCAAATCATCCAGAAAAATAAATAAATGGAACGTAGAAAATTTTTAAAGAAAGCATCGGTATCAGGTTTAGCTTTAGCTATTGTACCAGCAATTGCATCTTGTGTAACGGAAGGTGAAAAAGAAAATAAAGTAACAGCAACAAGTAAAACGATTGTTCCTGTAGTAGTAGCAACTTGGCGTTTTCATAATGCTACAAAGGCTGCTTGGGAAGTGTTAGAAAAAGGAGGCGAATCTATTGACGCTATTGTAGCGGGTTGCAGAACCGAAGAGGCAGATTTAAAAAATACAACTGTTGGAAATGGAGGAGCCCCAGATAGAGATGGCAATGTAACACTAGATGCTTGTATTATGAATAAAAATGGAGGTTATGGTGCTGTCGTTTGCATGGAAAACATTGCGCACCCTATTTCTGTAGCTCGTAAGGTAATGGAAGAAACTCCACATGTAATGTTAGCAGGAAAAGGTGCGGAACAATTTGCTGTTGAGCAAGGGTTTAAAAGAGAGAATTTATTGACGGAAGCTTCTAAAAAAGCTTGGGAAAAATGGAAAGTAAAATCGGAATATAAACCGATTATTAATATTGAAAATCACGATACTATTGGAATGTTAGCTATCGATAAACATGGAGATATTTCTGGCGGATGTACTACAAGCGGTATGGCTTATAAAATGGCTGGTAGAGTAGGAGATTCTGCAATTATAGGTTCAGGTTTATTTATAGATAATAAAATAGGAGGTGCTACTGCAACCGGAATGGGAGAAGAAGTGTTAAAAACTGTTGGAAGTTATTTAATTGTAGAATTAATGCGACAAGGAAGAACACCGCAAGAAGCTTGTGAAGAAGGTGTAAAAAGAATAGTAACATCTAACCCCAATTACAATAATTTTCAAGTGGGTTATGTTGCCATTAATAAAAAAGGAGAATATGGCTGTTACTGTATTCATGATGGTTTTGGAATTAGCAAATATCAAGAAGGAAAACAGACCTATATAGAATCTGGATCTTATATTAAAAAAGCATAAAATAAAATGAAGGCTACAACTGATAAATCATACAAAAGTGCTTTTATATTTTTAACAACATTGTTTTTCCTTTGGGGATTTATTACTGTCTTAGTCGATAGTTTAGTGCCAAGATTAAAAGATGTTTTCGAAATGTCTTATGCAAAAACAGTTTTAGTACAGTTTGCATTTTTTGTAGCTTTCTTTGTGTTTTCGCTTCCAGCCGGATTTATCTTATCGAAAATTGGTTATAAAAAAGGAATTATTCTAGGTTTATTAACGATGGCATTAGGTTGTTTACTCTTTTACCCTGCTGCATCCTATCGTGCCTTTCCGGTGTTTTTAATAGGTTATTTTACATTAGCCGGTGGAATTACTATTTTACAAGTAGCAGCAAACCCTTATGTTGCTTTGTTAGGAAGTGAAGATGGGGCAAGTAGTCGTCTAAATTTATCGCAAGCATTTAACTCTTTAGGAACCACTATTGCACCAGTTGTTGGCGCATTATTCTTATTAAGTGACTCTGTAAAAACATCAACAGAAATAGCCATATTATCAAAGGTAGAAAAAAAAGAGTATTACATTTCAGAAGCAGCTACTGTACAAACTCCATTTATTTTAATAGCTTTTTCAATTGCAATTCTAGCGTTGATTTTTGCTTTTATAAAATTGCCAAAAGTGATGGAAGAAAGCCCTAAAGGAGGATATGTAACACTACTTAAAAACAAGTTAATGTTAATGGGAGCTTTAGGAATTTTTGTATATGTTGGTGCAGAAGTATCTATTGGTAGTTTCTTAGTAAACTATTTTTCTGAGATGAATTTATCTGTAATTGTTGCAGAAAATGAAACCATGATGGATATTGCAAATACCATCGCGAGTCTTTTTAATAAAACTTTTACAGATTCTGACCCAAAATCTTTATTAGGAATCTTTGTGATATTTTATTGGGGAGGAGCAATGATAGGACGTTTTGTAGGTGCTTATTTAACTAAAATTATGACACCAGGAAAAGTATTAACCATTTTTGCTTCTTTAGCAATTACCATGATTCTAATTTCTATAAACACTACAGGGTTAATTTCTATGTGGTCTATTTTAGCAGTTGGTTTGTTTAATTCAATTATGTTTCCAACAATATTTACCTTGAGTTTAGAGGGGTTAGGAGATTTAAAAGCACAAGCTTCTGGTTTACTTTGTATGGCAATTGTTGGTGGTGCAATTATCCCTTTTATTTTCGGGAGTTTAATTGACAGTTTTGGTTTTAAAACGGCTTTTGTTTTAACAATTCTATGTTATGGCTATATTTTATTTTATGGAAGAA
This sequence comes from Polaribacter sp. ALD11, assembly GCF_002831685.1. Lineage (NCBI taxonomy): Bacteria > Pseudomonadati > Bacteroidota > Flavobacteriia > Flavobacteriales > Flavobacteriaceae > Polaribacter > Polaribacter sp. ALD11. The sequence continues at coordinate 1,107,044 of NZ_CP025119.1, read as the reverse complement.
TTAAAGCAAAAAAGAATTAGAGTATTTATCTACTTTTAGATTGTTATTTTTTAGGGCGTTTTAACGGGCTTTTTACTATATCTTTTTGTGAAAAACAAAAAGGATGCCGTTTCAATCCCTAACGCAAACAATTTTGTTAGCAAAACATCAAAAGCAAACAGTATTTAAAAGGGAAGTAAAAGAAAGATCTTATATTTAATAGTGTATCTAATCTCTTTAGTGTCTATCTTATTATAACAAGAAAAATCAAGTAAAAAACAAGTAAAAAACAATACAAATATCCGCATAAAAAGGACAAGAAGGGCGTACTTTTGTAGTTGCTAAAAAAGTATAGATATTTCTCAAAGAATTGAGTTGCAATAAGATTGATTGTACAATCCTCCACAAAGAAAACGGAATACAAAATGGCACAGTACAATCTGTAAACATTCAACTAAAAGGCAACGACCTTGTCGGTTTTTTAAATCTTGGTTAGAAACAATTCAAAGAATTGATACCTCTACTTTTAGAAAACAGAACAAACGTAAAAACTGATTTATTAGCTGTTTTGAAGTAGAAAGTTCAGAATTCATAGAAATGAATGAAAATGAAATCAAATTTCAAGCAATAGGAAGTCCTGTTGCAAGAGAGCAGCATGTAAACAAAGTAAGTTCTGCAATAAGAGCAAAACATATAAAAATAGGTGTACATGTTTTGGTTGCGGATAGCAGTTCTCAGCATCAAAATAAAAGAACAGCAATTATAAGGTTACAAGAAAAAGTTGTAAATTATACTATTGAACAAGCTAAAGAGCATTTAAAAAGTCAATAGAAAAACCATGAAGAACTTCAAAGAGGAAATCCCATTCGAGTTTTTATAGAAACAGGTTTTAAACAAGTTAAAAAAAATCATTTAAGAATAACAGAAATTAACTTAACGATTTTAAAAAATAGAATAAATGTGCCATTACGAATAATAATGAAGTCCTCTTTTGAAGAAATTGAGTTTACTTCGCTACTCTTGCAATGGTAAACAAAGAAAATAATATGGGAACATTAACAAATAACTATGTTTTTAAAGCATTAGAGAATTATCCTTATGATTTAGAGGAAGTTATGGAAGCATTAAGTTATGCATTGTCTGCAGATGATAAAAACACCATGGCTTTAACTTTAATGGGTAGAGTATATGCAGAAAAATTGTATAAATATGAAGAAGCTATTGTCTATTTTAAACAAGCGTTAGCAGAAAACATTCATGCTTTTGAGGTGTATGCACCTTATATTAATACGCTTTTTTGGAACGAAGATTATAAGGAGGCCGAAGAGTTTATAGATTTTGTATTGACAGTAAAAGGATCAGATAAAGCTGTCTTATATCTTAAGAAAGCTATTTTATACGAGCAATTAAAAGAATATAAAAAAGCCTTAACTTTTATAAAATTGGCAAAAGAATATGCATTTAATTCAGAGTATATAGCAGATATTAATGTTGAAAAAGATAGAATTAAAGGTAAAATGCCAAAAAAGAAGAAGAAGAAACCTTCTGTAAAAGAGAGTAAAAGTAAAAAGTAATTTAGTTAGATGAAAAAACACTAAACGCTAGCTAAATTAACATTGCAATTATAAAATAGACCTTTTATGGTAATAAAAAAAGATATTCTTTTCCTCTATCTAAATAGAAATAAATAGAGAAGAAGAATATTTTTCTTTCCATCTAATTACTTTTTATAACCTTTTTAGATAAAAGAACGCCATCATTTTCAACAATAGCATTGCCTACTAAGATGCTTGTTTCAGTTTGTACTTCAATGTTATAAAAGTTTAATGCACTTGTAATAGTAGTTAAATTGTCTTCAATAATTTTTTTAGCATTTATTGCACTTGTGTATGGATCTCCTATTAACTTGCAGCGATCTTACTAATGATATATTATTATTATTATTATTATTATTATTGGTGAAATAAGACAACTTTACTATAGGTTTATCTAGAAAGTTTTAAGTTAAAATATAATTATTCAAAAAAATATAAATTCAATTTTACAAAGTCAAATTTGGCATAGAAAGGAGAGAAAAAGACTATATTTAAAGTCTCTCCTAAATATAATTTTACTATTTTTAAAAAAAAAATGTTAGATTTTAAAATATGATTTATTCTCAAGAAGAACTCATAGAAAAAGCAGTTCTCTATTTTAAAAGAGGCGATTTCTCTTTAGGTTATAGAACTCTTTTAGATGCTGCTTTAAATACAGATTCTGAAGAAATTTACATAAAGGTTTTAAATTTTGTAACACACTATGAAAAAGAAAGTAGCGAAGACAAGTCTCCGTTGCTTTATTTGTTTGAAAATTGTGTTTCAGAAATAAAAAAGATCCATATAGAGAGTGGAGGTTTACTTGGCAAAACAATTTTAAAAGCAGAGAACATTACCAAAAATTATAACAATAATAGATTCGTTTTAGGACCTGTAAATGTTGAATTAAAGAGAGGGGACATCTTTGGTTTGGTGGGTGAAAATGGGAATGGAAAAACAACTTTATTAACTATTTTAGCTTCTTTAGTAG